>NZ_NHOX01000040.1:0-330702 GCF_002252745.1 Halorubrum sp. Ib24 | reverse complement strand
CGGATGGGTTCAAAAGACACGCGGGGCGTTTTATATCCGTTTCGAGCGGAGCGCCACCGCGGCGACGCCCGTCGCGACCGCGACCCACCCGAGCAGGACGGCCACGAGCACGCCGACCGAGAGACCGCTGCCGTCGAGCGCGGCCGCGAGCCCCGCGCCGCCGGCGTCGGTCGGGGCGAGCGCGAGGAGCCGGTACGTCGAGACCGGGTTCGCGGCCACCGCGACGGCGACGAACCGCCCCGCGCCGTCGAGCGCGGCCAGCACGCCGAGCGCGAGCAGGTCGTGGACCAGGGCGAACCACGCCCAGACGAGCAGGGCGCCCGCGAGCGCGACCGTCGAGGTCGGCGCGACCGCGGAGATCGCCACCCCCAGCCCGAGGAGCGCGACGGCGACGGCGACCGTCGCGAACAGGAACCACGCGAACGTCGGCCAGCCGGCGAGCCCGAACTCCCGCAAGAGGAGCAGCCCGGGGACGCCGAAGACGACGACGACCGACGCCGAGAGCACCGCGGCCCGCCCGGCGTACACGCCGATCGCGGTTTCGACCCGCGAAACGGGCAGCGTCAACACGACCCCGAGGCGCCCGCGCTCCGCCGCGCGACGATCGCGCCGTGACCGAACGCCAGCGCGGCCAGCGGGACGAGGTACGTCGCCAGTTCGACGTAGCTCGCGACGACCGGCTCGTAGCCGGTCGGCGCCACGCTCGACCCGCTGAACGTCGCCAGCAGGAGCCCGAACGCGGCGAACACGACCGTCAGCGCGACGGCCCACCCCCGGCGGGCGGTCAGCCGGGTCTCGCGGCGAGCGATCCGGAGGACGATCCCGGGACGCGGGAGGGGAACGGAGATCCCCTCGGCGTCGGTCGGGGTCTCGTCCGCGGTCTCCGTCTCCCTCTCCGTCGCCTCCGCGGAAGCGTCCGTCCGCGAGGCGGCGGTCGAGCCGTCGACGACGACGCCGCCGTCCGGGGCCGGGTCCGAGTCAGACGCCGTGTCGGCGTCGGGCGCCTCGCCGTCCTCGGGCGCGGCTCCGCGCCCGCGCTCAGGCATCTCGACCACCCCCGGTGAGCGAGACGAAGGCGCCTTCGAGACCGGCCTCGTGGTCGGCGGCGAGCCCGTCGGGCGTCCCCTCCGCGACCAGCCGCCCGTCGTCGAGGACGCCGACGCGGTCGCAGACGCGCTCGGCCTCCCGCAGCGCGTGGGTCGCCATGAGCAGTGTCACACCCGTCTCGTCACGCACGCGGGTCAGGACCTCGCGGAGCGCGGCGACGCCGTTCGGGTCGAGCCCCGCGGTCGGCTCGTCGAGCAGGAGCACCGCCGGATTCGCGAGGAGCGCGGCCGCCAGCCCGAGCCGGCGGCGCATCCCCTTCGAGTAGCCGTCGATGGGGCGGTCGATCGCCTCAGCGAGCCCGACCGTCGCGGCCGCGCCGGCGATGCGCTCGGCGGCGTCCTCCGGGCCCGACCCGACTCCGCGGACGTCGGCGTGGAAGCGCAGGGTCTCGCGCCCCGTCTCGCCCGGCGGAAAGCCGGGCTCCTCGGGTAAGATTCCGATCGCCTCGCGGATCCGCCACCCGATCTCGCCGACCTCGCGGCCGCCGACCGAGACGGTCCCCGCGTCGGGGCGCTCGCGGCCGGCGATCAGCCCGAACAGCGTGGACTTGCCGGCGCCGTTGGTTCCCACGAGGCCGTACGCGTCGCCCGATTCGACCGTGAGGTCGAGCCCGGCGAGGGCCTCGACGTCGCCGTACCGCTTGTGAACGTGCTTAATATCGATGCGCATGGTTACTGGTGCCGCTGGTGGTGGTCGTCTCCCGGGTCCGAGTCGTACTCGACGGTCGCGTCGACGGCCGCCGCGTACGGGCGATACGGCTCGACGTCGTGGACGGGGTCGGCGAGCGGGCGGTGGTCGACGACCCCGGCGGTCTCGACCGCGGGGAACCGGCTCTCGACCAGCCGGATCGCGTCGAACGCCGGGCCGTCCGCGAAGACCGCTGCGGCGGGGTGCTCCTGCACGAGCCGCTGGGCCGCGCCGGCCGGCCGATGCCGCGTGTCGCTTATGCCGTCGCCGTCGGCGTCGGCGACGCGGGCGTCCGACCAGTAGTTGCCCCGGTCGGAGCCGTTCCAGGCGACGAGGTCGCGGGTCGTCGTCAACACCGGCTCCTCGTTCTCGACGAACCCGTTGCCGGCGACGGTCGTCTCCGAGGTCCCGGCGGAGTGGTGGACCCCGACCCCGTTGGCGTACAGGAGGTTCCCCCGGACCTCGTTGTGCTGGGCGTTGTAGAGGAAGATCCCGTCGTCGTTGGCGACGAGGCGGTTGTCGCGGACGACGCTGCGGTCGATCTCCTTGAGCAGGATCCCGTGGCCGCTCTGCCCGCGGTTCGCAACCGCGGTGTTGTTCACGACCTCGATGGAGTCGCTGACCATCAGCGCGTACCCCACGTCGTTCTCGAAGGCGACGTTGTCCGCGATCCGGTTGTCGTCTGAGTACATGTAGTGGACGCCGTAGCGCAGGTCCCACAGCGTGTTCCCGGTCGCCTCGACGTCGGAGGCCCACGAGTAGTAGATCCCGTCGCGCACGTCGGTGATCTCGGTGTCGCGGATCTCGCTCCCCTCGGTCTCCCAGAGGTTGATCCCGTTGCCGCGGTTCGCGAACCGCGGCGCCTCGGTGCCCTCGATCCGCGAGTCGGCGACCGTCACCTCGTCCGCGCCGTTCACCCAGACGCCGAAGGCGGCGTCGGTGAGGTAGAGCTCCGAGAGCGTCGCCCCGGAGGCGTTCCCGGCGACGTACACCCCGGCGTCCTGCGACTCGAGGTCCTCGCCGGTGTCGTGGATCCAGACGCCCTCGATCGCGGCGTTCGGCGCCTCCAACACGACGACGCTGTCCTCGCCGCCCCCGTCGACCAGGGCTCCGTGAGTCTCGCTCGCCCGGACCGTCACGTTCGGCTCGTCGACGACGACCGGCTCCGTCGGCTCGAAGACGCCGGAGAGCTCGACCGCGTCTCCGGGCTCCGCGGCGTCGACCGCGGCGGTCAGGCTCTCGTACGTCCCGGCGGTCGCGTTCTCGCCGTCGGTCGCGTTTCCTCCGCCGTCGCTCACGACCGTCGCGGTCCCCGTCGCCGTCGGCCGCGCCGGGTCGTACGTCGGCGGGTCGACGACGAGCCCGTCGGTGCCGTTGGCCGCCTTCGTCCCGCTCGCGTCGCCGGACACGGCGCCACCCCCCGCCGCCGCGGCGACGCCGCCGAGGACGGCCGCGAGCACGACGGCGGCGGCCACGAAGACCGCGCGCGCCGAGACGAGGCCGGCGACCGACGGGCGTCGGGTCATCAGTTCACCTCCGCGCCGGGCTCGTCGGTGGTCGCAGGCGGCTCGTCGCTCGACCGGTCTCGGTCGGGGCCGTCGCCGTCGCTCCCGCCCCCGAGGCGGTCGCGGAGTCGCTCCGCGGCCTCGCCGACGGTGACCTGCGAGTCGCGGAGCAGGTACGCCGCGACCAGCAGGAGGAACCCCAGTCCCGTCATGTACCCCCCGGGACCGAACCACGCCACCCCGCTGATGTTGGCGATCTCGTAGCCGCCCAACAGCGGCGGGGTGAACTCCGCGACGCCGACGACCGGCGCGTCCTCCCCGAGCGCGTGGCCCGCCTGGTACAGGCGGTACTGGACGATCGCGAACGTGCCGACGAACGCCACGGTCGCCCCGACGAGCTGGCCGAAGAGGCCGTAGCGGAGCTTGCGCTCGGTCGGCGCGACCGCCACGAAGACCCCCGCGGCCGCCACCGCGAGGAACAGGACCGGCCCGAGGATCCACTCCGGCGCGGCGATCGCGTCCGGGTGGACCGCGTAGTTCGGGTCGACGAACACCGGGTCCGGGTAGTAGAACCCGACGTAGTGGTTCAGCGCCTGCACCTCGGCGAAGTCGCCGCCGAGCCGCGGGTAGGCGTACAGCTCCACGAGGAGCCCGTCCGGGTACTGCGGCGCCTCGAAGGCGATCTCCCAGACGGGCACCGCGAGCGCGGCGACGAACAGGACCGCCGCCGTCAGCGGCAGCGCCCGTCTGAGTTCGGTCAGTCGGTCGAGTGCGGGTGTCATAGGGTGGGGGGTGGTGGTCGGGTGTGGTCGAGTGGCTGTTCGGTCCCTACGCGGACGGCTCGACGAGGATCCGCGAGCGCATCTCCAGGTGGAGCGCGCTACAGAAGTACGCGCAGTACGCCCAGAACACGCCCGGCTGGTCGGCGGCGAACGTCACCTCGCGGGTGTCCTGCGGCGCCAGCGCGAGGTTGATGTCGTACTCCGGGATCGCGATCGAGTGGATCACGTCGCTCGTGGTCTCGATGTTCGAGATCTTGAGGCGGACCTCGTCGCCCTCCCGAAGCGTGACCTCCGGGAACGCGTACTCGTTGCGGCGCGCCCACATCTCGATCTCGACGGTGCTCTCGTCGACCCGCTCGAAGGACTCCTCGCCCTCGGCGACGTACTCCAGCTCGTAGTCGTCCGGGTCCCACGTCTTCGCGGGGTCGATCTTGTCCTTGTGGACGATGCTGGCGTCGTGCGGCTCGGGGTACGACGGCTTGTCCTTCACCAGCTGCATCCCGGCGTCGTCGTCGCCGATGTGGAACAGCTGGTCGTTCTCCGGGTGGATCGGCCCCACCGGCAGGAATCGGTCCTTCGAGAGCTTGTTCAGCGAGACGAGGTAGTCGCCCTGCGGCGACGCCGTGTACGACTCCGCGGCGATGAGGTGGCCGGGGTTGTAGTGGACGTCGTGGCGGTCGACGACCGGCTCCTCGGAGCCGGCCTCGGACTCGACGGCGGCCTCGTAGTCCCACTTGACCACCTCGCTGTCGATGAACGTCGTCGTGTACGCGTGGCCCCGCCCGTCGTAGGCGGTGTGGAGCGGCCCCATCCCGATACGGGGCTGGCCCACGATGGCGTCCTGCGGGTCGTCGACCTCGGCGATGGCCTCGATGTCGATGACGGTACAGCTCGGGTCGAGCTTTCCGGAGGCGATGGCGTACTTCCCGTTCGGCGTCACGCTGACCCCGTGCGGGCTCTTCGGCGTCGCGACGTAGCGGACGATCGGGCGGTCGCCCTCGTTCAGCGGGCTGTCCTTCGTCCCGTCGACGACGGGCACGCCGCTGATCTCCTCGTACTGGCCGCTCTCGACGGCGTCCCAGATCGCGGGGATGTCGAACGCCTTCACGTAGTCGCGGTCGGAGCGGGCCATCTCGCCCTCGGTGGTCCCCTCCTCGCTGTTGTAGCCGGTGGCGAAGAACCAGCGGCCCTCCTTGCCGCCGTCCCCGTTGTCCATGTTGCCGTCGACCTCGACCTGCCACTCGACGTCCATCGTCTCGGGGTCGATGGCGGTGATGACGGAGCCGTACTCGTCCGGGCTCTGCACGTCCCGGCCGTCGTTCGGCATGGGGACGCGGAACTCGCCGACGCCGAAGACGAGCTGCGTGTCCGGCAGCTGCATACAGGCGCCGTGGACGCCCTGACAGTTCGGGACGTTCGTGATCGCGTCCGTCTCGAAGTACTCCAGGTCGACCCGGGCCATCCGCCCGTTGGCCTTGTCGTTGACGAACAGCCAGCGGCCGTCGTAGTCGTTGTCGGTCTGCGAGACGCGCGGGTGGTGGGTATCCCCCCACACGTGGCCGTCGCCCTCCTCCTCAAGCATCCGGCTCGACTTCGCGTCGTGACCGTAGCCGCGCGCGCTCTCCGTCTGGAACACCGGGATCCGCATCAGCTCGCGCATCGACGGGAGGCCGACGACGCGGATCTCGCCCGTGTGGCCGCCGGAGAGGAAGCCGTAGTTCTCGTCGTGCTCGCCGGGCGCGACGGAGTGCTCGCCGCTCCCGGCCGCGCCGCCGGAGTCGTCGTCCTCGTCCGCGAGGATACTCGTACAGCCCGCGAGGCCGCTCATGGCCCCGACGGCGGCGCCGGCCTTCATGAAGTCGCGCCGCCCGAGCTCCAATCGCGGCAGGTCGAGGCTCGGTCGCTTCGCCGCGGTCGCGTCCGTCCCCTCCGCGGTCGAGGCGATGTCGCGCTCGTGGTCGGTGAGCAGGTGCTCGATCGTCCGCCCGTCGACGATCTCGGGCTCGTCGCCGGCCGCGTCCGTTCCGTCCGCCGGTCCCGTCTCGCCCGCGTCCGCGGGCGTCTCGTCGCGCTGTTCGTCGGCTCGTGCCGTCGGCTCGTCGCTGGCGTTGGGTTGGGAAGTCATTGTCTGGTGGTGGCGTCGGCGCTGCCGTCCGCTCCGCCGTCGCCGTCGGCGTCCGTTCGGACCGCGATCCGCTCGACCGCCCGATCGCCGAGGACCGCCCGCAGCTCGGCTTCGATCTGCGGGACGAGCCGGTCGCGCGCGGCCTCGGCGTCGAAGCGGTAGCGGTGTCGCGTCGTCCCCCGGCGCCGCTCCGCGCCGCGGTCGACGAGCCCCTTCTCGACGAGCCGGTCGACGGTCCGCTTCACCGTCGTGTACGCGACGTCGTCGCCGCGGTCCGCGACCGCGTCGTGCAGGTCGCGAGCGGCGAGGGGTTCGTCGGCGCGCCGCAGGACTGCGAGGAGCTCGCGTTCCCGCGGTCCGAGCTGTGTCCACTGGGTCATGGGTGGTCGGAGCCGAACCGGTCGGTTCGACTCCGCTACTGATCAGTACGCTCTAACCCCGGGGGTAGCTGTCGGCGAACAGTTCGGAGGTTTAAGTACCGTCGCCGGTCCCGAACGTCTGCGAAAAGAGCGCCGCCGTCACGGTCCGGAGGTGTTCCGACACCGTGGACTTCGCGAGGTCGAACTCCGCCGCGACGTCGGCGGCGGAGGCGCCGCCGGTCTCGAAGTACCCCTTCTCGGCGGCGACCGTCGCGATCTCGGCCTGCCTGTCGGTCACGCCCGCGAGGTCGACGGGGACCACGTCGGGGCAATACTCGTCCCCGTCGCCGCGAGCGCGGTCGACGCAGAGCCGACGGAGCTCGACGTCGAGGCCGACCGCCTCGCACTCGTCGACGATCGCCCGCAGTTCCTCGTGGCCGCTCAGGACGAACGAGACCCGGATCTCGCCGTCGACCATTTCGGTCCGGCGCGGCGACACCGGGAAGTTCGCGAACGCCGCCGGGAGCCCGCCGCAGGAACAGCCCGCACAGATCCCGCCGTCGGGATCGGTCGGCGAGGGGTCGAGCGAGGAGGGCTCCGAGCGCGGGGCCCCCTCGGAGTTCGGCGCCCCGAGATGGACCCCGCCGTCGGTGGCCGGACGCTCGCACTCGATCTCGTACCGACCGTGCGCTCGGCCGCCGAACTCGACGAGGTCGAGCCCGGTCGGCGGGTCGTCGGGCGGATCGGCGGCGACGAACTCGACGCGGTCGTCGGTCGAGTCGACCCGTACCTCCTCGACCGGCGTGCTGGCCGAGAGGGCCGCGACGGGACAGCCGTCACAGGAGGAGAGGGCGAGTTCGGCGTGAATCCCGGTGCTCATGTGCGAAGCTAGGCGCTCCGGGACTCATATAACGCCGAGCGGTTTCCAGCGCGGTGAAAAGACCGCTCCGGCCCCGCGACCGATCGCGGGAAGCCAGCCGGAAGCCCGCGATCCGTTCCGGTGAGCGCGCCCTTATAAATTCGGGGTCGAAATCGGGCGACATGCCGCCACTGGAACTCCCGCTCGGCCTCGGCACGTCGGGGCTCGACGACCCCGCGGAGTGCACCGCCACCGTGACCGCCGCCCTGGAGGCGGGGTACCGCCACGTCGACACCGCCCAGATGTACGACAACGAGGCCGCGGTCGGCGAGGGGATCGCCGCGGCCGACGTCGAGCGCGACGAGGTCGTCGTCGCCACGAAGGTCCATCCCGAGAACCTCGCTCCCGAGGACGTCCGCGAGACGGCCCGCGAGAGCCTCGACCGCCTCGGGCTCGACCGCGTCGACCTGCTGTACGTCCACTGGCCGATCCGCGCGTACGACGCCGCCGCGACGCTGCCGGTCTTCGACGAGCTTCGCGACGCGGGGCTCACCGACCACGTCGGCGTCTCGAACTTCACCCCCGAACTGCTCCGCGAGGCCCGCGAGATCCTCGACGCGCCGATCGCCGCCCACCAAGTCGAGTGTCGCCCGCGGTTTCAGCAGGCCGAACTGCGCGGGCTCGCCGCCGAGTTCGACCACCGGCTCGTCGGCTACTCGCCGCTGGCCCGCGGCGACCTGTTCGACGACGAGGAGTTCCTCGCGATCGCCGACCGGGCCGATCGCTCGCCGGCCGTCCTCGCGCTCGCGTGGGCGCTCGCTCGAGATGTCACGCCGATCCCGAAGGCGACGGGCGACCACGTCGCCGAGAACCTCGACGCCGTCGACGCCGAGATCGATCCGTCCGTCCTCGACGCCGTCGACGGGCTGGAGCGGGGCGACCGACGGATCGACCCCGACGACGCGGCGTGGAACCGCTGAGGGGCGGCAGATCCCCCCCGAACGACGGCCCTCACACCGCCTCCAACCGCGCCTCCATCTCCGCCTCCGCCCGGTCGACGAGGTCGGCCATCGGCTCGTCGACGTACGTCGTCCACTGGTCGACGAACCCCGAGCGGCCGAGCATCCGGACGACCTCGTAAATAGGCCTCCGGGCCGCGAATCCCGCCGGGAGCCCGTCGGCGCACTCGGCGTACCCGGCGCGGAGCGCCGCCGCGTACCGCTCGGGCCCCCGCTCGTCGAACCCGTTGAGGAGCTGGTCCTCCGCCCTGACGAGGTCGCGGGCGGGATCGCCGACGTGGGCGAGCTCCCAGTCGATCGGAGCGATCCCGTCGCCTGCCTCGGCCTCGCGGTCGCGTCCGGTCCCGGCGCCGACGACGAACAGGTTCGGCATCGCGACGTCGCCGTGGAGGAGCGCCGCGGGGGCGTCGCGGAGGCGGTCGCGGTTCGCCTCGACGCAGTCGACGACGGCGTCGTAGTGGTGGCCGAGCCGCTCCGACGTGCCGATCTCGCGGGTTCGCTCGATCGTTTTTAAAAGCACGTCCGGCCACGGCGCGGGATCGAGCGCGAGTCCGCCCCGCCCGTCGCTCCCGACGATCTCGCCGTGCGTCTCGAACCGCTCGGCGTGGAGGGTCGCGAGCGTCGCGCCGACGCGCCGGAGCAACGCCGCGCGGTCGGCCTCACCGCCCTCTCGTTCCCCGAGCTCGTCCCACAGGTCGAGGAGCTCGCGTCCGGGAGCGGGCGCGGTGACGAGGTACGGCACCGTCGCGTCCGGGTCACCGGCGAGGACGTCCGGGACCGCGATCGGCCGCTCGGCGGCCAGGTAACGCAGGACTGCCAGCTCGCGGGCGATCCGGGTGCCGTCGCCGTCGACCGCGACCTTGCAGAACGCCCGACCGCCGTCCGCGAAGGCGACCCCGACCGTCTCGTTGGCCCCGTTCCACGAGGGGCCGACGCCGGTCAGGCGCTCGACCGACCGCTCCGGGAACGCATCGGCGAGAGCGGCCGCCGCGGCGTCGTTCATGGCGATGCGTCGCGGCCGGGCGGTGTTAAAATTGCTGTCACTCCTGTTAACACGAGGCGGTGAAATGCCTTTGTTGCGGCCGAGAGATGCCGAATTCAGAGAAGCACCGATAACCTGATAACTGTTGTCGGTTTATCAATTGGTAGTGAGAGACGACGCGATCGGAGAACGAGTACGCCTCGAGACGCGGGGTGAGACGCTCTGCGTTCGCGACGCGTTGGAGGGTGAGGAGCTCCGGCTCGTGTCGGACACCGAACCCGATCCGGAGCCCGCGCTCACGGAGCTGTTCCCGTTTCCGGTCGACAGAGCGGTCAGCTTCGAGGCGGGGTCAATCTCGGTTCCCGACTACTCGGCGGTGACCGTGCGCAGGGCGGACGGCGAGTTCGTCGCGCGGCTCGACGACCCGATGGAGCTCCGACGAGGGTCGTACTGCTTCGACGTCAGCGGGGTGGCCAAGGCGCTGATCCGCGCGACCGACGTGGCGGTCTCGACGACCGGCATGGCCGACTCCGGGGCGGTCGACCTCGAGTTCGACCGATCGGTCACCGTCACGGTCGGCGCGCGGTCGCTTCACACCCGCCCCGAGGCGACGATCACGGTCCCCGACGACCCGGCCGCGCTGGCGGAGGCGGTCTCGGTGCTCGGCTCGTCGATCAAGGAGTTCTCCGCCGAGCGGTCGTGGCCGACGCTCCGCGGCTACCCGCCGCGCATCGAGCGCGGCGACGCGCTCGACATCCCGAGCCCGTTGGTCCCTCCCGACACCGGCGTCGAGGTCGTCGTCCGCCCCGACTACGCGGACGTCTACCGGCTCTCGACGCTGTCGTACTACCTCGGGGCGCGGATGGTGACCGGAAACGCGCCCGCGATCCGGCTCGCAAACGGCTACATCGAATCGCTGCCGACCGAGGGGGTCGCGCTCGAAGAGCGGGCCGCGGAGCTGCTTCGGACGTGGTTCTTCCTCGATACGCTCACCCGGACCGAGGGGTACGTCCCGTCCGACCGGTACGAGTACGAGCTGGTCGGCTCGGAGCTCCCCTTCTACCCGCCGAAGCTCGCGGACCTGTCGATGAGCGAGCGGCTGATGGAGTACCTCGAAGTGGATGCGGAGACCGTCGCGCCGTACGCGCCCGACTGGCCGACCGAGGCGGTGCTCCGGCCGAATCCGACCGGCGCCGAACTGCTTCCCCACCTCGCGCACGTGCTGGCGCCGGTTCGGGTGCGCGGCACGGCCGAGCCCGTCGATTCCGGAGCGCCGGACGCGCTCGCGACCTCGCCGTGGCTCGCTCCGGCGGGTGGAACCCCGAGCCCGGACGACGACCCGCTTCCGGCGGGGACGTCGGTGTTGACGCCGGCGAGCTACGAGAACCGGCTCCGTCGGGAGACGACCGCCAGCGGCGATGTCCGGTTCGTCGCGCTGGTCGGCTCTGCTGAGCGCGCGACGAGGACCCGTCGCGCGCTTTCGGAGCCGGCGGTCCCCGATGGCGTCGGGGAGTGGGAAGTGCTCGACGAACCCGACGCGGAGGCGGTCGGGACCGTGCTCTCGGACCCCGACGTCGACGTCGCGTACTGCGCGCTCCCGGTCGCGGACGGCGCGGTCGCCGCGGCCGACGACACGGTCGCGGTCGCCGATCTCGGCGACGCGCCGACGCTGACGGTCTTCGAGGGGACCGACGGCGTCGACGGCGGACTCGCCGCCGTCGAGAACGGGGGGCTCGGTTCCGTCGCCGTCGCGGGACCGCCGTCTTCCACGGCCCTCAGGTCGGTCGTGGCCCTGTTAGCGGCGGGGACGTCGATGACCGCGAGCGTTTCGCTGTCCGGTCTCGCAGACGAGACTCGGATCCGCCGCGTCGGCGATCCCGGCGTCCCGGTGGCGTCCAACAGCGTGTCGGCGATGCAAGTGAACACGGTGCGGTCGGAGTCGCCGACTTCGCATCGGTTCGAACGCGGATCGGTGCTCTCTCTCCAGGATCGGATCGGAATCGAGCAAACGCAGCTGTTCGAGGGGTTCGACGAGCTGAGCGAGCTGGTCGGAACGACGCGGACCAACGGTCCCGCTGTCGACTCCTCACAGCTCCTCGCGATGCTCGAACAGGACGATTCGATCGTCCGTTTCAACGATCGCCTCCTGCTTCCGAGCGACGACCTCTCCGAGGCGGACGTCGAGCGAATGGCTCGCCGAGCCCTCGCGGAGGACGCGTCCGAGGGAGCGATATCGGGCAGTCTGGCTGAGGAACGTCGGCCGGACTGACGGCCGGCGGTCTCAGCTCGTCCGAACTCACCGAGGATTTTTATTACGTAGCCGACGAATCGCCGCGTATGCCCCAGATCCACCTGGACGAGGAGACGGTCGAGCGCCTCGACGCGCTCCGGGTCGACGACGAGGAGTACGACGAGATTGTCAGGGAATTGATCAACATCTACGAGGCCGAGGGGCTGACGCTGTTCCGCAGCGGCGACTAGAGTAACGACCGAGGGCCTCGTCGGTCGCGGCCGTCCGGTTACTCCTGATACGCGAGCCTGACCTGTTCCCACTTCCCGTTGTCTTCCAGGTGCGCTTGCAGCTCGTCGGCGTACTCCTGGACGAGCTGTTCGGCGGCGGCGAGCTCCTCGTCGCTGCCGCCGCCGCCTCCCGAGCCGCCGAGGCCGAGCGCGCCCTTGATCGAGTCGACGAGGCCGCCGCCGGCGCCGCCGCCGTCCCCCCGGTCCGGCGCTCCGCCCATCGCGGCGACCTGCGACCGGACGTTCTCGAGTTCCGGCATGATCGCCGGGAGGCTGGAGGTGTCGGCGACGATGCGGGCCTCCTCGGGGTCGGCGGCATCCTCGATCTCGAGCTCCGTCGCCGTCATGATCAGGCCCCACTCCTGGCTGGAGAACCGCGAGGCCGACACTCGGTCCGTGAACTGGTTGTCGACGGTCATGCGGTCGCCGACGATCGCGTCTGTCCACTCGCTCATACTCGACCCTTCGGCTGCGGCCGTACAAGCCCCTTTCCCTCGTCGCTCTCGGAGCGTCGCTCTCGGGACGTTTTATACCGTTCGGCCCTTCGAACCGCCATGAACACGCGAACGCGACGAGAGCTGCTCGCGGGCGTCGGCGCCGCCGCTGCCGCCGGACTCGCGGGGTGTACCGGGGCGTTACTCCCGGGAGGCGACGGCGGGGGCGACGACGCGGCCCCGGTCGATCGGACCGGCGAGGAGAGCGTCGCGGTCGCGGTGGGGGCGGACGGCGGCTTCTCGTTCGCGCCCGCGGCGGTCCGGGTCGACGCCGGCACGACGGTCGTCTGGGAGTGGACCGGCGTCGGCGGCAGTCACAACGTCGTCGACAGGGGCGGCGCCTTCGACTCCGGGCTCGCCGCGGCCGAGGGCCACACCTTCGAGCGCGAGTTCGCGACGCCGGGCACGTACGAGTACGTCTGTACGCCCCACCAGACGCGGGACATGGAGGGAGTCATCGAAGTCGTCGAGCGGTAGTCGCTACCGGGAGGCCGCATCTCAGCGAAGCCCGTCGAAGGCGTCGCCGGCGAGACCGGGGGCGTCCGGAACCGCCACCTCGCCGTCGGCGACCGGGCAGGGGTCCGGCGCGAGGTCCTCGTCGAGCAGCGAGGCCGTGGCGAGCCCGCAGGGGGCGACCTCGGGGACCGCGGCCGCGACGTGGACCGCGGCGGTCCGCGCGACGACCGCGTCGATCGTGGTGGTGATCACGGGCTCGACACCCGCGGCCCGGGCGGTCGCCGCCGCCGCCAGCGCGCGGTCCGGCCCGCCGAGCGCCATCGGCTTCAGGACGACTACATCGGCCGCGCCGGCGTCCAGGACGGCGTCGAGGTCGCGACGAGCCAGCGACTCGTCGAGCGCGATCGGGACCGGAGCGTCGGCGTCGTCGCCGGCGCGGTCGTCTCGGTCTTCTCGGTCGTCTCGGGCCTCTCTGTCCTCTCGACCCTCTCGACCGCTCCTGAGGGCCGCCGCGCCGGCGAGGTCCTCGGCGGGGAGCGGCTGCTCGACGTAGGCGAGGTTCAGCGGCGCGAAGCGGTCGAGCGCCTCTCGGGCGGTCGACCGGTCCCACGCGCCGTTCGCGTCGGCCCGGAGCGCGA
The DNA here is from genome assembly GCF_002252745.1 of Halorubrum sp. Ib24. Taxonomy (NCBI): domain Archaea; kingdom Methanobacteriati; phylum Methanobacteriota; class Halobacteria; order Halobacteriales; family Haloferacaceae; genus Halorubrum; species Halorubrum sp. Ib24. Next base: position 317,169 of record NZ_NHOX01000040.1, on the reverse strand, counting down.
CGTCGTCGCCGAGCGCCTCCCGCACCGCGCGGAGACGTTCGACGTCGGCGTCGAGGGCGCGCGCGCCGACCTTCACCTTCACGCAGTCGAACCCCTCCGCGACGGCTCGGGCGGCCGCCGCGGCGGTCGTCTGGGGGTCGCCGTCGCCGACCGTGGCGTTGACCGGGACCGTCTCGGTCGGCGTCGGGAGCCCGCGATCGGCCGCGAGCCGCGCGGCCAGCGACCGCCCCTCGCCTCTCGCCGCGGCGTCCGCGAGCGCGAGCGCGAGCCCGTGACGGGCCGCGGGCGTGGCTCCCGGGTCGAGGCGGTCGAGCGCGTCGTCGACGAGGGCACCGCCGTCGTCCGCGACGCCGCGCAGGGCCGACTCGCACGCCGACCGCGACTCGGTCCAGCCCGGGAGCGGGGCGGCCTCGCCGAGTCCCGGGACCGAGATTCCGGCCCGGTCGTCCGGCCCCACGCCGACGAGGAACCCCTCGCGCTCCGTGATGGCGCCGCGGGCGGTGCCGAGCGGGCTCGTCAGGTCGAGCGAGAAGGGGCGGAGCCGCATCGGTCAGAGCGCGAGGCCGACCGCGAACGCGACCGCGTAGGCCGCGAGGAGCTTTCCGGTCGACTCCAGCGCCGGGTTGAGCGCGTCGCCCGAGGTCTCGGTCAGGACGGTGCGCGCGACGGCGGCCGCGAGCGGGAGCGTGACGAGCGGGAGCAGCACCGCGGGGCCGTCCCCGCGGGCGAGGAACCAGAAGGGGGTGAGGTAGGCGAGCGCGAGCAGCCCGACGTACTGGACGCGCGAGAACCGGTAGCCGAACCGGACCGCGAGGGTGCGCTTGCCGGTCGCCGCGTCCTCCTCCAGGTCGCGGACGTTGTTGACGACGAGGATGTTCGTCGAGAGCGCGGCGATCGGGAGGCTGGCGACGACGGCGGCGAGGGTGACCGTATCCTGGGGAATCCACAGCGGGAACGCCTCGCCGACGAGCGCGGCGGCCTGCACGTAGTAGGTGCCCGTGACGGCGATCACGCCGAAGAAGACGAAGACGAAGAGGTCGCCGAGGCCGTGGTAGCCGAGGGGGTACGGGCCGCCGGTGTAGGCGATCCCGGCGGCGACGGACGCCAGTCCGATCACGAGGATCGGGACGCCGCCGACGGCGACGAGGTAGGTGCCGACGAGGATCGCGGCCGCGAACGTCAGCCACATCGCCCGCTTCACTTCGGCCGGTTCGATGAGGCCGCTGGCGACGACGCGGGTGAACCCCTCGCGGTCGTCCGTGTCGGCCCCCTGGATGGCGTCGTAGTAGTCGTTCGCGAAGTTGGTGCCGACCTGGATCAGCGCCGCGCCGACGAACGCCGCGAGCGCCGGGAGCGGGGCGAACGCGCCCGTTCGGAGGGCGAGCCCGACGCCGACGATCACGGGCGCCGCCGCCGCGGGCAGCGTCTGCGGCCGCGCGGCGATCACCCACGCCCGCCGCCGCGACACCTCGGTACTCATTGGCAGCGATACGCGCGTGGCGTCCCTTAACCTTGCCATCCCGGATCGATCCGGCGGGGTCGTCCGGGACACCCACAGCTATGCCGGTCGGCGGCGAGGCCCCGGCATGGCCCGCGTACCATACGTCGACGCGTCGGACGTGCCCGAGGAGTACGAGGAGCTGCTGGAGTCGTCGCTCCAGGGGAAACCGCTCCACGTCTATCGGTCGCTCGGCAACAACCCGGAGGTGCTCGCCGGACTGCGCTCGTTCCTCGGCTCGCTGTGGACCGACAGCGGCCTCTCGGACCGGGACCGCGAGCTCGTCATCCTCGCCGCCGCGAGCGAGACGCGCAACCGCTACGAGTGGCACCAGCACGTCAACATCGCCCGCGGCGTCGGGATCGGCGACGACGTCATCGCCGGGATCGGAACCGACGACCTGACCGACCTCGACGCCGACGAGACGACGCTGGTCGAGTACGCGGTCGCGGTCGTCCGCCGCGAGGTCGACGCGATCGCCCACGGCGAGGTCGCCGCCGCGTACGACGACGAGACCGTGGTCGGCATCGCCGCGCTCGCGCAGGGGTACGCCGGGCTCGGCGGGATGATCGAGGCGTTCGACCTCGAACTGGAGCCGGGCGACGAGTTCCACGGCTGGGACCCGCGGTAGGCGGCGCCGCGCGGTGCCGAGGTCGGGTCCCGACGACCGACAGATACGACAGGGACCGGCCCCTACCGGTGGTATGAGCGACACGACGGCCGACGGGGAGGCCGGAGCGGAGTCGACCGAGAGCGAGTCCAGCGAGGCCGAAGCGAACGGGGTCGCGGCGCGCTACGAGGAGACCGACGGCGAGCGGCTGCTCACGTTCTCCGCCGACGGCGCCGAGGCGACCGTCGCGCAGAACGTCGACGGCTACGCGATGCTGAAGGTTCGCCCGGGGCCGAACGGCGACGAGCTGGAGCGGTACTACGGGTTCGACATGGCGCTGGACCACGCCGCGGAGCTGCTCGGCGTCGCCGTCAACGACCTGCCGGTCCCCGACGCCGCCGCCGACATGGGGATGTGACGCGGGGGAGTCTCGATAGCGCGTTCAGTAATTGGTTATAAACGGTATGCGGCGGCGCGCTCCGGTGAGCGCCCCACCGGGCGCGAACCGAGCGCGAGGGAGCCGCGCCGGGCCGGCCGCCGAGGCTGGGGAGGCGTGAGGTGCGGTCGCTGTGCGGGTGGACTCAAAGGGGCAGCCGCGAGGAGCACGCAGGCGACGCAAGTACCGCAAGGAGCGAACGAAGTGAGTGACTGAGGAACGCAGCGAGCGTGCGTGCTCCTCGCGGCTGGGGCTTCGGAGATAGTCACCGGCGATCCGAAATCAATCACTTATAAGCGAGCGGCTGGGGCTTCGGAAGCGTTCTCAGCCGAACACGGTTTGGATATTTATAAGCCGGCGACCGAGGCGACCCGATTTCCCCCTCCCTCGACAATCTCCGCTCCGGCAGCTACCTTCTAACTCAACTATTCGCTCACTTCGACCGTGATCTCGTCGCGCTCGACGGCGAGCTTGAACGTCGGCACGGTCCGGTAGACGACCTCGACGACGTTCTTCCGTTCGAGCGTCCGGAGCGCGCGCCGCACCTCGTCGACGTCGGGGTCGACGTCGAACGCCTCCCGAACCGCGTTGAGCACGCTGACGACCGACTGCGAGCGCTCGTCGGGGTCGGCCATCACCTCGAACACCTGCGCCACCAGCTCCGGGACGCGGATCGTCTCCGGCGCGCCGCCCCTCGCGACCGCGTCCGCCTCGATTCCGGGCTCGACGTCGACGAGGTCGTTCGCCTCGGCCGTCGACCGGATCAGGCTGTCGTCGTCGCGGTAGTAGTACTCCTTGAGGTGGTTCTGCAGGTACTGGTGCACCTCGCTGCCGCTGTCGAGCTCCCACGCGTCCTGCAGCTCGCCGTTCTTCGTCGGCTGGAGCCGGACGATGTCGGCGAGCCGGCTCCGCTCCTCGTCGGTCAGCGCCATACAGTCACCTCCACCGGGGCAGGTATGGACGTTCCGGATCGCAGTCCGGGACGGGGGGCGGGGGCAGTCGACTCGGTCGGGAGGTCGGCGGCTCGTTCAGGAGGTCAGTCGACTCGCTCAGGAGGTCGGCGGCTCGTCGTCGGACGCGTCCGCGTCCGCGTCGGCGCCCTCGTCCGCGGCCTCGTCGGCGTTCCAGCGGTCTTCGGTCCAGTGCGTGCGCGAATCGGTCGCGTCGCCCTCGGCCGTCGCGGCCGGCGACTCGTCGGCGTCGGCGGACCCCGCTGTCGTCTCGGAGTCGTCCGCGCCGGCGTCCTCGTCCGCGCCGGACGATTCGGGTCCCGTCACGCGGTCGGCGACGAGCTCGGAGAGCGGGTCGACGGTCACGGTCAGCCGCGCCACGACGAAGACGAGCGGGACGAACGACGCGATCAGGAACGCGGCGTCGTACGCCCACGCGAAGCCGTCGATCAGCGGGACGATCGCGCCGGCGAGCCCGCGGTCGGCGACCAGCACGGCGGCGAGCACGACGAGCCAATAGGCCATCGCGCCGCCGTTCTCGGCGATGCGCTCGACGCGCTCCGCGGCGTCGGTCCGATGGAGGGCGGCGCGCGTCAGCGAGGCGACCTTCGGCGCGGCGTACGCGAGGAGGGCGACGACCGCGACCGTCACCGCGGCGCTGGCGACCGCGGCGAACGTGACCGGCGTCAGCGGAACCAAGCGGCCGACGCCCGGGAGCAGCGTGAACAGGGACAGCACGCCCACCAGCGCGAGCGCCGCGATGGCGATCCGGCTGGCGGATCGAACAGAGTCGCGATCGAACGCGTCCGTCGACGTCGATTCGGTTTCGGTCATGATGCGCTCGGGACGAGGGGTGCGAGGCACATAACCGGCCGAGACGCTCAACGCGGTTTTACGCGAGTTAAGAGTCGCAGTCGGCGGCCGCTATTCGGCGTCTTCGACCGCGCTCGCGGCGCGGATCACCGTCTCCTCGTCGAACTTCGGGCCGACGATCTGGAGGCCGACCGGGAGCCCGTCGGCCTCGCCGGCCGGCACCGAAACCGCCGGGAGGTTCGCGAGGTTGACCGGGGTCGTGTTCGCGTCCGCGAGGTACATCCGCAGCGGGTCGTCGAGGCTCTCGCCGAGCTCGAAGGGGAGCACCGGCATCGTCGGCGACGCGATCACGTCGACGTCGTCGAACGCCGCCTCGAAGTCCTGCCGGACCCACGCGCGTGCGTCCTGCGCCTTCTCGTAGTACTTGTCGTGGTAGCCCGCCGAGAGCGCGTACGTGCCGAGCAGGATCCGGCGTTTGACCTCCGCGCCGAACCCCTCCTCGCGCGTCTCCGCGAACGACTCGTTCCAGTTGCCGTCCGACTCGGCGCGGTTCCCGTACCGCACGCCGTCGAAGCGCGCGAGGTTCGAGGACGCCTCCGCCATCGCGATCACGTAGTACGCCTGCACCGCGTGCTCGACCGACGGCAGCGAGATCTCGGTCGTCTCCGCCCCCCGGGCTTCGAGGTCCGCGATCGCGGCCTCGACCGTCTCGACGACGCGCTCGTCGGCGCCCTCGAACAGCTCCGTCGGGATCCCGACCGTGAGCCCGTCGACGTCGCCGTCGGCGGCCGCGGCGTAGCTCGCCTCGGGGTCGGCCCCCTCGACGTCGGCGAGGTCGCGCGTCGTCCCGTCGTTCGGGTCCGGGCCCGCGATGACGTCGAGCGCGGCGGCCGCCTCCTCGACGGTGCCCGCGATCGGCCCGATCTGTTCGAGCGAGTTCGCGTACGCGACGAGGCCGTACCGCGAGACGAGCCCGTACGTCGGCTTGATCCCGACGACGCCGCAGAACGCCGCCGGACAGCGCACGGACCCGCCCGTGTCGGAGCCGAGCGCGAGGTCGGCCTCGCCCGCGGCGATCGCCGCCGCCGACCCGCCCGAGGAACCGCCGGGGACGCGCTCCGGGTCCGCGGGGTTCCGCGTGGGGCCGAACGCCGACGTCTCCGTCGTCGTCCCCATCCCGAACTCGTCCATGTTCGCCTTCCCGACGACCGTCGCGCCGGCGTCGGTCAGCCGGTCGACGACGGTCGCGGAGTACGGCGGGACGTAGTCGGCGAGCATCTCGGAGCCGCAGGTCGTTCGGACCCCCTCGGTGGAGATGTTGTCCTTGACCGCGACGGTCGCGTCCGCGAGCGGCCCCTCGGCGTCGGCGTCGCCCTCGATCGTCGCCTCGGTGATGAAGGCGTTGTAGTCCGCCGCCATCTACGACACCTTCGGGCCGACGAAGTAGCCGTCCTCGGTCTCTTCGGCGTTCGACAGCGCCTCCTCTTGGGAGAGTCCCGTCTCGACCTCGTCGGGGCGCATCACGTTGACGAGCTCCTCCTCGCGCTCGGTCTCGGGGACCTCGTCGAGGGCCTCGAAGTAGTCGAGGATGTCGCCGAACTGGGCGGCGAACGCCTCGACTTCCTCGTCGGCGAGGCGAACCCGGGCCAGCTCCGCGACGTGGCGGACCTCATCGGCGTCGACGGCGGCCGCGTCATCCGTCGACTCGGACGTATCGCTCATACGTCGAGGTGTCCCGGACCGGGAGTAAGGGTTTCGGAACGTCGCATCGGCGACGTCCGAGTCGGCGAAGACGGGACCCGCGCGGTCACTCGTCCTCGTCGGCCCGGACGGTCACCACCGGCTGGTCCGCCATCCGTACCACCTTCTCCGCGACGCTGCCGAGCAGGTAGCGCTCGACACCCGTCCGACCGTGGGTCCCCATCACCACGAGGTCGATGTCGTGCTCGTCGGCGTAGCGGATGATCTCCGAGTGCGGCGTCCCCATTTCGACGACGGTCGTCATGTCGATCCCGTCGAGCGATCCGGCCGAGCTCTCGACGAGCTCCTCCGCCTGAGCGGTGAGCTCGTCCTCGATCTCGTCGCTGTCGGGGCTGTCCTCGTGCCTCCCGATGTACCCCTCGTCGGGCGACCGCCCGCTCATCGCTTGGCTTTCCTCCTCGAGGAACGCCCCGCTCAGGCCGAGCCCGCCCCCGCGCATGTCGACGACGTGCAGGACGTGGACGGTCGCGTCGAACGCCGACGCGAGTTCCGCCACGTGCGCTGCCGCCGCTTCCGACCCGGTGCTCCCGTCCGTCGGGTACAGTATATTGTCGTACATCGTACCACCCAATTGAAACTTCGCGGAACAGCGATAAAAACGCACCGCAGATTCCCGCTAACGGCGGATCCGCAGTCACGACCGGAGCGGGACCGTCGATCGGTCACCAAATCGGCCGGGAACTCGACCGCGTTTATAACAGGTCGTTCGAGACGAGCCGGTCGACCGCCTCGCGCAGGCGCTCCTCGCTGGCGGCGTAAGAGATCCGCGCGTGTCCGGGAGCGTTGAACGCGCTGCCCGGTACGCACGCGACCGACGCCTCCTCGATGGCGGCCTCGCACCACGCCTGGTCGTCGTCGTCGACGGGGAGCATCATGTAGAAGGCGCCGTCGCCGACGTCGACGTCGACCCCGTGCTCGTCGAACAGGTCGACGAGGAGGTCGCGGCGGTCGGCGAACGCCCGCCGCATCTCCTCGACGGACTCGTCGGCGTTCTCCAGCGCCTCCACGCCCGCGCGCTGGACGAAGTTCGTCGCGCAGGAGACGGAGTGGGAGTGGAGCTTGCCGGCCTGCCCGACGAACTCCTCGGTCGCGTGGAGGTAGCCCAGCCGCCAGCCGGTCATCGAGAACGCCTTCGAGAAGCCGTTGATCGTTATCGTGCGGTCGGCCATCCCGTCGAGGCTCGCCAGCGAGACGTGCTCGGCGTCGTAGATGATGCGCTCGTAGATCTCGTCGGAGATCACGGCGATGTCGTGTTCGACGGCCAGGTCCCGGACGCCCTCCAGGGCGGCCTCGGAGAAGACCGCGCCCGTGGGGTTCGACGGGGAGTTGACGACGAGCAGCTCGGTGTCGTCGGAGACCGCCTCGGCGAGGTCGTCGAGCGCGGGTTCGAGCTGGAAGCCGTGGGAAGCGAGGTCGACGCGGGAGAGGTCGCCGCCGGCGAGCTTCGCCATCGCCTCGTAGGAGACCCACGCGGGGTCCAGCAGGACGACCTCGTCGCCGTCGTCGATCAGGGTCTGGAACGTCTCGTACAGCGCCTGCTTGCCGCCGGGGGTGACGATCACCTCGTCGGCGTCGGCGTCGATGCCGGTGCCGCGGAGCTTCGCCGCGATCGCCTCCCGGAGCTCCGGGATCCCGTTCGAGGAGGTGTAGCCCGTGTGGCCGGCGTCGAGGGCGTCCTTGCCGGCCTCGACGACGTTCGCGGGGGTGTCGAAGTCGGGCTCGCCGACCGAGAGGTCGACGATGTCGGCCCCTTCGGCCTCCTTTTCAGCCGCCAGGTTCGATATCGCCAGCGTCGCGCTGGGCTCTACGCGTCCGATCCGGTCCGAGAAGTCGTATGCTTCGCTCATTGTCGTGTGTTCCGTCGGGGGTCGTCTCCGGCGCTCATTCGAGCTCCGTCGCGAGGTCGATCGCGGCCTCGGCCGCCTCCGCGCCCTTATCGATGCGCTCGCGCGCCTCCGCGCCGGACATCCCCGGGCCGCTCACGCCGAACGTGACGGGGGTGTCGCGGTCGAGGCTCACTCGCGTGAGCTGCTCGGCGGTCGCGCTCGCGATGACGTGGTCGTGGTCGGTGTCGCCGGTGACGATGGCGCCGATAACCGCCACGGCGTCGACGTCGTCCCGGCGCGCGAGCCGGTCGGCGGCCAGCGGGCTGTCGTACGCGCCCGGCACGCTCAGTTCGTCGACGACGACGGCGTCGCGGTCGGCGGCCGCCTCGCGGGCGGCCTCGGCCATCGGCTCCGTGACGGAGTCGTTGAACCGCGCCACCACCAGTCCCAGCGAGACCATACGCCCGCTCACACCGGCGGCGGCAAAGGTCTACCGTTCCGGAGCAGGGTTGCCGGTCAAACGGGTTCGGGAACGGGGGCGGCGTGGACGTGGTTCGGTTATAAATGAACTACGCGGGTGGCGCGCGCCTCCGAGCGGCCGGTCGGCCGCGAGGAGCGCGTGCGAGGGAGTCGCTGGCGGCACCAGCCGCCAGCGACGAGGCTGGGGAGGGGTGAGGCGCGGTTGCGGTGCGGGGCGGGACTCAAAGGGGCAGTCGCGAGGACGAAGCACGGCGCAGTAAGCACCGCAGCGAAGGAGCGTCAGCGACTGAGCGAGGAGCGCAGCAAGCCGCGCGAGTCCTCGCGGCTGGGGCTTTGGAGGTGTTCACCACCGATCCACAGTCAGCTATTTATAAACGAGCGGCTGGGGCTTTGGAGGTGTTCACCGCCGATCCACAGTCAGCTATTTATAAACGAGCGACTGGGGCTTTGGAGGTGTTCACCGCGGAGTGGTCAGTCGGTCATCTGCGAGCGATCGAGGCATAAAAGACGTTCGCTGCGGAATCTACCGCTTACTTCGCGACCTTCGCCTCGAACTTCTCGCGGACCTTCTCCATCTTCGGCTTGGCGTGGAAGCTGCAGTACGCGTCGTTCGGGTTCTTCGCGAAGTAGTCTTGGTGGTGCTCTTCCGCCCGGTAGAACGTCTCTAACCGGTCGAGCTCCGTCACCACGTCGTCGTCGTACTCCTCGTCGAGCGCGTCGATGTACGCGGCGGCGAGCTCGCGCTGGTCCTCGTCGTGATAGAGGACGATCGAGCGGTACTGGCTCCCCACGTCGGGACCCTGGCGGTTCAGCTGGGTCGGGTCGTGGATCTCGAAGAACGCCTCCAGCACCTCGTCGTAGGCGATGACGTCGGGATCGAACTCGACCTGTACGACCTCGGCGTGGCCGGTGTTGCCGGAGCACACCTGCTTGTACGTGGGGTCGTCGACGTGGCCGCCCGCGTAGCCGGAGGTGACCGACTCGACGCCGGCGAGCTGTTCGAGCGCCGCCTCGATACACCAGAAGCACCCGCCGCCGAGCGTCGCGGTTTCGAGCTGATCGGACATATACTCGTTCCAAGGGCTCGGAGACGTATTAATGACGCGCGCTTAGGTGTGAACGATGGTGGCGAACCCAGACGTTTATTTATACGTCTCTGACGACGGATCGTCGGTCAACACCGCCAAATCCCCAGCCGTGAGGAGCGCGCACGCTCGCTGCGCTCCTCGTCACTCGCTTCGCTCGTTCCTGCGGTGCTTACGTCGCCTCCGCGCTCCTCACGGCTGCCCCTTTGGGTCCCACCCGCACGGCACCGCAGCCTCACGCCTCCCCAGCCTCGGCGGACGGCCCGGCGCGGGCGGAGCCGCGCCGGACCGCCGCCTCCCTCGCACGCGCTGCTCGGCCGCGGAGGGCCTCGCAGGCGCGCGCCACCGCACGAGTTCAGTTATAAACAACTCGCACCCCGCTATTTAATTCGCTGAACCGCCCAGACTCGTACATGGACGAACTCGCGGACCTGACTGAGGAGCTGGTCGGCATTCCCTCCCACGAGGACGAGACCGACGCCGGCGACGCGATCGAGGAGTGGCTCCGCGCCGAGACCGACGCGCGGGTCGAGCGCGACGCGGTCGGCAACGTGATCGCTTACAAAGGCGCGACGGAGGACCCCGACGCCGACACCCTCGCGCTGGTCGGCCACCACGACGTGGTCCCGCCGGCCGAGCGCCAGACGACCGGCGACGGGAAGGCCGGCGAGTACGTCGTCGAGCGCCGCGACGGGCGGATTCACGGGCGCGGATCGGCCGACATGAAGGGCGCGGTGGCGGCCTGCATGCTCGCGTTCCGCGACGCCGAGCCGCCGGCGGGCCGCGAGCTCGCGGTCGCCTCGTTCGTCGGCGAGGAGGTCGGCGGGACCGGCGCGCGCCACGCGATCGACGAGGGGTTCGCTCCCGACCGCGCGGTCGTCGCCGAGGGGTCGACGGACTACTCGAAGCCGGGCGTCACCGACGTCGCGGTCGCGCACAAGGGCCGGCGCGCGTCGACGCTGGTCGCGCACGGGACCGCGGCGCACGCCTCCGAGCCCGAGCGCGGCGAGAACGCGATCTACCGCGCCAGCGACGCGATCGACGTCGTCCGCGACCTCGACGCCCCGGAGGCGACCGTCTTCGGCGAGGCCGTCACGGGGTCGCTCGCGGTCACGATCGTCCACGGCGGCGAGACGTGGAACGTGATCCCGGAGCGCTGCGAGGTGACGATCGACGAGCGCACCGTCCCCGGCGACCGCGCCGACCTCGCCCGCGCAGCCGAGGCGGTCGCGGGCGTCGAGTTGACCGTCGAGCAGGACCTCCCGCCGATGGCCTGCGGCGACGACGCCTTCGCCGAGGCCGCGATCGCGGTCGCCCGCGAGGTCCACGACGGACTGGGGCTCGACGCGCCCGAACACGTCGTCAAGCCGCACGCGACCGACGCGGGGTGGCTCGCCGGGGCCGGGACCGACTGCCTCGTCTGCGGCGCCTCCGAGCCGGGCGAGGCGCACACCGACACGGAGAGCGTCGGGATCGACGTCCTCGACCGGTGTTATCGCATTTACGAAGGAGTCGCCGAACGGCCGTTCTGAGCGGTCACTCGGCACGCCGTGCGACGCGGTATGGAAGGGGTTTTATGCGCCCCGCGGAAACTGTGGGCTACTATGGGAAATAAATCGAAGGCTCAAAAGAAGCGTCTGGCGAAGGCGGAACGCCAGAACACCCGCGTCCCGGCGTGGGTCATGATGAAGACGGACATGAACGTGACGCGAAACCCCAAGCGGCGCAACTGGCGCCGGAACGACCTGGACGAATAAATGAGCACCAGCGACTTCGAGGAGCGCGTCGTCACCGTGCCGCTCCGCGACGCCAACGACAAGCCGGTACAGGAACGCGCCGACTTCGCGATGCGGATCATTCGCGAGCACCTCGCGCAGCACTTCTCCGTCGACGAGGCGGACGTCGTCATCGACACCTCGGTCAACGAGGCGGTCTGGGCGAACGGGCGCCAGAACCCGCCGAGCAAGGTCCGCGTCCGCGCGGCCAGGTTCGTCGAGGACGGCGAGCCCGTCGTCGAAGCCGAGTACGCCGAGTAACGTGTTACGGGCGACTTTCACCGGCTCGTCGTACGTGGGCGTGTTCGCCCGCGCGATCGACGACCTCCTGTTGGTCCGGCCGGACGTCGACGAGGAGCTCGCCGAGTCTCTCGGCGAGGAGCTGGGCGCCGAGCCCCTCCTCACGACGGTCGGCGGCGCCAACACCGTCGGCTCCCTCGCGACGGGCAACGAGAACGGCGTTCTCGTCTCCGCGCGGGCGACCGAACGGGAGCAGTCGCGGATCGCCGAGGCCGCCGACCGCGAGGTGGGCGAGCTCCCCGGCGAGATCAACGCGGCCGGCAACGTCGTCCTCGCGAACGACTACGGCGCCTACGTCCACCCGGACCTCCCGCGCGAAACGATCGTGACGATCAGAGAGACCCTCGGCGTCCCCGTGTCCCGCGGCGACCTCGGCGACGTTCGCACCGTCGGGACGGCGGCGGTCGCCAACAACGCCGGCGTGCTCTGTCATCCCAAGTCGACCGAATCGGAGCTGCGAGACGTCGAGGAGGCGCTCGATGTCCGGGCCGATCTCGGCACGGTCAACTACGGCGCGCCGCTGGTCGGCTCCGGGCTCGTCGCCACCGACGAGGGATACGTCGTCGGCGATGACACCACCGGCCCCGAGCTGGGTCGGATCGAAGAGACGCTCGGCTTCATCGACTGACGCCCGCGTCGCCGACGGCCGCTGTTCATCGCGGTTCGGTCGACCCCTCTCCCCCGACTCGCTTCTCCCGCTGTGTTACCGACTGCAGGCGAGCCGTGGGCGAGACGCTCGCGCTCGTCGCGCTCGTCGCCGTCCACGCGCTCGCAGTGTCGTACCGGCCGGCCGGACCTGACCGGGTAGCCGGCCCGGAGACGGCTCGATCCGTCGAGGATACCACCGGAATTCGGGCCCGTCGCCCCGAACGAAGCCGGTCCCGCTTCGGTGCCGGTCTCTCGCCTTTTAGGAAGATACTTCCCTGTCCCTGCCGGATCGGAGAACATGAGTACCTACACGGTGAGTGGACGGTTCCAGAGTCGAGGCGACTTCCAGCCGTTCACGAAGGAGGTCGAGGCAGAGAACGAGGACCTCGCCCGCGAGCGCATCTACACCACGGTCGGGAGCCAGCACAACCGGAAGCGCACCCAGATCGAGATCGAGGAGGTGTCCGCGGCATGATGGGCGGCGGACAACAGCAGCTCCAGCAGCTCTCCCAGGAGCTGCAGGCGCTCGACGAGGAGATCGAGGCCCTCGAAGCGGAGATCGCCGACTACCGCGAGGAGCAGTCCGACATCGACGACGCGGTCGAGGCGATCGAGACCCTCGACACGGGCTCGACGGTGCAGGTCCCGCTCGGCGGCGGCGCCTACGTCCGCGCCGAGGTCCAGGACATCGACGAGATCATCGTCTCGCTCGGCGGCAACTACTCCGCGGAGCAGAGCGAAGGCGACGCCATCGACGTGCTTCGGCGCAAGCAGGAGGCGCTCAACGACCGCATTGAGGAGACGCAAGAGGAGGTCGACGAGCTCGAGTCCGAGAGCCAAGAGCTCGAACAGCAGGCCCAGCAGATGCAACAGCAGATGCAGCAGCAGCAGATGCAGCAGATGGGGCAGGGCCAGGGCGACGAGGAGTAAGGTAGACCGTGTTCGACGGACTGAAGGACAAGCTCTCGGGGTTCCGAGAGGACGTCGAGGAGAGCACTGACGTCGAGGCGGACCCCGCCGAGGGCGACGAGCCGACCCCCGACGAGACGACCGCGAGCGACGCCGCCGACGCGGACGGTGACGCGGAGGCGGTCGCGGCCGAAACGGGGGCCGAGGTCGAGGCGAAGTCCGGCGATAGCGACGCAGACGACGACGAGCCGAGCACCTTCCAGCGCGCGAAGGCGTTCGCCACCGGTCGGATCATCATCGAGGAGGAGGACCTCGAGGAGCCGCTGTGGAACCTCGAGATGGCCCTCCTCGAGAGCGACGTGGAGATGAGCGTCGCCGAGCGGATCCTCGACACCGTCCGCGAGAAGATGCTCGGCGAGTCGCGCAAGCAGGTCGAGACGACCGGCGAGCTGGTCGAGTCGGCGCTCCACGACGCGCTGCTCGACGTGATCGCGGTCGGCCAGTTCGACTTCGAGGAGCGGATCGCGGCGGCCGAGAAGCCGGTCACCATCGTCTTCACCGGCGTCAACGGCGTCGGGAAGACGACGAGCATCGCGAAGCTCTCCGAGTGGCTCGCCGACCGCGGCTACTCGTCGGTGCTGGCGAACGGCGACACCTACCGGGCCGGCGCCAACGAGCAGATCGCGGAGCACGCAGACCGGCTCGGTCGAGAGCTGATCTCCCACGACCAGGGCGGCGACCCCGCGGCCGTCATCTACGACGGCGTCGAGTACGCCGCGGCCAACGACGTCGACGTCGTGCTCGGCGACACGGCCGGGCGGCTTCACACCAGCGACGATCTGATGGCGCAGTTGGAGAAGATCGACCGCGTCGTCGACCCGGACATGACGCTGTTCGTCGACGAGGCGGTCGCGGGACAGGACGCCGTGAACCGCGCGAAGGAGTTCGACGACGCCGCCGAGATCGACGGGGCCATCCTGACGAAGGCCGACGCCGACTCCTCCGGCGGCGCCGCGATCTCGGTGGCGTACGTCACCGGGAAGCCGATCCTCTTCCTGGGGACCGGACAGGGGTACGACGACCTCACGCTGTTCGAGCCCGAGGAGCTCGTCGAGAGCCTGCTCGACGAGGAGTAGGGCCGGACCGGGTCAGTTGGTTCGGTGACCGCGGGTCAGTCGGCTCGGTGACCGCCGAGTCGGCGGTCGTGCGACCCTCCCTCCGACTACCCTTCCCCGACCATCCGCTCTTCTTCGTCCCACTCGCGCTGACGGAGCTCGTACTTCTGTATCTTCCCCGTCGCCGTCGTCGGGAGCTCAGCGACGAACTCCACCTCGCCCGGCGTCTTGTAGTCGGCGACGCGCTCGCGGACAAACGACTTCAGCTCCTCCGTCGTCGCGCCCGCGTCATCGGGGTCGCCGCCCTCGGGGACGACGAACGCCTTCGGGGTCTCGCCCCACCGCTCGTCCGGCGCGGGGATGACCGCCACGTCGGAGACGACCGCGTGCTCGAAGAGGGTGTCCTCTAACTCGATCGAGGAGATGTTCTCGCCGCCGGAGATGATGATGTCCTTCTTGCGGTCCTGGATCGAGACGAAGCCGTCCTCGTCGACGACGGCCAGATCGCCCATGTGGTAGTACCCCTCCAGCCGCTCCGAGAACGCCTGCTCGGTGGCCTCGGGCTTGTTCCAGTAGCGGTCCATCACCTGGTTGCCGCGGACGACGATCTCGCCGATCGTCTCGCCGTCGGCGGGCACGTCCTCGCCGTCCTCGTCGACGACGCGCACGTCGGTGCCGAGGTAGCCGATCCCCTGCGTCTTCTTCACCGCGAAGCGGTCGGGCGAGCCCGCCTCGAAGTGCCGCTTCGCGTCCGAGGTGGTGATGAGGGGGCCGGTCTCGGTCGCGCCGTACACGTGTTTGAGCTCCCAGCCGAACTCCTCCTCGACGGTGCGGATCGTCGCCTCCGGCGGCGCCGCGCCGGCCGTCGCGGCGCGCACGTCGCTGTCGCCGGTCGTCGCCCCGCCGTGTTCGGCGTAGTGGTCGCCCAGCATGTTGAGCACGGTCGGCGCCGCACAGAAGTACGAGACTTCCTCCTCGCGGATCCGGTCGAACACCGCGGCGACGTCGACGCCGCGGGTGCAGACGTGCCGGGCGCCCATTCCGGTGATCGCGTAGATATGGCCCCACCCGTTGACGTGGAACATCGGGAGCGTCCAGAGGTAGACGTCGTCGTCGGTGATCTCCTGGTGGATCGCGATGAGGTACGCGTGGAGTGTCTCGGCGCGGTGGGTGCGACAGACGCCCTTCGGGTCGCCGGTCGTCCCCGAGGTGTAGTTGATCGTGATCACCTCGTCCTCGTCCATCTCCGGGCGCTCGTAGGCGTCGGGGTCGGCGTCCGCGAGCGCCCCGTCGAACGACTCCCAGTCGCCCGCGACCGCGTCGGCGTCGTTCGTGAGGAACGTCTCCGTCGGCACCTCGTCGCGGACCGCCTCGATCCGGTCGGCGTACTCGGCGTCGGCGTAGATCGCGTCGACGCCCGCGTCGGAGAGCATGTACGCGAAGTCGTCGGGCGTGAGCCGGTAGTTCAGCGGGGTGTGGACCGCGCCGACCTGCATCGCGCCGTACGCCGCTTCGAGGTGGTAGTGCGTGTTCGGGTCCAACACCGCGACGCGGTCGCCCTTCTCGATCCCGCGCGCCCGGAGGGCGGCCGAGAACCGATCCGCGCGCTCGCCGAGCTCGGCGTAGGTGTACCGCGTGCCGTCGGTGGCGAGCACGGCCTCCTCGTCCGCGTAGTGCCGGCGCGCCCGGTCCAGGAAGTCCGTCGTCAGTAGCGGTTTTCGCATCGATTTATCACTATTTTTGATTGATAAAAGCGTTTGCGGCCGGCGCAAGGCGGCGCCGCCGCCGGTGGCCGTCGGATCTCACCGGCATCGTCGCGAGGCCCCCGCCGTCGCGGTGCCGCGAGGTTTTCCCCGTCTCGGAGCGTTCAGGGCGTATGAGCGACGGATCCGGCCGGTCGACGTTCACCGAGGGGTACGCGGTCCCCATCGCCGGGCTCCTGTCGCTGTTCTTCGCGCTCATGGCGGGGCTGACCGCGGGTCGAGCGCTCTCCGGCGACCTCGCCGACGCGGTCCTCCCGGTCGCGTTCGCGCTCGGCGCGATCCTCGCGCTGCGGTTCCGGCAGAAACACGCCGGGTCGGAGTGAGTCGACCGAGTGATGCCCCGACTGCGCCGGCGATCCCGCCGCCGTCCGTATATAAACCGTGCGTGGTCGAATCGCACACGGGCGACGGGATCAGAACCCTTAACAGTCGCAACGGGTTTTGATACGATAGCGGGATGGGATAGCCAGGAGATTCCGCCGGGCTCATAACCCGGAGATCGGTAGTTCAAATCTACCTCCCGCTACTGTTCGTTTGCGGCCGCGGTCTCCTGGGCGTTTTTAATTCCCCTGAGCGACGCACCCGTCAACTCTAAGCGATCGAAGAGGGTGAAAGTCAGAACTCCTCGTCGTACGTGATTGAGATGCGTCTGTCCGCTTCGTCGCCGGATATCTCGGCGCTGACCGTCCCTTCGTCGATTTTGAGTCCTACCAACAGGTCGTCCCTTTCGAAGCCGCGCTCGCAGTTGATCTCGGCCACGAGTTGCCCGGACTCGTTCGAGAGGTCCGTGAGTGTCGATTCCACCGTGGTATTGAGGCCGTCAGGCACATCAACGTCAACGTCGACCGACGTGACGCGGACCGACGCGTCGAAGCGATTCGTGACGGTAACGATCGAGACGATCTTCATCGGCGCGTTCGTGCGTTGCCGTTCGTTTCGTTCACGATTTCGTTGAACCCAATCCGGATCTCCGCGGACATTAATCTCAGCCCGCGTGGGCGCGTGAGTCATCGACTGCATCGGCTTCGATACCCCTGTCAGCCGTCGCCGACGCTTATTGCCCCGTGGGACCGTCGTACTCAAGTCGCCCGGTCAGAAAGCTATCCGCTCGGGCGTGGTTCGAATCGTAATCACCGACGTCGAGTCAAGTGAAAACACCTGACAGCACGACATCCGCCATTATAAACTAGATCCGGAGACTCCGCTGGAGATTGGTACTACTTGTCGAGTAATCTGCATGATAAAATGGTGTCTCTGGAATGTTACGGGACGTATGGACGGTTGGGACTGTTCGGGAAGTTATATGCTGTCACGACGTTCTTGAAGATCTCTGAATCCTCTGAAGCAGCGTTCACTCCGATGTCAGCGTTGTAAACTTGACCGACATCACCGGCAGGGATGTCATAGAATCCGAGGGCAATGTCCACGCTTTCACCTGGTGGGACGAACACACCCCATTGTCCGGGAGCCCCGCTAGTCCCCATGCCTGAGGAGGTACCATCTCCACCGTCCATGCCACTTCCTGTACCATTTGCAAGGGCATTAGCCTGCATGGAGAGGTATGACGTGACATAACCATTGCCGCTAATCGATGCATTCAGATCATTAAGATTTACCCAGACCAGCACAAGTTCCGTCCCCTGATTACTGACGGTCAGAAGATCGGTGAATTCTGTAGTTGCATTTGCATTAAGTCCGGTTCCATTTCCGTTGTTGTCGAAATTAATTTCCAGCGTACCGTTAGTTTCTGCAGTGTAATCAGGATCCCCAGTGATTCCTAGATATGCGTTGGTATCTGTGCTGACTTGAGTGCTGATCGCCCTCTCCGCACTGGCTGATGACAACGCACCACTACCCATTGCAGCCACCCCGCCGGCGGCGAGCGATCCCAGTCCGACTATGAATTTGCGTCGTTGCATTGGTTTTCAAACCTCGTTGTGTCGCGCCCGTTCACGAACGCCGACGACTCCCGACGCCGGTCCGTCGTCGCCGTCCACGGGGCGTATTCCGCTCAAGAGGCGAGACTCCCTTTGGAATATACCGCCAGCGGAACTGGGAGAGAGTGTCTGTAAATGAGGAATAGGCTCTATGGAGAGTGAGCAAGATCCCTTTGTCGAACTGCCTGAGTCTCTTTACATGGGCTTAACGCTCACGCGCCGACCGCAAGAGATCATATATGATAAAATACATTATTTCTGTATAATTAATTCGAGTTAGAAGCAGTTTATTGGCGATACCCACGAGTCTGTCGGAATAATATGTCATATCGAATAGCTTCTTCTCAACCGGTGGTAGAGGGGCTTTGTCATCGTTTCCGCTATCTATAGTAAAGTGATACTGGATTGACTCTATTGACGAGATGTGTGTAGGGCGGAGGGAGCATGGCTGAGGCACAGACAGAGACGAGTAACACGGTCGACGGCGACGCTGAGTTGGCGTCGAGAGAGGAACCGGACTTCACCAGAGACGACGTCTTCGAGGTGCTCAGCAACCAGCGCCGCCGCTACGCGATTCACTACCTCAAACGACGGAACGGGGACCCCGTCGCTGTCTCGGAACTCACGGACTGGGTCGCGAGCTGGGAGTACGGAAAGGAGATCGACACGCTCGATCACCGCGAGCGGAAGCGCGTGCGAAACGCCCTCCGGCAGTTCCACCTGCCGAAGATGGCCGAGTACGGATTCGTCGACTACGACTCCCAGCGCGGCGTCATCGAACTCACGGAGGCGGCCTCGGACGCCAACTTCTACGTCGACTCGCTGACCGGGCGTGACATTCCGTGGAGCGCCTACTACTGCGGGCTGTCCATGATAAGTGTCGTCTGCCTCGTCGGGATCTGGGTGGGTGTACACCCGTTCTCGCTGGTGTCGCCACTCCACTTCGGCGTCTTCCTCGTGACGGCGCTGTCGGTGTCGGCGACGGGACACCTCTACGACAACTACTGCCGGATGCGACTCGGCGCGAGAAGCAGACCGCCCGAGGTGGATGACGAATGAGTCGACGTCGATACCTGTCTCTCGCCGTCGCGCTCCTCGCCGTGACGGCGCTCGTGGCGGGCACCGGAGGGTTCAGCGCGACGGCGACCGACCGAGGCGTGTCCGTCGAAGTCGCCGAGGATCCGAACGCGTTCCTGGGTCTCGAACAGACGCAACGCAGCGGCGAGAACCTGACGGCGACGGTGAACGCGGCGCAGACCGACAACGGGACCGAGACCCTGAGCGACGGAGGGAACGAGACGACGGCCACGAACGCGACGGGGAATACGACCAGAAACGAGACAACGAACGCCACGCGGGGTGACGAGAACGAGACCGCGTACGTGGACGTGACGGTGATCAACCAGTTCCCGGCGGGAACGCGGCTCGCGACGGTTGAGGTGACCGCCCAGGGTAAGTCGGTCGAACTCGGTCCGCTCGCCCCGGGCGAGCGCGCGACGCAAACGTTTTCGTCCGTCTCCTGCGGGGACTCGATCGGGATCAAGGCGTCCGGAGACGGCGTGGCCGTGCGTCTCACGCGGACGGTGAGCTGTAGCTGATCCGGGCTCCGAACGCGAGGTCGGAGCAACCACTGTATCCCCACCGTCGGTTGTTAATACGGCGTTAAGACCGTATCGCACCGTATATCTAAACGCACGAACTGCGAACGCATTACTCGACACGGTGACACGATGACCGACTCGGACAATCCCTACCGAATCCCCCGCGTTCCGGCTGAGGCTCTCCGATCGCTTCCGCAATGCCTCCCCGGCACGGCGCCGAACGCCCCGAAGCGGAACGCGCTCGTCGTTCTCGTGTACGCCTTCGCGTTCCTTCTCCTCGCCGGACTACTGCAGATACCGTACTAACCGCACCCAGCCGCGGTCGTCTCACACCCTCCCGAACCCGGAAGCGATTTCCGTCGGCCCCGCCTTCCGTCGAGCATGGACTACGAATCGAGCCTCGACCGCGCGATGGAGGAGGTGCCGGATCTGGGCGGCTCCGACGAGCGCCTGTCGGTGCCGGACCCGGAGACGCAGAAGGACGGCGCGTTCACCCGACTGACGAACCTCTCGGCGATCGCCGACGCCCTGAGCCGCGACCCCGAGCACGTCCACTCGAAGATCCAGCAGGAGCTCGGGACCGCCGGCCAGTACGAGTCGGGCCGCGCCCGCTACAGCGGGAACTTCCGCGAGCGCGACTTCCAGGCCGCGATCGACTCGTACATCGAGTCGTACGTCACCTGCTCGGAGTGCGGCCTGCCCGACACCCGGCTGGAAACGGAGAACCGCACGCCGATGCTCCGGTGTGAGGCCTGCGGGGCCTTCCGCCCGGTCGCGAAGCAGAACACCTCGAACACGCAGCGCCAGGAGGAGGCCATCGAGTCGGGCAAGACGTACGAGCTCGAGATCGTCGGCACCGGCCGCAAGGGCGACGGCGTCGCCGAGGTCGGCGAGTACACCGTCTTCGTCCCCGGCGCGCAGGAGGGCGAGACCGTCAAAGCGTACATCAAGAACGTCTCCGGCAACCTCGCGTTCGCCCGCCGCGAGAGCTGATCGGCCCGCCGCACCCGGTCCAAGCCGGACCGAGCCGCTCGTTTTGTCGTCCGACTCGTTCCGCAACCCGACCGTTTATCCGCGCGTTCGCGGATCGTGAGACATGGCGACACGACTCCCCGACGCCGCGTTCGACGACCGGCTCGCGGCGGTCCGCGACCGGCTCGCGGCGACCGACGCCGACGCCGCGACGTGGTTCGGCGCGACCGCGATCGAGTACCTCACCGGCTTCCACCACATCCAGACCGAGCGCCCGGTCGTCCTCGCGGTGACGGCCGACCGGGTCGAGATCACGGTCCCGCGACTGGAGGTCGAGCGCGTCGAGCCGAACCCCCGGATCGACGCGGTGCACCACTACCTCGACTACCCCTGCGGCGACCCGATCCGCGTCATCGTCGACGCGCTCGACGGGCTCGACGCCGACCGCGTGGCGACCGACGCCGACGGCGCGCCGGGCGTGATGGGGTACGAGGGCCCCGCGCTCTCCGAGTTCGTCGACGTCGAGACGCAGTCGTGGGTCGACCGCATGCGCTGGGAGAAGTCGGACGCCGAGGTGGACCTGATCCGCGAGTCGGCCAAGTGGGCGAACCTCGGCCACCGCTACCTCGCCGACTTCACCGAGCCCGGCGCGCACCCGGCGACGGTCTCGCAGCGCGCCTCGACGGAGGCCTCACGGGCGATGCTCGACACGCTCGGGGAGACGTACAGCGTCCGGGTGCGCGGCGGCGGTCCCGTCCACGCCGGCTACATCTCTGGTCGCGAGACCGCGCTGCCCCACGGCCACACCCCGAACGAGCGGCTCGCCGAGGGCGACGTCCTCGTCACGGGCGCGACCGCGAACGTCGACGGCTACCGCTCCGAGCTGGAGCGGACGATGTTCGTCGGCGACTACTCCGACGAGCAGGAGCACTACTTCGAGCTCATGCTGGAGGCGCAGACCCTCGCGATCGACGCGCTCGGGCCGAGCGTCCCGGTGGCCGAGGTGGACGAGGTCGTCTGGGAGTACTTCGAGGAGCAGGGCGTGACCGACCTCGCGCGACATCACGTCGGTCACAACATCGGGCTCGGCGCCCACGAGCCGCCGTACATCGACCGCGGCTGGGGCGAGCGCTACGACGGCGACGACGCCGTGATGGCCCCCGGACAGGTGTACACGATAGAGCCCGGACTCTACACCGACGAGTACGGCTACCGCCACTCGGACACCGTCGCGATAACCGAGTCTGGCACCGAGACGCTGACGCACTTCCCGCGCGACATCGACGCGAACGTCGTGTGAGCTACTTGACCCGCCCGACGACGATCCGGTGACCGGTCTCTTTGGTGTGCTTCCGCTCGAGGTCGGTGGCCTCGTCGCCGTCCTCGTACAGGCGCTCGACCGAACACTCCCGGCAGACGACGTGGTACTTCGGCTTTTGCGTTGCGGAACTCATAGGACCCGCCATGGGCTGTCGTGACCTAGTTAAACGCATCGTACCGCGGTTTAAGCAATTGTTATTTGACCGTTTCAGGGCCGCAACGCCGCACATCACCGCAGCTCGCCGCGGCCGTTCGAGTCAGTCGCCGCCGTCGGCTCGCCGCTCGAACCGATCGAGCGCGAGGCCGAGCATGTCCGGGCTCACGGGCTGGTACTCCTCCCGCTCGTGTTCCGGGAGGTACTCCCGCACGCTGTTCCACGACTCGCGGGCGTACCGGGCGTCGAGCAGGACGCGCACCCCGCGCTCGTCCGGCCCGCGGATGACCCGCCCGACCGCCTGTCGGGCCTTCCGCACGGCCGGCACCGTGAGCGCCGTCTCGAACCCGGACTCGAAGCGGCGGTCGTAGGCGGTGATCACGGCTCTGGTCCGCGGCCGGGACGTGTTGATGATCGGGACCCCGCAGACCACGGCGGCCGACAGGCGGTCCCCGCGGTAGTCGACGCCCTCGGTGAGCGTGCCGCGGAGGCTCGTCACGAGCACCTTCCCCTCGCCCGCGAAGAAGTCGTCTTTCAGCGACTCCGTGGCGCGGTCGCCGGAGGACTCGTCGAGGAGCACCGGTTTGTCCAGCCGCTCCGAGAGCGACTCGGCCATCCACGTCGCCTCCGCGTAGCTCGGCGTGCCGACGAGCACGTTCCCCTCGCGGGCCGCCACCGCCGCCGTCGCGTCCAGGTGCGCGAGCCGGGTGTCGTTCGACTCGCCGGGCGCGCCGCGGTTCTGGTGGGTGAACTTCGGCGCGTCGACGGCGAGGCTCGCGCGGTTCGCCTCGGGGAACGAGAGCCCATACGTCCGCTCGACGACCGGTCGGCCCTGCGATTCGAGGTGATCGAGCCCGGTCACCTCGCGGAACACGTCCATCGGCTCCAGCGTCGCGCTCATGAGGACGCCGCCGCCGAACTCGGCGAGCCGGTCGCCGATCGGCTCGCTCGGCAGGCAGTTGTACAGCGCGAGGCTCGCGTTGTAGGCGCGCCGCCACGAGTCCGGCGGCGCGGTCTCGTCCCACGTCCGTTCCAGATCGATCGCCCGGAAGAACTCCTCGTGGCCCTCGCGATACCAGGCGTTGAGGGTGCGCCCGACGCCGGGCGCCGCCCGCTTTTTGTCCTCCTCCTCCAGCGAGTCGAGGACGCGCTTGACGACCGCACCGACCTGGTGAGCGCGCGCCCAGACGCGGTCGCCGTACCCCTCGCGTTCCGCCCACGCCGTGATCTCGTCTCTCGCCGGCTCCTCGGGGTCGCGGAGCGCGATCTCGTCGTCGTCGAGCTCGCGCATCGACGCCCGCCAGTCGGGGCGCTCGCGGTCGAGTCGCTCCGTGACCCGGCGGTCGAGCTCGCCGCGGAGGTCGGCGTAGAACTCGCGGACGGACTCGATCTCCTCGACGGTCACGTCCGCGTCGGCCAGCTCGCCGCGCACGAGCTCCGCGTCGTCCGACTCGGCGCCGGCCGTCTCGAAGGAGAGCGGCTGGACCACGCGGGTGAGCTCGTTCTCGGCGTCGCGGAGGCTGGCGTCGGCGACGGCGTCGCTCACGAGATCGCGGACGCGCGGTTCGAGCATGTGCGCCTCGTCGCAGACGACGAACGTCGCGTCGTCGAGCAGTGCGCCCGTGAACGTCCCGGTCGTCACCGGGTCGAACGCGTGGTAGTAGTTCCCTATCACGACCTCGACCTCGGGGACGAGCGCCCCCATGATCGAGTGGGGACAGGAGCCGTGACCCGCGGCGAGCCGGACCAGTTCGTCGCTGTCGACGTGACCGATGTCGGTCACGTCGAACGGGACCGCTTCCGCGGGGTCACCGTCCTCCGGGAGGTCGTCGAGGAACCCGGCGTAAAAGGGGCAGAACTCGGTCCCCTCGTACTCCTCGGTGTCCGGGCGGTACGGGGTGGGTTCGCCGTCGACGCTGAGGTAGTCGGCGGCGGCGGAATCGTCACCGTGCGATCCGGTGTCGCTCCCCGAGTCCATCAGCCCGACCTGCTGGCTCCGCGCCTCGCTCACGAGGTTCGACGTCGTGGTCGCGCCGCCGTCGCCGACGAGGTTTCGGGTGCGCTCGCGGAGCCCCTCGCAGCGTTCGTACACGTTCTCGCGGTCGACCCCGCCGCGGTTCTCGCGGGCGTACGGGCAGACGTCGGCCTTGCCGACCAGCGTCAGTCCGGAGACTGGGTCGTACTCGTCCGGGAGGTTCGCGTTGATCGTCCCCAGATCCGTCTCGAACTGGCGGAGCTGCTGTTTGACGCTCGTGAGGACGAAGACGCGCTCGAAGTCGGAGTCGGGGTCGCGGACCCGGTCGAGCCCGGCGGTGAGCGCGAGCATCGTCTTGCCGGTCCCGCACGCGCCCTCTAACGAGAGGAAGCCGCCGTCCTCGGCGGCGTCGACGGCGGCGTCGATCCCGTCGGCCTGCTCCGGATACGGCTCCTCGTGGCCGAAGAGGTCGGACCACGGCGGGGGGTTCGTCACTGTGGCCGCGTAGCTTCCCATCGGAGTTAAACCTTGAGAGAGACGACGGCCGCGGCGGCCGCGGCGGCTACCGACGGGCGGCCGCGGCGGTCCCCCGCCGCCGGCGATCCTACCCGATGATGTCGTGCAGGTCGGAGAGCCGGTCGATCTCCCAGGTCGGCCACACGTTCAGCTCCCAGTCGCGGCGGTGCGGGCGGCGGATGAACGCGGAGTCGATGCCCGCGTTCTCGGCCGCGCGCACGTCGGACTCGTTGTCGCCGACGAACAGGGCGTTGCCCGCATCGAGGTCGCCGAGCGCCTGCTCGATGTAGTGGGGGTTCGGCTTGCGGAGCTGGAGCGAGTGGATCGTGGGCTCGCGGCCGTACGCGGCGCCGAACCGCTCGAAGCCGTCGAAGTGGTCGACGAGGAAGTCGACCGTCGCCTGCTGGTTCGAGGAGACGATTCCCATCTCCACGTCGAGGCTCTGCAGCTCGTTGAGGTCGTCGTACGGGGTCTTCCGCCCCGCGCGGGCCTCCTGCTGTTGGGCCTTCGAGACCACGTCGTCGCGAGTCCGCCAGAACGACCCGGGATCGAGGTCGTACGTCTGACAGACGGTCCCCACGCTTCCGGGGGTCGCACCGATGGTCATGCGCTCTACGTCGTCCGGATCGGGCTCCTCGACGCCGCACTCTTCGAACGCGTTCCGGGTCGCATCCCGGAGCACGTCGAAGCGCGTGCGGCCCACGAGGACACCGTCGTTGTCGAACACGACGGTATCGTACGTCATACAGTCCGGAGTCGCTCAGCCCTTAAAAGGGTTTCACCAACGCCGCGACGCGACCGCCGGCTCTTTTATACGCGTCCGCCGCCCGTCCCGGGGTATGCGCGTCAGCGTCATCGGCGGGAGTTCCGTCTCGCCCGAGACGGCGGCGGTCGCCGAAGCGGTGGGGGAACGGCTCGCGGAACGCGACCACACGGTCGTCTGCGGTGGGCTCGGCGGGGTGATGGCGGCGGTGTGTCGCGGCGCCGCGAACGCGGGAGGGGAGACGATCGGGATCCTGCCGACCGCCCGCCGCGCGGACGCGAACCCGCACGTCACGGTCCCGATGGCGACGGGGCTGGGTCACGCCCGCAACGCGCTCGTGGTGCTCAACGGCGACGCCGCGATCGCGATCGACGGCTCGCACGGCACGCTCTCGGAGATCGGACTGGCGCTCGCGCACGGCCGCGCCGTCGCCGGGCTCGACACGCACGAGGTCGCCGGCGTGGAGGACGTCGACACCCCGACCGAGGCGGTCGAGCACGTCGAGAGCGCCGCGGGGCCGAACTGACCGCTCGGCGGTCAACCGCCGCTCTCGACGCCCGTGATCTCGAACCGAGCCCCGCCTCGCGTGCCCTCGGACACGGAGACCTCCCACCCGTGCGCGTTAGCCACCTCCCTGACGATGTTGAGACCGAACCCGGTGCCGCCTTCCGCGGTCGTGTATCCCACGTCGAACACGTCCTCGCACTCGTCCTGGGAGATTCCCCGCCCGTCGTCCTCGACGAAGAACCCCGTCGGCAGGTCGGTCTCGGCGCGCGTCGTCGTGTACATCGGCGAGACGTCTCCGACGAAGACGGTCACGTCGTCGCCCCCGTGGTCGACCGCGTTTCGGAACAGGTTCTCCAACAGCTGTTTCAGTCGGCTCGGATGCGCCAGCAGCCGTCGGTCGCCGTCGGCGACGAGCGTCGCGTCGCCGGTGGCGACGTTCGCCCAACACCGCTCGGCGAGGTCCGAGAGCTCGACCGAGTCGAGTTCCCGCGGTCGCTCGCCCTGTTTCGCGAGAGTCAACAGGTCGTCTATCAGCTCGAACGTTCGATCGATCGCGGCCGCCGCGTCGTCGACGTGTCCGACGTCTCCCTCCCTGCGCGCTAACTCGATCCGTCCCTGTGCGACGGTGAGCGGGTTCCGCAGGTCGTGAGACACGCCGCTCGTGAACGCTTCGAGGCGCCGCCGCTGTCGCTCGGCCTCGGCGACCGCGCGAGCGGACGCGACGGCGTTCGAGATGCGGCGGACGAGAACGGGCGTCCGGTCCGACTCGCCGCACGACCGCGCGACGTCGGTGGCGCCGGCCTCGAACGCGTCGCCGACGGCCGCCGCGTCGAGCGCCTCGTCGGGGCAGAACACGATCGGGAGCTCCGGGTGTCGGTCGCGGGCGGTTTCGACGAACGGGACCCCGGTCGGGTCGGTGAGTCCGCCCGCGGTCACCAGGCAGTCCACGGGCGTGTCCCGGAGGACACGCAGCGCCGCGTCGGTGTCCGCTGTCGGCTCGGCGACGAGCCGGTCGTCCGCGCGTTCCAGCGACGTCGCTATCGCCGCCGCTCGCTCCGGCGTCTTCGTAACGAGAACGATCGCGATGCCGTCGCCGGGCGCACCCATTTGGTGTTCGTCTACTGTTGCCGCGCTCGACGTATAACTACCGGGAGGGCCGCCGCGGGCTTACCAGGTGTCGTGGAACGTGTCGAACTCGATCGAGTCGAGGGGTTTCTCGCCGATGGCGGCCTCGTACTCGCCCGGCGTCAACATCGGCTTGTGGAACCGCGGGCCGTCGTCGGTCGTGATGCGGGGACAGCCCGTGTTGACGAACGCGTCCATGTCGAAGTTGCGGAGGCGGTCCGGTGTCACCTCGTCCATCGTGATCAGGTACGCGTTCTCGTTGTTCTCGACGATCTCCTGGGCGGTCTCCCACCGGCCCTGGCCGATTTTCGTACAGAAGATGACGCCCCACTTCTCGGCGCCCATCGCCTTGTGGACCGAGGCGTAGCGCTGTTTGAGGAACTGGTCGTGTTCGGCGACCGAGACGGCGTTGTTGACCGGGTCGGCGATGACGACGCGCTTCTCCGGGTGCTCCATCGCGAGGCCGACGGGGTGGAACTTTCCGCCGCCGACGTACAGCACCTGGTCGGCGGGGATGTCCGCGGAGGCGTAGTTGCAGCCGAGCACCTGTCCCTCCTTCGTGAGCCGGTCGTCGCCCCGGCGGGTGTGGACCTCGTAGCCGCGCTCCTCCAACCAGTCGGTCATCTCCTCGAACCGGTTCATGTGCTGGGCGGTGGTGACGAGGCCGACGTCGGGGTTCTCCTCGGGGTCGTCGAGCTCCTCCGCCAGCGCGTCCTCCATGATCGGGAACGGGTCGACGTTCGAGAAGAGGGGGACGTAGACGATGCTGTCGGACTCCTTCATGGGCGTGTGGCCGAAGTGGACGAACACGTCCGTCCGGCGCATCAGGTACGTGTCGAGGTCGCAGGCGCCGTAGCAGGGCTGCCCGGACAGCATGAAGGTGACGTCGTCGGGCGCCGCCTCCCGCAGGTCGTCGGCGACCTTCGGGCCGCGGCGCTTGAGTCCCTCCGGGAACTGGAGGCCGACCTTGGAGGCGTCGCGCTCCTCGATGGCCTCGACGATCCGGTCGAGCTCGTAGTCCCACTCGCGGTCGTGTTTCAGGGCCATCCCGGTCTTGGTGAGGTCGCCCTCCGTGGAGCCGCTCATATGGCCCGAGTTGTGCGGCAGGACGGTTAAACGGCGCGTTCGACCGCGATCGATCCGGAGTTCGCCCGCACGGCGACGTCCCGGCCGACGCGTCGGGGGGAACCGCTCGGCCTCACAGCGTGTTCCCGACGAGCCGTCGAGCGACCCAGGCCCGGACGCCCGGAAGCAGGGCGTCCTCCCTGATCGCGACTGGGTCGCGCGCGACATCGAGCGAGGGGCGGACCGCGTCGCCGTCCCCGATCGCGGTCGGGGTCCAGACCAAGCGGTCCCCGGAGTCCGTCGCCGGCGCCGCGCCGCGGAGCGCGAGCCCGGACCCGGCCCGCACGGTCAGTCGGTCTGCGGCGAGGTATCGGCCCCCTTCGCCGCCGGAGACCATCGGCGCGTTCGGCGAGGCCGGGGTCAGGGGCGTGAACACCACGGTCCCGACCGATCGCTCCGCGGCGCCCGGGTCGCGGTACTCGACGACGAGGGCGTCTCCGTCGAGCCGGGCGTCGACGTCCCGCGGGTCGGCTATCCCGTCGGCCGCCGCCTCGGAGGCGACCGCGTCTCGGAGGGAGTCGTTCGCGGCGAGGGCGTCGCCGCCGGCGCTGAGATCGGCACGGGCCAGCCAGGTGGTCGATCCGTTCTCGTGGACGGTGACGGTGAGCGAGCTCTCGCCGGCGACCACGGGGTCGCCGCTCGGCGTCGTCCGATCGAGGTCGCAGACGCCGCACACCGGCGTCGGGGGCGCACGGGCGTCGACGGCCGGGACGGCGACCGCTGCGGTGACGCAGAGGAGCAGTGCGACCAGCGGGAGGAGGGCACGGGGACGCATACGCGAAGCACTCGCGGGGGCGGTCAAATAAGCTGCGCCGCGACGGGCCTGGCTGCCGCGGCCGACGGACCTAACAGCCGCCCTCGACAAGTCGGCACCCATGCCAGACACCGCGCCCGACGCCGACCTCCCCCTCGAACACGTCCACGTCGCGCCGGACGACGGTCCGGAGAACGCGCCCGCCGTCTTCGTTCTCCACGGCCGCGGCGCCGACGAGGAGGACCTGCTACCCGTCGCGCGCCACCTGCCGGACGACCTCCACGTGGTCAGCCTCCGGGCGCCGGACCCGCTGCAGGGCGGATACACCTGGTACGAACTCGACCTCTCGGCCGGCGGCCTCGAATCGAGCCAGCCGGACGCCGCGGACTTCCGCCGCAGCCTCGATCTCGTCGCCGAGAGCGTCGACGCCGCCGCCGAGGCGTACGCCATCGACCCCGACCGGATGGGGCTGCTCGGCTTCAGTCAGGGCGCGATCACGAGCCTCTCGCTCCTCGTAGAGGAGCCGGACCGGTACGCGTGGGTCGTCGCGCTCCACGGCTACCTCGCGGACGCGCACTCGGACCTCGCGCCCGACGGGATCGAGGGGAAGCCGGTCCTCGTCGGCGCCGGGGCCGGCGACCGCGTGATCCCGGCGTCGCGCTCGGCCGCCGCCGCCGACCGCCTCGAGGCGATCGGCGCCGACGTCACCCGGGGCAACTACCCGGGCGGCCACGGGATCGGGCAGGAGGAGCTGGCGGACGTCGTCGCCTTCGTCGAGGCGCGAGCCGCGTGAGGGCGCGGCCAACGCGGACGCGGTCCCCGACGGATCGGAGGGCGGGACCCCCGGCTCCGGCAGGTTGAAGCCGCTCCGCGCCAACGATCGGTCATGAGCGTCGAACAGGCCTCCATCGAGGACCTCGGTCGCGAGCTCGGCGAGCGGATCGCCCGAACCACCGAGTACGAGCGCTTCGAGGAGGCGCGCGAGGCGGTACAGCGCGACGAGGAGGTCCAGGCGAAGATCGACGAGTTCGAACAGCTGCGCGCCGAGTTCATGCAGGCCCGCGAGACCGGACAAGCGACGAACTCCGGGCTCCAGAAGGTGCAGGCGGCGCAGGACGAGCTCCACTCGATGCCCACCATGCGGGAGTTCCTCGACGCGCAAGACGAGCTGACCGACACCCTCGAGACGGTCAACGAGGCCATCTCGGAACCCCTCGCGGTCGACTTCGGCGGCGAGGCCGGCGGCTGCTGTCAGGACTGACGGGCGGTTCCGCGGTCGCTCTCCTGTCGACTTTTATCACCGATAGCGACGCAACCCGGCGCGTGATCGCAGTCGCCGGCGGCAAGGGCGGGAGCGGGAAGACGACCACGACCCTCGGGCTCGCGCGGGCGCTGTCGCGGCGGGGCGCGCGAGCGGTCGCGGCCGACGCCGACTGGGACCTCCCGAACCTCGCGCGGTTGGCGTCGGAGACCGCGGACGGGACCGCTGAGACCGGCGCTCGGGACCGCCCCACCGTCGTCGACGCGGTCCTCGGCGGCGGTTCGATCCCGCTCGACCGTCGGTCGCCGACGGTGCTCGCCGCCCCCGACGACCCCGACCCCGTCGATCCCGGTCCGACGTTCGGATCGCTCGGCGAGGCGGTCCCCGACGACGCCGCGGCGCTCCTCGACTGTCCGGCGGGCGCGTCGCCGGACGCGGCGGCCGCGCTCCGCGCGGCCGATCGGTCGCTCCTGGTGACGCCCCTCCGGCGAGCGGCCCTGCGCGACGCCGCCAAGACGGCCGCGATCGCGCGGCGGCTGGACTGCCCGCCGCTGGGCGTCGTCGCCGTCCGCGCGTCGTCCGTCCCGGATCCGGTCGCCGATCTGCTCGGCTGCCCGGTGGTGGGGCGGATCCCCGCTCGGGCGCCGGCGCCGCTCTCGGACCCGGCCGTTCGATCGGCGTACGACGACCTCGCGCGGCGACTCGCGCGGGGGTACGGAGCGGGGCGATGGCGGATCGCCTGACCGTCGATTCCGCGTCCCGATCGCGGTTTGGCGGTCACCGACAGAGCCAAACCCCCGGAGACGACAGCGATCGTATGGAGGCGCTCCCGACCGGAATTTCGGTGCTGGACAGGGAGTTCGGCGGCGGCATTCCGAGCGGCAGCGTCGTCGCGCTGGAGGCCGATCCCGCCAGTCAGTCCGAGCTCATCCTGGACCGACTCGCGCGGGTCCGGGAATGCCGGTACGTAACGACGGTGCGCTCCGCCGACGCGGTGGAGGCGAGCCTCACGCTCGACGACGAGGCGGACGAGACGGTGGTCGAGGACGCGACGGGGGACGACCCGTTCGCGACCGCGCTGGACGCGGCCGCGGAGCTGTCGGAGCGAGGGACGATCGTCGTCGACTCCGTCGGCCCGTTGGAGTCCGACGACGGCGCGGAGTACGGCGCGTTCCTCGGCGATCTCCGTCGGCGCGTCGACGACGCCGACGGGCTCGCGGTGCTTCACGCGCTCAAAGGGGGAGCGGCCGACCGAAACCGAGTCGTCACCGAGCAGATCGCGGACGTCGTCTTCGACCTCCGGACCGCGGTGACCGGAACGGAGATCGTGAACCGACTCGTCGTCCCGAAGTTCCGCGGCGGCGCGGCGCTGGAGGAGCCGCTCAAGCTGAAGCTCACCGATTCGGTCTCCGTCGACACGAGCCGGGACATCGCCTGAATCGGGCGTTTCTCGATCCGGTTCGATTACAGCACCGCGGCCGCGACGGCCACGACTACGCCGACGAGCGCCGCCGCGACCGCCCAGTTCCGGGGCTCGTCGAGCGGTCCGTACGGGCCGCCCTTCCGCGAGAAGAGATAGGCGGCGTACACCGCGATCGGTGCGAGCGTCGGCAGGGTCCCCACCTCGACGACGCCGGCGACCCCGGACAGCACCGCGACCGCGACCGTCGTCGCGCCGGCGCTCGCGGCGACCACGAGGTCGTCCCGCGCCCGTTCGATCTCCATCGGTCAGCCGCCCTCCGCGTCTCTCTCCGTCGGCCGGTCGGTTTCCATGTCTCTGGGTGGGTCGACCGTCGGTCAAAAAGGATCGGTTCGTCGTCCGGCCGAGACGCCGCGAAGGGGGTTACTCCTCGTCGAGCTCGTCGACGATCTCGTCGGCGTCGACGTCGACGTCCTCGAGCGCGTCCTCGATGTCGCCGGCGCCGGCGCCGCCCATGCCGCCCATCATGCCGCCGAGCCCGCCCATGCCGCCGCCCTCGATGACCTCCTCGACCACGACGCGGTCGAGGTCGAGCCGGCCCATGAGGTCCTGCGCGATCTGCTGTTTCTGGAACATCCACTGCTGGTTCATCTGCATCGCCTGCGTGGCCGTCACGTAGAGGACGTCCTTCTCGACCTCATCGGTCTCGACGACCTCCTCGCCCTCGTCGTCCTCGGTGACCGTCTCCTCCTCCTCGGTGACGGTCTCGATGCGGACCTCGGGCGCGTCCTGGAGGTACATCCCGAGCATGCCGGCGGCCTGCTGCTCGCGGTCGTCGATGAGCTCGAGGATCTCGTACTCGTACTCGAGGTCCTCGCCGGCCAGCGGGTGGTTGAAGTCGACGCGGGCGCGGCCGCCGATGATCGTCTCGAGGTAGCCCTGCTGGTTGTCGATCTGGACCTGCGCGCCGGGGTACCGGCTGTCCTCGGGGATCTTGTCGGCCTTGACGGTCTCGACCTCGTCGGGGTCGTACGCGCCGAAGGCGTCCTCGGCGGGGACGTCGACGACGCCCTCGTCGCCGACCTCGGCGCCGACGAAGGCCTCGTCGACCGCCGGGAACACGTGACCGGCGCCGAGCGCGATGACGCGGGGTTCGAACTCGTGTTCCTCGGTGTCGATCTCGGCCTCCTCGGCCGTCTCCTCGTCGGTGGTGTCGATGACCCGGCCGTCGTCGGCCGTTCGGATCGTGTACGCGACCCGCACGAAGTCGCCGTCCGCGAGTCCGGCGCTCTCGGTCTCGGCTTCGGTCTCGGCCTCGTCGGCGTCCTCGGCCGCGTCCGCTTGCTCCTGATCGCTCATACCCTGAACGTCACCTGTTACACCCTTAAGGCGCACGGTTCGACGCGGCGGCGACCGCGTCGCGCCGGAGTTAGCGTCCCGCGGCGCTTAAGAACGCGCCCGGCGGAATCCGGGTATGTTCGAGGTCGAGATCAAGGTGCCGGCCGACGTCGACGCGGTCCGCGAGCGCCTGCGCGAGGCGGGCGCCGAGCGCGTCGACGGGCGTCGCCAGCGGGACGCCTACTACGACGCGCCGCACCGCGACTTCGCCGAGACGGACGAGGCGCTTCGGGTCCGCCGCGAGACGCCGCTTCCGAGTGGAATCTCCCCGGCCGACGCGGCGGACGAGGCGGAGGGTCCGGACCCCGGGTCGAACGCCCCACCGACAGCGCCCGAAACGACCAAGATCACGTACAAGGGGCCGCTGCTCGACGAGGGGTCGAAGACCCGCGCGGAACACGAGACCGAGGTGGCCGACCCGGAGGCCGCGGCCGGCATCCTCTCCGGGCTGGGGTTCGAACCGGCGGCAACCGTCGAGAAGCGCCGCGAGTTCTGGGCGTACGACGGATTCACGGTGACGCTCGACGCGGTCGACGGGCTCGGCGAGTTCGTCGAGATCGAGCGC
This sequence comes from Halorubrum sp. Ib24, assembly GCF_002252745.1. Lineage (NCBI taxonomy): Archaea > Methanobacteriati > Methanobacteriota > Halobacteria > Halobacteriales > Haloferacaceae > Halorubrum > Halorubrum sp. Ib24. The sequence continues at coordinate 283,807 of NZ_NHOX01000040.1, read as the reverse complement.
GCGGTCGCCGAGGAGGGAGCGATCGAGGCCGTCAGGGACGACGCGCTCGACGCCCTCGACCGGCTCGGACTCGACGGCGCGGAGCAGGTCCGCACGTCGTACCTCGGGCTGTTGCTGGCGGAAGACGACGCCGACGCGAGCGACGACGGGTAGTCGGGTCCGGCTCGTGACAGGGGTCAGCTCCCGTTCCCGTCCGGCCGCTTCCTCGAGAGCGCGGTCCGGTCGAACTCGCAGACGAGGACGTCGTCGCCGTCCTCGACCAGCTTGAACGCCTCGACGTGCATCGTGACGACGCCGCGCTCGCCGTCGCTGGTCTCCCGCTTGTCCGTGACCGTCGACCGCGCGCGGATCGTGTCGCCGTGGAACACCGGGTTCGGGTGCTCGACGTCGTCGTACGAGAGGTTCGCGACGATGGTGCCGTCGGTCGTCTCCGGGATCGACACGCCGACCGCGAGCGACAGGGTGTACAGCCCGTTGACGAGCCGTTCGCCGAACTGCGTCCCCTCGGCGAAATCGGCGTCGAGGTGGAGCGGTTGCTGGTTCATCGTCATGTCGCAGAAGCGCTGGTTGTCGGCCTCGCTCACCGTCCGCCGCCGCGCGTGTTCGATCGTCTCCCCGACCTCGAACTCCTCGTAGTAGCGTCCCGTCATGGACCGACCGTCGACCCGCCGCGGCAAATCGGTACCGCTCCGGGCGCCGGGCGGGTCTCGGATTCGGACGGCCCGGCTCTTTATGTTCGGCCGCGAGGAGTGCCCGACATGGCCCGACGAAGCCTCCTGTTCTCCCCCGGCGATCGCCCGGAACTCATGCGGAAGGCGCCGGCGACGGGCGCTGACGTGGTCTGCTTCGACCTCGAGGACGCCGTCGCCCCCGGCCGGAAGGACGAGGCCCGAGCCGCCGTCCGCGGCCTGCTCGCCGATCCCGACTTCGACCCCGATACGGAGGTCTGCGTCCGGCTCACGGCGACGGACCCCGCCGCCGACCTCGACGCGCTCGTCGGAGCGAGCGCGGCGACCGGTGACGTCCAGCCCGGCACCGACGACGCCGAGCGCTCGCCGCGACTCGACGCGGTCATGCTCCCGAAGGTCGAGGGCGCCGACCGCGTCGACCGTGCGGCCGCGCTGTGTACCGACCGCGGGCTCGACCCCGCCGTGTTCGCGCTCGTCGAGACGGCGGGGGGCGTGCTCGCCGCCGAGGCGATCGCCGACGCGGAACCGACCGACGCGTTGGTCTTCGGCGCCGAAGACCTCGCGGCGGACCTGGGCGCGACGCGCACCGACGAGGGAACCGAGGTGCTGTACGCCCGCGAGCACGCGGTCCTCGCGGCCGGCGCCGCCGACGTCGACGCGCTCGATACGGTGTACACGGACTTCTCCGACACCGCGGGGCTCCGCGAGGAGACGGCGTTCGCGCGCACGCTCGGCTACGACGGGAAGCTCGCGATCCACCCGTCGCAGGTCGAGCCTATCAACGAGGCGTTCACGCCCGACCCCGACGAGGTCGAGTGGGCGGCGCGGGTCCTCGACGCCTGCGACGAGGCCGACCGGGACGACCGCGGCGTCTTCAGCGTCGACGGCGAGATGATCGACGCCCCGCTGATCGCGCGGGCGGAGCGGATCGTCGAGCGAGCGGCGGCCGCCGGGCTCGACCCGCGATAGGGACCGCGGCGAGCGGAAGCGGAGCCGTTCGCCGCGCCCCCCAACCGCGATCCCGCATCCCGCTGATCGTCCGTCACAATTAACCCCGGTCCCCGGAGACGAGTTCACATGGGCGATCAGGCGAATCCGTTCGAAAGTCTGCAGGAACAGGTTGACGACGCCGCGGCGCACCTCGACGCGCCGCCGGGAATTCTCACTCGGCTGAAGAACCCGGAGCGACTGCTGGAGACGAATCTGACGTTCGAACTCGACGACGGATCGCTGGAGACGGTCCGCGCGTACCGCTCGCAGTTCAACGGCGATCGCGGCCCGTACAAGGGGGGGATCCGCTATCACCCGGGCGTCACCCGCGACGAGGTGAAGGCGCTGTCGGGCTGGATGGCGTATAAGTGCGCCGTCGTCGACGTGCCCTACGGCGGCGGGAAGGGCGGGATCGCGATCGACCCCGGAGAGTACTCGGAGATCGAGTTAGAGCGGCTGACGCGCGCCTTCGCGACCGAGCTCCGCCCGATCATCGGCGAGGACCGCGACATCCCGGCGCCGGACGTCAACACCGGCCAGCGGGAGATGAACTGGATCAAAGACACCTACGAGACGCTTGAGAACACGACCGCGCCCGGCGTCATCACCGGGAAGGCGATCGACTCGGGCGGCAGCGAGGGGCGCGTCGAGGCGACCGGTCGCTCCGTCGCGCTCGCCGCGCGCGAGACGTTAAACTGGCTCGACCGCGACCTCGCGGGCGCGACGGTCGCGGTACAGGGGTACGGCAACGCCGGCTCCGTCGCGGCCGCCCTCATCGACGACCTCGGTGCCGACGTGGTGGCGGTCTCGGACTCCTCCGGGGGTATCCACGACCCCGACGGGTTCGACCCGCGGGCGGTGAAGGATTACAAGAGCGAGACCGGCGCCGTCTCCGGCTACGGCGACGCCGAACCGATCACGAACGAGGAGCTGTTGACGCTCGACGTCGACCTGCTCGTGCCCGCGGCGCTGGAGAACGCGATCGACGGCGACCTCGCGACCGACGTCGCGGCCGACGTGATCGTCGAGGCCGCGAACGGGCCGCTCACTCCCGACGCCGACGACGTCCTCGCCGAGAAGGACGTCTACGTCGTCCCCGACATCTTCGCCAACGCGGGCGGCGTCACCGTCTCGTACTTCGAGTGGGTGCAGAATCGACAGCGGTTCAGCTGGACGGAGTCGCGGGTCAACGAGGAGCTCGAACGCGTGATCACGGAGGCGTTCGACGGCATCGTCGAGGCCTACGAGAACCGCGACGTTCGCGACCTCCGCACCGCGGCCTACGTCGTCGCCATCGGTCGGATCGTGAACGCATACGACCAGGCCGGCAGCTGGCCGTAGCGCGCTTTCAGAGGCGTTTCGCGTTGTGTCGCTAGCTCACTCCAGCCGCGCGTCTCGCACCTCGACGTGGCCGCGGTCGCCCTCCCACACCGCGTCGTACTCGAACTCGATCCGGCGGTCCATGTGCGGGCCGTCGACGACGTACGTCTCGAACTCGCCGCCCTCGCCGAGGGGGTGGACGCCGTACTCCTCGCGCAGGTCGATCAGTTCCGCGAGCGCGTCGGCGTCGAAGCGCCGCCCCAGCCACGACTCGTCGAGCCCGTAAGCGGCGACCTGCACGATCCGGATCTCGAAGCCGGCGTCGAACATCGCCTCCGCGAGCGCGACCGGGTCCTCGCCCCACAGCGGCGCGAACAGGTCGATCTCGAGGCGGTCGCACATGCCTCGGATCCGGCTGGTCTGGTACTCGCTCTCGACCGCGCCGGCGGTGACCCCGGCGAGGTCGACGTCGTCGTCGGCGGCGACCTCCCGGAGCGCCGCCTCCATCGGCTCCAGCTCGGCGTCGCCCTGCGCGCCCGCGTCGTCGACGTCGTCCGCGCCGAAGTCGTCCGGCGAGACCTCGACGAGGTCGATCCCGACGCTCTCGGCCGCGAGTTCGGCGAGCTCCGTCGCCGGCGTGTGGTACATGTACGAGTCGCCCGCCGGGTGGACGGTCAGGAGCCGCGAGACGTCGAGGCCCTCCTCCAGCGCGCGGTACAGCGCCCACGAGGAGTCCTTCCCGCCCGAGAAGAGGCTCACCCAGTCGTCGGTCATTGGCGGGCAGACGTCCGGAGCGCCTAAAGCGTCGTCGGTCCGCGGCGCGGTCGCTCGCCGCGTGTGGCGTGCGTGAGAACGGTCTCCGCGCCCGGGCCGAGGCGGTCTCAGTCCGAGATGAACTCGTTGTCGCGCCAGTTGACGCCGCCGTCGCCGTCGCCGGCGCCCTGCGGGCTCTCGACGACCTCGATGCTCGCGGGACGCGGCTCACCCTCGACGATCCGCGTCGCTTCGAGCTCGTCCTCCTCCTCCGTGATCGCGGTCAGCGTCCCCTTCTCCGAGAGCTGCGCCAGCTCGCGGAGCACGAGGAACATGGGGTACTGGAGCGCGGAGTTCTGGAGAACGGTCTCGCGATCGCCCTTGAAGCAGGCGAACTCCACGAGCTCGGAGGGGATCTCCTCCTCCTCGTCGTCCATCCACTGGGGGCCGCCGGCGCGGGGCGGCTCCTCTTCCCAGACGCGCGTCTCCGTGACGGACGCCTTCAGCTGGGCGGTCGGCGTGTACTTGCTGATGCTCTCGTCGTCGGACAGGGCCTTGATAATGAGGGTGTTGTTTCGACGCGTGATGTCGATGTCGTCGATCTCCGGCGGGAGGTCGGGGTCTTCTTCGAAGTACGTCTCCACGTCTTCGAGTGGCAGTTCGAGCGTCGAATGAAGTCTGAACACGCGGCCTGTCATTGTTGGTTGGGTGAGATGGGTCGAGACGGTCGGCACGGCGGCACCGGCTGCGTCTACCCTAACTAGGCACCGTAGGTTTATATGGACTGCCCTTCGACTCCCAAGATCGGGCGTCGTCGCGAGCGGGTGCGCTCGCGGCCTACTCGGCGCCGAGCTCGCCGGCCAGCTCGCCGCGCTCCTCCAGCTCTGCCAGCACGTCGCTCCCGCCGACGAACTCGCCGTCGACGAAGGTCTGCGGGATGGTCTCCCAGCCGCTCTCGGCCTCCAGCGCCTCTCGGTAGTGCGGCAGGGCGGGGAGCACGTCGACGGTCTCGAACTCCTCGACGTGCTGGCCGATGAGCTCGACGGCGCGCTTCGAGTAGCCGCACTGGGGCATCAGCCGGTTCCCCTTCATGAACAGGACCACGTCGTTCTCGGCGATGGTCTCGTGAACGCGCGCTTCGATCTCGTCGGGGTCGGCCTCTGACTCGGGCTGGAACGTCATGGGCTTCGATACGCGCCGCCGCGGCAAATGGGTTCCGCACGGGAACGAGAGATCCACGCAGGGCGACGCCTGCGACCGCTCCTCGTCGGGAGCGCTTACTCGTCGCGGTCGACGCGAACGACGTCCACGAGCGAGTACACCGGGACGCCGTCGATCTCGTCGTACCCCTTCTTGTCGACGAGCACGACGCAGGCGACGGGTTCGCCGCCCTGCTCCCGGATCGCGTTGATCGACTCCCGCATCGTCGTCCCCGAGGTGATGATGTCGTCCACGACGTAGCAGTCGCGGTCGCGGATCCCGGCGAAGTTCCGCGAGAACCCGCCGCCCTGCTCGTCGATGTCGCCCTCGTCCCACTGGTGTTTCGCGGGCGCGTACGTGCCGAGGTCGGTGTCGAGCCGGCTCGCGACCGCGGTCGCGAGCGGAGCCCCGGCCTTCTCGATCCCCACCGTCAGGTCGACCTCCTCGCCCTGCTTCGCGAGGAGGTCGGCCATCGCGCTCGCGGCGTAGCCGAGCCGCGTCGAGTCGCGGCCCAGCGCCGACCAGTCGACGTGGATGTCGGTCGTCGTCTCGGCGGCCGCGGTCTCGGCCGCGGCGTTGCCGCCGCCGCCGCGCTCGACGAGCCAGCTCGCGGTCTCACGGGAGACGTTCAGCTCGTCGGCGATCTCTCCCTTCGAGAGACCGTGGTCCGCGAGCTCGGCCGCGCTGTCTATCAGGTCGTCAACGTTCTTCATATGAGCCGAATTCGACCGCCGTTTTAATAGTCGTGTCGTCATCCGCGAACGCGGCCTCGAACTCGTCGAGCCCGTAGACGCCGGTGACCAGATCGTCGAGGAACCCCGCCGAGAACCGCGACAGGGAGTCGACGGCGGCCTCGAAGTGCTCGTAGCCGGAGTTGACGCTCCCGACGAGCGCCTTGTTGTGGAGGACGAACTCGCGGTGGAGCCGGCCGCCGTCGATCTCGAACTCCCAGTCGCCCGGCACGCCGAGCAGCGCGCCCACCCCGTTGGGAGCGAGCGCCTCGATCGTCTCGAAGGCGTGCGGCGCGTGGCCCGTCGCCTCGAAGACGAAGTCCATCGGCTCGTACGCCTCCGGCACCGACGGCACGGGCGTCTCGTTGGAGTTGACGTACGTCGCGCCCAGCGACTCGATGATATCGATCGTCGGGTCCGGGCGCTCCCGGCGACCGAGGCAGTGGATCCGGTCGAAGTCGGCGTCGAGCGCCGCCACCGTGAGCAGCCCGAGGGAGCCGTTGCCCAAGACCAGCGCGGACTCGGGCTCCCAGTGGAACGCCGACCGGCTGGCGAACGCGTGCTCGATCGCCTTCTCCGCGATCGAGATCGGCTCGACGAGGAACCCCCACTCGGCGAGCGCGGGCGGGATCGCGACGAGGAACTCCGCCGGACTGGTGAAGTACTCGGCCATGAACCCGTGCGCGCCGACGATGCCGCGTTCGTGATACCGGCCCTCCGGCGCCATGTCGGGCTCGCCGCGCGCGAAGTACTCGTTCGCGCCGTTGGGGGGACGGCGCACCGTCGGGACGACCACGTCGCCGGCCTCGAACGGCGTGTCGTTCGGGTCCTCGACCACCCCGACCGCCTCGTGACCCAACACGAGGTGGTCCTCGCCCTCGGGCGCCCCGCCGTGCCCGCCGGCGATCACCTCGTGGTCCGTCCCGTCCACGCCGACCCGGAGGGTCCGGACGAGCGCTTCCCCCGGGGCCGGCTCCGGTCGCGGCTTCTCCGTCACGACCGGTTCGTCGGCCCCCTCGTACACGGCTATCGCGTTCATACACCGACCGACGGGGTCAGCAACCAAAAGATTTCTTTTATTGCGAGTAAAGAATGGCTCCGACCGATCGCGGGTTTTTCCTCCTCGTCGTCCGCAACGGCTATCGTGTGTACTCTCGCCCTCGCGTGGCGCGTGTTCGGCGACGCGCCGACCGCGCTCGCCGCCAACCGCGACGAGGCGCTCGACAGGGAGGCCGAACCGCCGGCCGTGCGCGATCCCGCCGGCGACGACGGCGTTCGGTACGTCGCCCCGCGCGACGCCGAGGCCGGCGGGACGTGGATCGGCCTCTCGGAGTCGGGCGTCGCCGTCGCGGTCACCAACCGCTGGCTCGACGCCGACCGCGACGGGGACCGTTCCAGGGGACTCCTCGTGCGGGACTGCCTGGAGGCCGACTCCGCGGAGACCGCGGTGCGTGGGGTCGAGCGCGATCTCGAAGAGCGGTCGTACGACGGGTTCAACCTCGTGATCGCCGACGACGCGGCCGCGTTCCTCCTCTCGTACGACGGCGGGATCGCGGTCACCCGGCTCGACCCCGGCGTCCACGTCGTCGGCAACGTCGGCGGCGTGGTGAACGGCGTCGAGCGGTTCTCGGTGCCGGAGCGTCGCCGGGAGTTCGCCGAGGAGCGCGCCGACAGCGCCCGTCGGATCGCGGCCGAACTGGTCCCCGAGCCGTGCGAGTCGGGCGGGTCGTGGCTCGACCGCGCGAGCGGCGTCCTCGCCGACCACGAGTACGGCGCCTGCCTCCACGGCGACGGGTTCGGGACGCGGTCGTTCACCCGGATCCGCACGAGCGCCGACCCGACTGAGCATGCCGAGTTCGCCTACGCCGACGGCCCGCCCTGCGAGACGCCCGCGGAGCCGGTGTCGCTACCGGCGGAGTTCTGACGGCGGCGGACGGGCGCCCGAGACGGCGATCGCCCCCGATCCCGTCGCGCCCGGAGGCGCCGCGACGGGACGGAAAGCCAGTTTTAAGCGACTCGCGGGCGGGTGTTCGACCATGAGCGTGTCCGAACTCGAGGCCGAGCTGTCGGAGGACGAGCAGGCCGGCCTCGAACTCATCCGCGAGACCGGTGGCATCCACCAGAGCGACTTCTGGAAGGAACTCGACGTCTCCTCACGCAAGGGGAGCCGCATCGCGGAGGCGTTAGAGGAGTCGGGCCTCATCCAGCGGTCCGATACGGTGTACGACGGACACAACACGTACTACTTGGAGCCCGCCCCCCGCGATCTGGACTTTTCGCTGCTGATGGCCGACGACATGCTGTCACCGTTCATCGGCGAGGAGGAGGTCGACCCGCAGGCGGACGCCTTCTCGCAGTGGATGATGAACCTCGCGTACGAGGAGTACTGAGCCGCCGCCGCGTCCAGACGAGCCGGACGCTGACGACGCGGCCGCTTCCTCCTTTTCGACGCCGTTGAAACGCTCAGAGAGCGACGGCTCGGCCCGCTGATCGCGCGTCGTGAGCCGCGTAGTTCGCGGAGCTCACGTCGGTTCGCCGACCTCGTCTCGCACCGTGACGTAGATGAGGAGTCCGAGCAGTCCGGGGACGAGGCCGAACAGAAACAGCAGTCCGATACCGACTCCCCACTGCCACGCCCAGTCGCTCCCGCGGGATTTCGCGTCCCGGTACACCCATCGGCCGACGAGGCCGAAGACGACGAGCAGTACGACGAGGAGTATGAGCAGCTCGGGGCCGCCGGGTACCTGTAACGGTTGGAGGGACACATCCCAACCTGGTGACGGATTAGTTATAAATTTTCTCATACAATTCGAAACCCATCACGCTGAACGCCGACTTCCGTCCGTCCGAAAATAAGAGTCCGACGAAGCCGTTCGTAACTCCCGCTCAGCCGAGCAGGAACGCGAACAGCGCGACCCCGGCCGCGAGCGTTAACAAGAGGACGCTGCGGCCGATCCCGGTTCGGATCTCCACGTCGACGCCGAGCCCCGCGACCGCCGTCCGCGGGTGCATCGCGGTCCGCTTGATCGCCGCGACCAACCGCATCACGGCGCGGTCGACGGCGGCCCACAGCGCCGTGACGCCCCAGATCGACCCCCGCCCGAGGTAGAACGCGGCCGGGTACGTCACCGCGTCGACGTCTCGCATGTGGTGCGCGAGCCAGCCGAGCGGCCGCTTCAGCGCGAAGAAGCCGACGAACCCGGTCACGAGGAGCGCCGCGCTCTCCGTCAGGTGGCTCGCGCTGTACGGCTTGAAGTAGACGTCCTCGCCGAGGATGATTTCCGTGAACGGCATCAGCTCGATCAGCTGGTAGTAGAACACCCCGAAGAAGACGCAGGCGCCGCCGGCGAGGAGCATCCCGGCGGTCTGGAACGCCGTGGCGTCCTTCGGCGACAGCGTCGCCGAACCGTGGAAGAACACGTAGTAGCCGAGCTTGATGAACGACATGAACGTCCCCACGCCGCCGAGGATCAGCAGCCACCACAGCAGCCCCTCGCCGAAGAGGAGTTCGAAGTTGTGGAGCTCGTGGGCGGAGTCGATCACCATCCCCTTCGAGATGAACCCGTTGAATCCCGGGACGGCGGTAATCGAGGCCGCGCCGACGACGTAGACGAGGAACGTGACCGGCATCTCCCGCCAGAGCCCGCCCATGTCCCTGATGTCCTCGACGCCGGTCCGGTAGATCACGACGCCGACGGCCATGAACAGCAGGCTCTTGTACAGCACGTTGTTGAACAGGTGCGCGAAGCCGCCGGTGACGGCGAACTCGCCGACGTACGTCGCGAGCCCGAAGCCGGCCAGCATGTACCCGAGCTGCGCCTGGATGTGGTACGAGAGGAGCCGGCGCGGGTCGTACTGCAGCAGGGCGAAGAACGCCCCGTAGACGGCCATGAACCCGCCGAGGTACGCGAGCCACATGCCGCCCTCGGGGAACGTCCGGTACATCACGTACGCCGCCGTCTTCGTCGTGAAGACGGAGAGGAACACCGACGCCGCCACGTGCGGGCGGGGGTAGGTGTCCGGGAGCCACGTGTGCAGGAAGATGAACCCGCAGTTGACCCCGACCCCGATCGCCGCGAGCAGCGTCGCGCTCGCGTGGATCCCGGTCGTCGACGAGAACAGGAATATCTCGGCGGCCGGCACGCTGCCGAGCATCGACGCGCCGTGGACGACGACCGCGCCGAGGAAGAACGTCCCCCCGATACCGTGGAACAGCGCGTAGCGGTAGCCGGCCCGCACCGCCGCGCCGCCGTACTGCCACACCAGCAGCGTGCTGGTGACGGCCATCAGCTCCCAGAAGAAGATCAGCGTGAGCCAGTCGCCGGCGTATATCGTCCCGAGCGTCGAGGAGACGTACACCAGCGCGAACGCGGTCACCCACGTCGGCGCCTCGGTGCCGTACGCGTACAGCACCGCCGCCGTCGCGAGGAAGCCGACGACCACGCCCATCAGCAGGGAGAACTGGTCGACGTTGAACAGCACCACGTCGAACCCGAACAGCTGCGTCGCGAGGTGGGCCCCCGTGCCGCCGTCGCCGAGCAGCACCGCCTGCGCGAACGTGAACGCCGTCGCCAGCGCGGCCGCCGCGTGGCCGGCGCGGCGCGGGAGGCCGAGCACGAGGAACGCCGCCGCCGCGAGAACGACGTACGGCGGGAGGGAGGTGAGAACCGCGTTCACGGCCGCATCACCTCCTCCGGGAGCCGCGTGTCGACGATGAGCTCGATCAGCTCCAAGAAGCCCATCTCGTAGGGGATCACGCCGAGCAGCACCGCGAGGCTCATCGCGGTGAGGATCGGGCCGAGCGTGAACCACGTCGACTCGCGCCCGCGGAGGGCGTCGAGCCCGTCGATGTGACGCCAGCCGCCCGCGGGCGGGCCGCCGGCGTGGCCGTGGTCGTCGTGGCCGTCGCCGTGTTCACCGTCATCGGTGTGACCCTCGTCGTCACCGCGGCCGGCTTCGACGGCGGCGCCGTCGGTCGGTTCGGCGCGGTCCGCTGCGTCGCCCTCGTCGCGGCGTCCGACGCCGAACGGCACGTCCGCGTCGGAGGGGCGCGAGTCGACCGCGTAGTCGCCGGTGTCGACGCGCTCGGCCGGCTCGGAGAAGTCGCGCTCGCTCGTGTTGAAGTCCGGGCGAACGACGCCCTCCGCGTCGGTCGGGAGGTCGTCGAGCTCCGCGTCGGGGATGTCGGAGTCGTCGGGGACGTCGGCGTCGTCGCTCGGGTCCCCGACCGTCCCGTCGCCCTCGGCGCTCTCGACGACGTCGGCGACCTCGGCGTCGGTGTCGTTGCTCTCGTCTTCGGGGTCGTCGTTCTCGTCCTCCGGTCGCCCCCCGTCGGTCGCCGGCAGCGTCGACCGCGACTCGCCGCCCATCCGGAAGTCGACGAGCGGCTTCGCGTCGTGGGCGTCCTCCGCCTCGAAGAAGGCGGTGTAGATCACCGGCCAGAAGTACGCGATGTTGAGGACGCCCGAGAGCAGGAGCGCGCCCACGAGGTAGTACGCGACCGGGGTCAGTTGGGCGCCCATCCGGATCCCGCCGATCAGCATGTAGTACTTGCTGACGAACCCGGCCAGAAGCGGGATGCCGGCCATCCCGAGCGAGGCGACCGTGAACGCCCCCATCGTCAGGGGCATCCGCTTGCCGATCCCCGCCATCTCCGAGATGTAGTCGGTGTGCGTCGAGACGTGGAGGTTCCCGGCGCAGAAGAACAGGGTGAGCTTCATGAACGCGTGCGCCGGGATGTGCAGCAGCGCACCCACGAGCCCGTACCAGCCGAACAGCCCGAGCCCGAGGATGATGTAGCTCAGTTGGCTCACCGTCGAGTAGGCGAGCCGCTGTTTCAGGTGGTCTTTCCGCAGGGCGATGATGGAAGCCGCCGTCAGCGTGATCGCCCCGATGGTCGATAACACGAGGCCGGCCGAGAAGCCGAACGGGAGCGATAGGTCGAAGACGAGCTCCGGGCCGAAGACGTCGAGGACGACCCGCGAGACACCGAACGCCCCGGACTTGACGACCGCGACCGCGTGGAGGAGCCCGGAGACGGGCGTCGGCGCGACCATCGCCTCGGGGAGCCACTGGTGGAGCGGCATGATCCCGGCCTTCACCCCGAACCCGATCGCCAGGAGGAAGAACGCGAGCATCGCGAGGCCGGGGTCGGCGTTCGCGAGCTCCTGAATGCCGCCGGCGGTGAACGAGACGTTGCCGGCGATCAGGTAGACGAGGGCGGTCCCGGCGAGCACGAGCACGCCGCCGCCGAACATCGTGTACGCGAGGTACTTCCGACCGGCCGAGCGCGCCTCCGGCGTCTCGTCGTGCGCGACGAGCGGGTACGTCGCGATCGAGAGGATCTCGTAGAAGACGAAGATCGTCACGAGGTTGCCCGCGAACGCGATCCCCATCGTCGCCGACAGCGACACCGCGAACGCGGCGAAGTACCGGGTCTGGTTCGTCTCGTCGTTCCCCCGCATGTAGCCGATGCTGTAGAAGGAGGTGACGATCCACAGCCCGCTGGCGAGGAACGCGAACAGCATGCCGAGCGCGTCGGCGCGCAGCGCGAACTCGATCCCGGGGAGGAACGCCCCGAGCGACCACTCGAAGACGGCGCCGTCGAGGACGGCCGGGAGCATCGAGGCGACGATCCCGAACTTCGCGACCGCCGCGGCGATCGTCCACCCCTCGCGGACGTTCGGCGAGCGGTGCGACGCGACGATGAAGAACGCCGCGACGAACGAGACGAGGACGGCCAGTAGGGGACGTGGGTCTGAAATGAAAGCGTCAGTCATGCGAACACCTCCGTGAGGAACGGACCGAACCACTCGGCCAGCGCGAAGCCGGCGAAGCCGAGCGCGACCGTGACGAGCGTCGTGACGACCAGTATCGCCAGCGACGCCGCCGGCACTCGGTCGGGCACCAGCGAGGGCCGTGGCGCGCCCTCCACGGGCGCGACCGGCGCGGCCGCACCCGTATCGTCGGCCGCAGGGTCGTCATCGCGACCGCCATCGGCGGCCACTCCGGCCGGGTCATCGCTCGCGCCGCCCGCGGGGTCGTCGCCGTGGCCGGCCGCCGCCTCCTCTCCGTGGCCGCCCGGGAGCCCGACGCCGGCGAAGTAGAACCGCTCGATCAGCCGCGCGACGTACGACAGCGTGAACAGAGTGCTGACGAAGATCACGGCGGCGACGCCGATCCCGGCCGGCCCGGCGCCGGCCATGCTGGACTCGACGGCGCCGACCCCGATGTACCACTTCCCGAGGAAACCGACCGACGGCGGGATCCCGACGAGCCCGAGCCCGAGCAGGGCGATCGCTCCGGTCGTGAACGGCGCTTCGCGCGCGGCGCTCGCGGCGTCCTCGATCCGACGGACGCCGTAGCCGAGCGCGAGGGTCCCGATCCCGAGGAACAGCCCGAACTTCAGGAGGCCGTGCCCCACGAGGTGGACGATCCCGCCGAGCAGCGCGGTCTCGTTCGCTAACGCGATCGCGGCCCCGATCATCCCGAACTGCGCGACCGAGGAGTACGCGAACATCCGCTTGAGGTCGGACTGCATCGCGGCGAGCACCGAGCCGGCGAGGATAGACGCCCCGGAGACGACGAGCATCGCCGTCGTGATCGCGTCGTTCGCGGCGAGGAAGTCGACGGTGAAGACGGTGTACGTCACCCGGATCAGCGCGTACGCGCTCGTCGTCGACACGAGCGCCGCCACGACCGCCGTGACGGCGTCCGGCGCGCGCTGGTAGGCGTCCGGCTGCCAGGTGTGGACCGGGAACAAGGCGATCTTCAGCGCGAGCCCGGCCACGATCAGCGCGTAGCTCGCCTGGATCAGCGGGTCGCCGTACCCCGCCTGCGCGACGATCTGCTCGCGCATGTCGACCATGTTCAGCGTCCCCGTCGCGAGGAACGCGTAGCCGACGCCGACCAGGTACAGCGAGGCGCCAACCGTCCCGACCACGAGGTACTTCAGCGAGGCGTACGCGCTCGCCCCCGAGCGGTCGGCGGCGATGAGCGCGTACGTCGTGATCCCGACGATCTCGAGGAAGACGAACATGTTGAACAGGTCGCCCGTGAGCGCCATTCCCGAGAGCCCCCCGACCAGCAGCAGGTACGCGCTGTAGAACGCGTTCCCGCGGGGACCGGCCACCCGAGAGAACGCGAGCGTCGCCAGCGACACGACCGCGATCAGCGCGAGCACCGCGGCCGACAGCTCGTCCGCCACCAGCTCGATTCCGATCGGCGGCTGGTAGGTGCCGAGCGCGTGGCTGAACCGTCCGCCGATCGCGACCTCGGCGACGATCGCGGCCGCGGTCCCGACCACCGCGGTCGTCGCGACCGCCGCGATCGGCCAGCCGATGTCGTCGTACCGCAGTCCGAGCGCGATCGGCAGCGTCGCCGCCACGATCGGGACGGCGATCGCCAGCGGGAGGAGCACGTCAGTCATCGCTCGCACCTCCGTCGGCCGCGCCGTCGTCGCCGGCGACGGACGGGAGCGACCCCTCGTCCCGCATCAGGTCGCGAAGGGTGTCGGTGCGGAGCGTTCCGTACTCGTCGTAGATCCGGATGCAGAGTGCGAGCCCCACGGCGGTGAGGCTTACGCCGACGACGATGGCGGTGAGCACGATCACGTGCGGGAGCGGGCTGACGAACGTCTTCGTCGCCGCCTCGCCGGAGTGGACGATCGGGATCGATCCGCCCTCGACGTAGGCAGAGGCGATGAATAGCAGGAATATCGCCGTCTGGAACAGGTTGAGTCCGATGATCTTCTTCACGAGGTGGGGGTTTGCTATCATCATGTAGAGACCGACGCAGAGCAGCAGCGCGAACGTGAGGTAGGCGTGACGGGTCGTGAATACCTCGAACACACCCGCGGACGCGACCGCGGCGTCGATTCCGGCGGCCGCGACGGTAGCGGTCGCTGTCATCGCTCACCTCCGTCGGCCGCCGGAGTGCGATCCGATCCCGAGGGGCCGAGGTCGCCGCCGACGCCGTCGGCGTCGTTCGCGGCGGTCCCGGTCTCGTCGGTCGCGTCTTCCTCGCTCTCGTCTTCTCCGCCCTCGCCGAAACCGGTCCCCTCCGAGGCGAACCCCCTCGCGAGCAGGAAGAACAGCCCCATGAGCACGCCGGTCACGATGGTCGCGATGCCGAAGACCTCGACGCTCTCCAGCCCGTACTTCACCGGGATCGGCAGCAGGTCGTACTGGAGGAACGCGCCGCCGCGCGCCACCGGGATCAGTCCGATGCCCGCGAACGCCAGCGCGCCGCCGACCGCGAGCGCGACGACGACGGTGTTGGCGAGCCAGTCGCGCGTCGCCTCGATCCCGAAGGCGAACGCGATCATGAACACCACGGCGGCCATGATCGCGCCGCCTTGGAACCCGCCGCCCGGCGACCCGGCGCCGTGGAAGGTGATGAACAGCCCGTAGGTGAACGCGAATGGCGCCACGATCTTCACCGTCGGCATGATCACTTGGCTCTCCGTGTACGGCGTGCCCTGGCGCCGGTCGGAGTCGTACCGGCCGGACCGGGAGCGGGCGCGGTGCGGCGGGACGTCGTCGGCGTCGCCCTCGTCGACCGCCCCCGCGTCGGCTTCGGCGCTCGTCTCGTTCGGGGCGGCGTCGCGGACGGCCTCCTCGTCGGGGCGAACGTCGCTCATGCGAACACCTCTCGGTGGAGCACGATGAGGGCCGCGATCCCGCCGGCGAAGACGACGACCCCCTCGCCGAACGTGTCGAACCCGCGGAACGCCGCCAGCACCGCCATCACGGTGTTGTCGACGCCGGTCTGCGCGTACGACTCGCTGAGGTACCACTGCGTCACGTCCGGGTTCGACCAGACGGGGGCGTCCGGCGAGCCGACGGCCGGCACGTCGCCCATCGTGAGCAGGAGTCCCCCGAACAGCAGCCCGACCGCGCCGACGGCCGGGACGTTCACCGACTCGAAGGCGACGTCGTGGTCGATCCGCGTCGTCTTCGCGAGCGTCAAGAGGAGGAGGACGGTGGTCACGCCGGCTGAGATCGCCGCCTCCGTCAGCGCGACGTCCGGCGCGCGGTAGAAGGTGTACAGCGCGGCCATCCCGAGGCTGTACGCGCCGAACACGATGACCGCCGCGAGCACGTCGCGCGCCAGCGCCGTCGCGAGCGCCGTCAGCACTACGAACGCGAGCAGACTCCCCTCGACGGCGGTGACCTGGGCGGGTACGGGCGCCGCCGGTGTGACTGCCGGGAGGAGGTTGCCGGCCGCCGCGGCGAGGAGGCTCGTCCCCGTCATCGGCGATCGTCCCCCTCGGTCCACGGCACGATTCCCTCCTCGAAGGCCGCCCGGGAGATCGCGTGGGCGGCCGTCGGGTTCGTCACGAAGATGAAGAACAGCAGGAGCACCGATTTGAAGCCGGCTCCCTCCCACCCGACGGCGAGCGCGACGGCGGCGAGCCCGAACCCGGCGCCGAGCGTGTCCGCCTGCGAGGCGGTGTGCGCCCGAGAGTACACGTCGGGCAACCGGAGCACGCCGACCATCGAGACGAAGCTGAAGAACAGCCCGAGCAGCGTGAACGCGACGATCAGCCCGACGCGGACCGTCCCGAGCGTGCCGAGCGTCTCGATCACAGGACACCACCTCGCTCGACAGTGAACTTCGAGATGGCGATCGCCATCAGGAAGTTCAACAGCGCGTACACTAAGGCGATGTCGAGGAACGTCGGCTCCGAGAGCGCCGCGGCCAGGATCGCGAGGATGACGACCGTGTTCGTCCCGAGGACGTTCACCGCGAGCACCCGGTCCTGCATCGTCGGCCCCTTCACCGCACGGTACAGCATCCCGATCGCGAGCACGACGAACCCGGCGGCCGCGAGGAGCAGGAAGTCGCCGACCGTGTATCCGGCGACGACCGTGGCGTCGACGAGCGTCACGCGTCGGTCACCCCCTCGTCACCGGTGCCGGACTCGGCGTCCGCCGCCGCTTCCGGCCCGGCGTCATCGCCGGTCGCTCCGCCGTCCGCGGCGGCGATCGGCAGTTCCTCGGTCGCGTCGGGACCCTGCAGAATCGCGTGGTCGTCGCGCTCGCGGGGGGTCGGCAGGCGGGCCGCCGAGCGCCCGTAGTAGACGAACCGCGTCCAGCGCTCCAGCGAGCCGTCGAACAGCCCCTCGCGGGCCCACGGGAGCAGCGAGTGGACGTACAGGTCGCTGTCGCGGGCGCGGACCGTCAGCGTCCCGGGCGTCAGCGTGATCGAGTTCGCGAGCGTCATCAGCGGGAGCCCGCTGCCGACGATCACGCGGACCCGGTTCAGCGTCGGATCGATCGGGAGCCGCGGGTCCAGTATCACGCGGGCCACCACCAAGTTCGCCACGACGATCTCGTACAGCAGGACGGGGACGTATATCGCGCCGCGGACCAGCCGCTGGGGCGTCCGCGGGATCGCCGGGTCGGCGTCGAAGCTGATCCGCGAGAGGGTGATCGAGACGATCGTCGCGGTCGCGACGCCGGTCACCCAGTCGAACCAGTAGAGCGGGTCGCCGAGCACGAAGTAGAACGCCAGCGAGAGCCCGAACATCGCCGCGAACCGCACGCCCGTCGCCTCGCTCCGGAGCCGTTCCGGCCGGGTCGGGCGCCCCACCGGGGCCGTCCGGACGGACAGGGAGGTGTTCGAGAGCGCGAACTCCAGCGGCTGGAGCAGCGTCGTGTTGCCGACCGGCGTGTACTCGGGATCGAGCACCACCGTGTCCGCGCCGTGCTCCCCGGCGTACTCGGCGAGCACCTCGACGTAGTCCTCCGGACCGAACAGGTACTCGTCGGCGCCGATCAGCGCCGAGACGACCGTCACGTCGTCGCCGGTGTCGCCGTCGGCGTCGTCGAGGTCCGCCTCCGCCCACGCCGACACCCGTTCGAGGACGCGCCGGGCCTCGGCGCTGCGGTCGTCGGAGCCCGGGTCGCCGTCGCGCCACGAGGCGATCTCCACGAAGTGGATCGCGTCGAACTCGCCGTCCGCCGCGGCCTCGGCGACGTGCGAGACCGTCGCGCGGAGGGTCGGCGACGGTTCGACGGGGACGACGACCGTCGATCGCGGCGTCGGGCCGGCGTCGTTCGTGACGGGTCCGCCGGCGTCGTCGGCGTCAGCCACCCACCACACCTCCGACGGGTTCGGGGTCCACCGTCTCTATGCACATGGGAATCTCTATCGGGATCCTTTCCCTACCGCCTCAAAACAGTTTGTATCCCAGCCGATATCGAACGAATTGCCGGCTCCGCCGTCGGCGATGTCACGGCCGAGCGCGGCCGTTACGCGTTCGAACGCCGCCCGAGCGCGACCGAGAGTCGGTCGGCGATCCGCCCGGCCACGTCGTCTTTCGAGCCGACCGCCGCCTCCGGCTCCGTCCCCTCGCCGCCGACGAGGAGGACCCGCGTCTCGTCGTCGCCCATCACGCCCGCGTCGTTGGCGACCACGAACGCGAGGTCGACGCGGTCGCGGATCCGCTCTGCCTCCGCGATCATCGCCGCGTCGTCGCCCGACGTCTCGGCCTTGAACCCGACGATCGGTAGGTCGGGGTACGCCTCCCGCACCGAGTCGATGAGCTTCGGCGTCGGCCGGAGGTCCACGGAGAGCGGCGACCCAGACCGGATCTTCTGGTCGACCGCGTCGGCGGTGAAGTCGGAGATGGCCGCCGCCGAGACCAGCGCGTCCGCCGTGGCCGCCGTCTGTCGGCACGCCCGCATCATCTCGTCGGCGGTCTCGACGGCGACGACGTCGGCGTAGGGGACGTCCGGGCCGTCCTGCACGAGCGTCACCTTCGCGCCGCGGACGTAGAGCGCACGGGCGACCGCCCGCACCGTCTTCCCCGACGCCCGGTTCGTCAGGATCCGGATCGGGTCGATACGCTCCTTCGTCGCCCCGGCGGTCACGACCACGTGCGCGCCCGAAAGCGAGTCCGGGGTCGTCGCGCGGGCGACCTCGGTGACGATCTCCGCCTCGTCGGCGACCTTCGCCTTCCCCTCCTCGATCCGGGGGTCCGCGAACGTCACGTCCCACGCCTCCAGGCGGTCGAGCGCCTCCAGCACGCCCGGGTGGTCGTACATCGGCTCGTGCATCGCCGGCGCCATCACGACCGGCACGTCCGCGCCGAGCGCGGTCGTCGCGCAGGTCGTCACGGGCGTGTCGTCGATCGCGGCCGCGACCTTCCCGGCGGTGATGGCGGTCGCGGGCGCGAGCAGGAGCACGTCGGCCCACCCGTCGCGGCCGCACAGCTCCACGTGTTCGACGTCGCCGGTGATCTCGGTGACGACGGGCTCGTCGGTCGCGAAGTCGACCGCCCACGGGTGGACGATGTTCGTCGCCGCCGGAGACATGACGGCGCGCACGCTCGCGCCCTGCCGGCGCAGCTCGTGAGCGAGTTCGACGACCTTCACCGCCGCGATGCTCCCCGAGACGCCGAGCGCGACGTTGACCCCCCGTAGCATTACCGAGACCGTTCCGCCCCCGGCGGCTTATAAGATGCCGTTGCGGAACGGGTTCCGCGTCGACGGCTCACCGCGTCTCTGCGTGAATTGCTTATAAACTGATCTGCGGTGGCGCGCGCCTCCGAGTGGCCGAAAGGCCACGAGGAGCGCGTGCGAGGGACGCGGTGAGCGCTCGAAGAGCGCGAACCGCGAGGTTGGGGAGGCGTGAGGTGCGGTGCTGTGCGGTGCGGGGAGGGACTCAAAGGGGCAGCCGCGAGGCGGGCGCAGGCGACGGAAGCACCGCAACGAGGGAGCGAACGAAGTGAGCGACCGAGTGAGGAGCACAGCGAGCGTGCGCCCGCCTCGCGGCTGGGGCTTTGGAGGCGTTCACCGTCGATCCGTTACTAACGATTTATAAGCGAGCGGCTGGGGCTTCGGAGGCGTTCACCGTCGACCCGTCGTCGACAATTTATAACCGAACGACGTCTCCGACGCTCTCTCGCTCGACACCTCCTCACGCCCCGTATCGGCCGAACCTATTCAGGCGTCGCTCCCGTACGTCGACTCGATGAAGGTGGGGCTCATCTCGGACGTCCACGCGAACCTCCCGGCGCTCGAAGCGGTCCTCGACGACATGCCCGCGGTCGACCGGATCGTCTGCGCCGGCGACGTGATCGGGTACAACCCGTGGCCGGCCGAGTGCGTCGAGCGCGTGCGCGAAGTCGCGGCGATGACGGTCAGGGGGAACCACGACCGCACCGTCGAGTCCCCCGAACGCTACCGCGCGAACCGCATGGCCGAGGCCGGGCTCGAACACGCGAAAGCGACGCTCTCCGACGACCAGCTCGCGTGGCTCGACGGGCTCCCGCGCGCCGAGACGTTCGCGGGCGGGCGGTACCTGCTGGTCCACTCGCACCCGGCGGCCGGGCGCGAGGACGCCTACGTCTACCCCGAGGAGTTCCCGAACCTGGACCGCCACATGGGCGACTACGACGGGATCGTCCTCGGGCACACGCACGTGCAGGGGAAGCGGTCGGTCGCCGGCGGCGTCGTCGTCAATCCCGGCAGCGTCGGCCAGCCGCGCGACGGCGACCCGGCCGCCGGGTACGCCGTGCTTGACGCGGCGACGGACGACGTCACGCTCGAACGGGTCCCGTACGACGTCGACCGCGTGAGCGAGGCGATCGCCGACGCCGGGCTCCCGGAGCGCACCGCCGAGCGACTGTATCAGGGGAAGTGAGGTCCGGACGGGCCGGCCGCCCCGGAGGGATCGCCCCGCGTCACGGCCAGAGCCCGACGAGGAGCAGGACGTTCCGCGCGGCGGTCGCGAGCGAGAGGAGACCGACGCCGGCGCACATCAGCGTCGCGACGAGCCGCCGGGTCCCGCCCGCGACCGCGACGGGGATCCCGATGACGACCATCCCCGCGGCCTTGGTGAGGAGCATCCCGGGAACGAGTCCGAAGGCGGCGATGAGGGCGGCGCCGACCGGGGAGCCCTCGACGTACTGGCCGCCGCCGATCGCGACGTACGTGGACGCCACGTCGGCGGCGACTCCGACGGCGAGGAGGACGAGAGCGGCGGCGAGTCGCGATGGCACTGGCACACCGGAGGCGACGGATCATAATAAGCTTCCGGGGGTCCCGCGTATTCGGGCGACTCGAACCGGGTAAGCGATGCCTACCGGGCTGGCCGCGGACCGCGCACAGCACGACGCCATTTAAACCGACGCGTCGCCTACTACCGGTAATGAGTTCGTCCGACGACGAGTACGAGATCGCTGTGGTCGGCGGCGGGCCGGCCGGGCTGACGACCGCGCTGTACGGGGCCCGACTGGGCCACGAGACGGTGCTCATCGACAGGGGCGGCGGCCGCGCGGCGATGATGGCGGACACCCACAACGTGATCGGGATCACCGAGGAGACCTCCGGCAACGAACTCCTCGCGACCGGCCGCGAGCAGGTCCAGTCGTACGGCGGCACCTTCGAGCGCGGCTTCGTCACCGACGCGGTCGAGACCGACGACGGCCGCTTCCGGCTGACGACGAGCGACGCCGAGATCGTCGCGGACCGCGTCGTCCTCGCGACCGGGTTCTCCGACGAGCGCCCCGACCCGCCGCTCCCGCGGAACGCGAAGGGGCTCCACTGGTGTCTCCACTGCGACGCGTACATGTTCGTCGACGAGCCGGTGTACGTGATGGGCCACGGCGAGGCGGCGGCCCACGTCGCGATGATCATGCTGAACGTGACCGACGACGTGGACCTCCTGACCCGCGGCGCGGAGCCGACGTGGAGCGAGGAGACGGCGGCCCGACTGGAGGCCCACCCGGTTGACGTCGTCCACGAGGACGTCGCCGGCGTCGAGAACGACCCCGACTCCGGCTGGCTGGAGGCGATGGAGTTCGAGGACGGGACCCGCCGCGAGTACCGCGGCGGCTTCCCGATGTACGGCTCCGACTACAACACCGCGCTCGCGGAGGGACTCGGCTGTGACCTCACGGATGGCGGCGAGGTCGACGTCGACGACCACGGCCGCACGAGCGTCGACGGCGTCTACGCGGTCGGCGACGTGACGCCCGGTCACAATCAGGTCCCCGTCGCGATGGGACAGGGCGCGAAGGCCGGGATCGCGCTCCACAAGGAGCTCCGCGAGTTCCCGCGCTCGACGGAGGAGATCGCCCGCGACGGCCCCGTCGACGCCGACGAGGTACCCGCCATCTCCCCCGACCTCATGGCGACCGCGGTCGCCCACGAGGGACACGCCGGCGGCCCGCGCGAGGACCCGGGCCGCGAGGTCGAGCCCGAGGCGACCGCGGCCGACGACGACTGAGTCGGTTCGGCCGGGGCTCCCCGGGGGCGACCGGGGCTCCCCGGAGGTCCCCGAGGCTCCCCGGAGGTCCCCGAGGCTCCCGTGGCTCCTCGGAGGTTCCCGTGAAGAGTCGTCGCTCGGGAGCCCGCGATACCGATCCTTTTTGATCCGCAGCACCGGACGGCCAGTATGGGAACTATCGACGCGGACTTCGCCGACGAGACGGTCGTGGTCACGGGCGGATCGAGCGGCATCGGCCGCGCGGTCGCGACCGCGTTCGGCGACGCGGGCGCGACCGTGATCAACGCCGACGTCCGGAAGGATCCGAAGGACGTCGGCGCCGAGACGCCGACGCACGAGGCCATCGAGGAGCGCGGCGGGATCGCGACGTTCGTCGAGACCGACGTCTCCGACCCCGCCCAGATCGAGACGGTGGTCGAGGCGGCCCGCGAGTTCGGCGGGGTCGACGTGATGGTGAACAACGCCGGCGTCCACCGCAGCCGCGAGTTCCTCGACGTCACCCCGGAAGACTTCGATTTCGTCCACGGCGTCAATCTCAAGGGCGCGTTCTTCGGCACGCAACTGGCGGCACGGGACATGATCAATCGCGGCGCCGAGGGAACGATCGTGAACACGTCGTCGACGACGGCCGAGCGCGCGGAGCGCGATCACTCGCACTACGCGGCGACGAAGGGCGGCATACAGATGCTCACCCGAAGCGCGGCGCTCGAACTCGACGGCTACGGGATCAGGGTGAACGCGGTCGCGCCGGGGCCGATCGCCACCGAGATCCGGGAGGGCTGGGCCGACGAGGCGCGCGACATCGACGGATCCGGCGGCCTCCCGTCCCGCGCCGGCACGCCCGCGGACCTGCGTGACGCGTACCTCTACCTCGCCTCCGAGGGGGCGAGCTACGTGACCGGCGAGACGGTCTGGGTCGACGGCGGAGCGAGTCTGTGATCCGCGCCCGAGCGGCGCCGGGTCGACGCGCGGTCGGCGGGCCTCTACCCCGCTCGAACGCCGCCTGACCGCGCGTCTGAGCGGCTCTCGTCCGGCGGCCGTCGACGGGATCAAACTCTTGTCCGGGAGGGTCCAACGCGGAAGTGATGAGCGCCACCTCCCCGCTGTCCGGGCCGCTGCTCTCCACGGAACAGACCCTCTGGGTGCTGATCGCCGCCGGGTGGTTCGTCATCGGCGGCGTCGCCCTAGTCGACGGGCGGCGGCTGTTCGGGGCCGCGTGGCTCCTCCTCGGGCTCGGGAGCGCCTATCGGATCTTCAGGACTGACTGAGCGGGTCGCGTAGACACCGGCGGGTCGCGGAACACAACGTATAGGCCGATCGCGGTCCGACATCGAGACATGCAGTGGTCCTCCGAGCGCAGCGGTTCCCTCCGGTGGGCGGGGCGGTCGCTCGCCGGACTCGTCGGCGCGATCCTGTGTCTCGACGTGCTGCTCCTGCTGGTCCCGGCGTCCGGCGGAACGGTAGAGGCGGTTCGAGTGATCCTCGCGGTCGCCGCGGCCCTGACGGTGCCGCTCGCCGTGGGGCTCGGCCTCGCGTACAGACCGATCTACGCGATCGGTGGCCTGCTGGCGGCGCCGCTCGTCGCGGTGTACGTCGTGTCCGGGCTGTTGCTCCCGTGGAATCAGCTCGCGTTCTACGCGGGTCAGCGGACGCTCGAAGCGTTGCTGGCCGTCCCGGCGGTCGGCGACCGGCTCGCCGCGGCCGCTTTCGGCGGCTTTACACTGTCGCAGCGGTCGCTCCGACTCGCGTTTCGCTACCACTACGCCGTCGTCGGGCTCGTCGCCGCGCTCGGTGGAGGCGTCTACGTCGCGGAAACTCGACGGGCGACCGGCGAGTGAGCGGTTCGACGGCGTCGTCCCTCGAGACGATGCGAGGGAATCGATCGAGAGATATGCGCCCGCGCGAAAGACGAGCGTCCCGACGCGTCCGAGAGCGGCGAGCCCGCTCGGTTCGTCGGGTCGACAGGAGCGAGGGTGCGTCCGTTACGGGGCCCGGAAATCCGAACGCATTAAGTGCCACGGGGGTCGGATGAGGCGGTCACCCGACCCGTGTACGCGGACCGCCGCGGGCTGTCGTCAGCGCGAGAGGTCGCCGACCGTGTAGTTCACCCTCACTTTCCCCGGATGTCGATGACGCTCGCCGTACCCGGCGCTCACGTCGACTCGTCGCTGAATTTCGACAACACCCGCGAAGCGATCGTATCCAAGGTGACGAGCGCCACGTTCACGTAGAGTCCGACTAAGAACGCGAGGCCGGAAATGAGTCCGGTGGCCGTCGTAGCGCTGTCGGTGAAGAGGAACGAGAACATGTAGAGACCCGCTGCCAGCAACAGCGCCGCGGGCACGCGGATGCCATTCTGCAGGAGGGAGAGGAGACTCCTGTCGAACTCTCTGAACAGCGTCGTGAAGAGGTAGCCCAGCGACCCCAGCAACGCGTACAGGTAGACGTACGACGGAACCGGCTCCGCGACCGGCCCCACGAACGGGAGTACGTTCTCGCCGAGCGATGTGACGACGCCGATAGCGAGCAGCACCAGTCCGAGTCCGAACAACAGGAGACTTCGACGGTCGCGGTACCAACGGGGTTCGTCGGGTCGTCTTCCCGCGGGGAGGATACTGAACGGTTCATCGTCCGTTGTCGCTGCCGACTCGCCGTTGCTTTCCTCGGTCAAGCTAAGCAACTGTTTGGCGACCGTCCCGAGGACCTGATAAACGCGCTCCACGTAGAAGCCCGCAACGAAAGCGAGCCCGGCGAATATCGCGTCCGGTGAAGCGAGAGTAAAGGAGAGTGCGTCGTCCACCGCGCCGTGAGCGAGATAGATCCCCGCGGCCAGACAGAGCGCCCCAACCGGACGGAGTCCCAAGCGCACGACTTGGATCCACGACCGGTGAACGTACGCCACGTCGTCCGTGTCCGGGTCGACGTCGGTGACGAAAGCGAGGAGGGACCTGGCCATCGCTCCGAAGAATCCGTACAGGTACACGTCGAACGGAACGCCGACACCCTCCGCGATCAAGTTCAGGCTCTCTATTGAGGCAGCGACGGCCGAAAGCGTGAGGAGGACGCCGCTCACGACGATCGCTTGTCCGACGGATACACTGTACCACGTGTTCGCGTACGCCTCGACCTTCCTCAGTTTGCCCGCCTCTTCGACGTCCTGATCGACTGGTCCGCTCTCCTCGCTCTCGGTCGCGCCGTTCCCCTCAGTATAGGTTGCCATATGCTAACATGTTACGTAATAACATAACAAATTTCTTCTCGAAAACATGAATGAATTGACGAAGCGACCATCGGCGGTAGCCGGTGGTATGCTGCGGATGGACGCTGCTTCGACTCGTATCGACGTGCGGCCCAGTGTCGTAGAAACGTGGCCAGCGATTGTGAAGAGGGGTTACAAATTAATGATATGAGGTTATTGGTAACAAATGTTAGTGTCAGCGGACGAGCAACCAGACCGGCTCACAACACGATATGTCGAACGTCACGATTCGGCAGCCCGTCAGGGCGGCCGAGCTCACCGAACTCGATAGCACACCCGAGGACGACGGCGGTCTGACGGAGGCCGAACCCGCCGACGTGTTCCCCCAGTCGGTAGCCAGCGGTGGTCCGACCCCGGAGTCGGTCATCCTCTGGACTCGAATCAATCCCGAGCGATACGACCCGTCGGAATCGCTGTGCCTCGAGGTCGCGACTGACCCGTCTTTCGAAGACGACCCCAGGGTATTCGAGTTCGACGGCCCGGGGGTCAAACCGCCCGACAACTACACCGTTCGCGTCGACCTCGATCACGACGCCGTCGACGCGGACTCGGTCTATTACTATCGGTTCGTCTACCGCGGAGTACGGAGCAACACCGGTCGGTGTCGGACGCTGCCGGCCGAGGACGGCGAACCCGAGTCAGTTCGGTTCGGAGTGCTGAACTGTCAGGACTACCAGAACGGCTACTTCGGCGCGATGGCGCGGCTCGCGGAGACGGACGTCGACTTCGTGTTGCATCTCGGCGACTACATCTACGAACACGTCGCCGAGGGCGACCCGGGGGGCGTCGGTGGCCCGTACCCGGACCGACGGATCGAGCTCCCGGACAGCGGCACGCGCCCGATGAGTCTCGACGACTTCCGGCGCATCTACGAGACGTACAAGACCGATCGCCACCTCCAGCGACTTCACGAGCGCCACACCGTGATTCAGACGTGGGACGATCACGCCATCGCCAACGACCGGTACTGGGACTACGACGCCGGCGCACCGGTGTTCCCCGACCACCCGTGCGGCGACGTCCCGGAGTTCACGCGGTACCTCACCGCCGTCGGGATCCAAGCGTGGTGGGAGTTCGTCCCCGGACGCATCGAGTACGACCCGAGCGCGGACCGCCTTCACGAGTCGTTCGACCTGTATCGGAGCCTGCGGTTCGGCGACCTCGTCACGCTCGCGCTGACGGACGAGCGGCTTTTCAGAAGCGAACCGCGGTCGTGGCCGGCGGAGCTGCTCGACCCGTGGTCCGAGCCGGACACCTCGCGGACGATGCTCGGGGAGGCCCAGCGCGGGTGGCTGCGCGAGACCTTCCGCGAGAGCGAGACGGTGTGGACGGCGTGGGCCAACGCGGTGCTGTTCAAACGACTCTACTTCCTGGGCAAGGGGTTCATCTTCTGGGAAGACGCCTGGAGCGGGTTCGAGTCCGAACGACGGGAGATCGTCGACACCCTCACGGCGGTCCGAGAACGGGGTGACACGAACGTCGTGACGCTGACCGGGGACATGCACATGACGCTGGCCGCTCGCCTCCGGAACGAACGACAGGGCGACACGCCGGTCGGCGTCGAGTTCATGACGCCGAGCGTGACGAGCGTCAATCCCCGCGAAAGAGCCACCGAGATCGGGCAGCGGGTCGGACTGGGACGCGAGTTCGGACGGTTCGTCTCGTGGCTCGACAGGAGCGTGTCGACGTCGCGGGCGGCCGACTACCTGTCCGCTACCGGATTCCTCCCGGAGTTCGCGCTCTCCGACGGCTCCCACTGGGGGTTTTCCGTCATCACGTTCTCGCGCGAGTCCTGTCGATGGGACGTGTACTGGGTGGACAAGACGGACGATTCGGCGACCAGCGAGTGCCGGTCGGCCTATCGCGTTTCCGTCCCGGCGGGCGAGTATACGATTCACGAACGTCGTGAAGCGGGTCCAGGTCCTGACGGCGATGCGATCGGTACTGAGCGAAGCAACCCCGACTGATAGGGTTCAAACCCCTTTCGGCGATTTCTCTCACTTCGTTCGAGAAATGCGCCGGCCGGGACCCTCGCGAGCGAACAGCGTGAGCGACCGAGGGTACGGGCGGCGCACGACCGAAGGGAGTGCGCCGGCCGGGATTATGAACCAGAGGAAGACGGTCCTGCTCGCTCACTTCGTTCGCTGCGCGGGCTGCGACTTCCAGGGTTCAAATCCCTCTCGGCGATTTCTCTCACTTCGTTCGAGAAATGCGCCGGCCGGGATTTGAACCCGGGCCATGAGCTTGGAAGGCTCAGGTCCTACCACTAGACCACCGGCGCGCGTGGGTGCGTCCGTCGCTGACGCGTGTAGACGTAGGCCGAACGAATCCAATAAACGTTCCGTGTTCCCGACGCCGGACGGATATCTCGGGGCCCGATGTGGTTCCGAGCGGCAGATAGTACTTAAAACACCACAATATCGCGGGCCGTTCCCGCACGCTTAGAACGCTTTTCAGGGAGTTAGAAGCCGGTTGGGGGAATATACGGGCTGCCACTCAACGTTCATCCGTGAGGTGAGCACGATGTCATACCAATCAGGAAATCCACTGGTCGACGAGGTCGAGTTCGCGCTTGACGGTCCGTGGGCGGCGTACTGGATCGCCTTCCTACGCGTGGTGACCGGATGGTGGTTCTTCCACGCCGGCGTCACGAAACTCATCGAGGACGGGCTGTCATACACCTACGGCCCGATGTACATGCAGGAAATGACCGACACCGTGTTGGGCGGCATCCCCGTCTGGATGGGGAGCAACCTCGCGTGGCTCATCGAGCCGGGCGTGCCCCTGTTCGAGACGCTGATCGGGCTGGCGCTGATAGCGGGCGCGTTCATTCGGCTGGCCGCCTTCGGCGGGGTCATCTTCATGGTCCTGTTCTGGGTCGGCAACGCCGGCTTCGGTCACGGGCTGGTCAACAGCGACTTCATGGGGCTGCTGCTGTTCATCACCGTGATCATGCTGTCGGCCGGGCGCTACTACGGCCTCGACGCGCTCATCGAGAAGCTCGACGTCGTCAAGCAACACCCGAAACTCCGCTACCTGCTCGGTTAAGAGGTGACACCCAATGACTGACATCATCGATAAGGCGGCGATGGCGCTGAGCGCGGGACTGATGCTGCTCGGACTCGTCGGCATGGGGATCGTCGAGATCCTCGCCGGCGCGCCCTACAGCCCCGTCCCGATCACTAACGAGGCGGGCGAGGTCGTGGCGACGCCGCTGATCTCGCCGCAGATTCGGACGGGCGTCGTGCTGGCCGGCATCGCGGTGCTCGGCCTCTACGCGGCGTACAAGATCGCGACGCCGCTCGCGGACGACGCGGAGGCCGGCCACGAGACCGTGGCCGACTGAGCCGTGAGCCGAGCGTCGCGGTAACCGGCGCGATTACTCTTCTGCGTTCGCGTTCAACGATCCGTCAACGAGCCCCGGCTCCCTCGCCTCGTCCGTCCCTCCGTCGGCGCTCACCGACTGGCCGGAATCGGTCATCCCGAAGTCGAAGTCGGTGTCGGCGTCGCGGTCGCTGTCGGCGTCGCGGTCGCTGTCGTCGAATACGCCGAGATCGGTCTTCCCGTCGCCGACGTCGCGCTCGCCGTCCACCTCGAACCCCTCGGTCATCCGGCGCAGGTCCCGGGCGCGCTCGGTGAGCGCGTGGGCCTGCTCGGAGACGTCGCCGAGCGTTGCGGCCTGCTCCTCGGCGGTCGACGCGACCGTGGTCGCCTCAGCGGTCGTCTGCTGGCTGACGCCGGCCAAGTCGTCGACGGCACCGGTGACCTCGTTGACCGACGACGCCTGCGCGTCCATCGCGCCGGAGATCTCCTGGACGCCGTCGTCGGCCTCGGCCACCCGCGTCGCGACCTCGCTCAGGGCGTCGTCCGCGGTCTCGACCGTGTCGACGCCGGCGTCGACCCCCTCGCGGATCCGCGACATCTCCGCGACGCTCTCGTCGGTGCGCTCGCGGAGCCCGTCGATCAGCGCCTCGACCTCGGCCGCGGACGACTGCGTCTCCTCCGCGAGCGCCTTCACCTCCTCGGCGACGACGGCGAAGCCGGAGCCCGCCTCGCCCGCCCGCGCCGCCTCGATCGACGCGTTCAGCGCCAGCAGGTTCGTCTGGTCGGCGATCTCCGAGATCGTCTCGACGATCGCGTCCACCTCCGCCATCTCCGCTTCGAGGCGCTCGATCGTCTCGGTCGCCGACTCCGAGCGCTCCTCGACGTCGTGCAGCTCCGCGACCGCCGCGGCCGTGGCCTCGCGGCCCTCCTCGGTGACCGCGTTCGCCTCTCTGGAGGTGGTCGCGACCTGATCGGCGGAGGCGGCGACCTCCTCGACCGTGGCGGACATGTCCTCCATCTCGCCGGCGACCTCCGAGAGCCGCCGACTCTGTCGCTCCGCGCCGGCCGAGATCTCGTCGACCGCGTCGCTCGTCTCCCGGCCCGCGGCGGCGACCTCGTCCGCGCCGTCGGTGACCGCCTCGCTCCGGGCCGCGACCTGCCCGGCGAAGGCGTCCACCTCCGCGATGGCCCCCTCCAGCTCGTCCATCGCGTCGTTGAACCCGTCGGCGATGTCGGCGAGCGCGTCCGGATCGTCGGGCTCGACGTCGAGTCGGGCGGTGAGGTCGCCGTCGGCGCAATCGTCCATCGTCGCGCCGAACGCCGCCGCGCGCGACTCCAGCCGCTCCGCGAACGCCTCGCTCTCGGCCTTGGCGTCCTCGGCCCGCCGCTTCTGCGTCTCGGCCGACTCGATCTGTTCGCCGAGCGAGTCGCGCATCGTCGAGAACGCGCCGTAGAGGTCGCCGAACTCGTCGCGGCGCTCGGTGTCGAATCCGACGTCGAGGTCGCCGCTCTCCAGCGCCCGCGCCTTCCGAGTGAGTCGGTTCAGCTCCGCGACGGTGCCGCGGCCGAGCGTCGCGCCCAACAGACCGAGCCCGACGACCGCGACGCCGACGATAAGCAGCAGGTTCCGGCCGATCATCCCGGAGAGCGCGTACGCCTCCGCGAGGGGGACGTGGACGGCGACGTACCAGTCCTCCGAGGGGACCGGTGCGTACGCGACGAAGTACTCGGCGTCGTCGGTGAACTCGAAGGTCGCCGACGACACGTGACCGACCGCGGAGCCGGAGATCATCGCGTCCCGCACCTCGTCGGCGTACGGTTCGGCCACGGTCCCCTCGCGGTCGCTGGCCCCGATCACGCCGTCGGACTGGACGATAGTGGTGAACGAGCCGTCGGTCGGCTGCCGGAGGTCTCCGACGATCGACGCGAGCGACACCTCCATGACGAAGTAGTTGCGCCGCGGCGTGTACGCGACGTACGAGACGTGCCGCTCGTCGTCCACCTCGTACGTCGGCGACGTGTAGGTGTCCTCGCCGATCAGGAGACCGTCGCTGAGCCAGTTCTTCTCGGTGATCGCGGTGCCGCGCTCGTGGTCGGTCGAGGCGATCAGCGTGCCTTCCTGCCGGTTGACGTAGTGGAAGGCGACGATCTCGTCGGGCTGCCACGAGAGCTGCGAGGTGAGATAGCTCTCCACCTCTTCGGGCTCTCTCGTGAACCCGAAGGCGTCGCTGTCGGCCGTCTCTCTGGCGATCGAGCGGTGATCGCTGGTCCACACGTCGATCTCCGTGGCGCTCAACTCAGCGACCGCGGTGTAGTCCTGTTGGGCGTTGGCCTCCAGGCGGTCCGTCGTCTCCGCGTAGGTGACCGCGCCGACGGCGCCGATGGCCAGGACGACGAGGATCACGACGACCGCGAACTTGGCGAGGTAGCTCCGAGTGATCGCGCCTGGACTCAGGCGCCGGAGGAGGCGATCGAGGCGAGTCGAACTCATTGACTCGACGGCCGCGGCACCGATGCTTTAAACCTCTCCCCGCGGTATCCGTCGTGATAATTAGGGGCGAGGTCCCGTGACCACGGCGTAGCAGTTCCCGCTGGAGACGGTCGATTCGACGACTGAGAGCCGGCTGTTATCGATATCGGCGTCGAACTCGTCGGGCGCGTAGACGTGATAATACCGCGGGACCGTCTCGCCGCCGGGGAGCGTCCAGTCGACGGTCGTGTCGAACCCCTCCGTCCGGTCGAAGCGGTCGTGGGCGGTGCTCCACGCGCTCACGAGCGCGACCCCGCCCGGCGCGAGGACCCGCGCGAGTTCGTCGAGGCTTCGAACGCGGGCGGCGTGGGGCGAGAGGTGGTGGAGCGTGGCGACGTACGTGGCGAGCCCGACCGCGTCGTCGGCGATCGGGAGGGCGGCGGCGTCGCCGTGAACGAGGTCCAGCGCGTCGGCGAAGTCGCGCTCGCGGGCCCGCGTCGCCGCCTCGCGCAGGAGCGCTCGGCTCAGGTCGATACCGACGACCGACTCCGCGCGGGCGGCGAGCAGCTCCGCGTGGCGGCCGTTGCCGCAGCCGACGTCGAGCGCGCGCGTCGCCGACCGACCCTCCAGGAACGACTCGACCTCCGGCCACGCGTACTCGCGGGTCTTCGCGAAGTGCGCGGCGATGCGGTCGTACGTCGACTGCGGGTCCGTTTCCATGCCGGTCGGTCGGCGCCGAGCGACATAGCTCCGGTGACTGGCGGTCCGGCGAGAGAGGGCGGTCCGGCGGGGAGACGACCCGGCGAGAGAGGGCTGCCCGACGCGCGTCCCGTCACACCATGCCGATGACGGCGAAGGTGAGGAGCGTCAGCGCGAGGAGGACGACCACGTGTTTCACCCCGTCCCTGACCGAGCCCTCGCCGAGCTGGCCGGCGACGATCCCGGAGCAGACGGCCTGCACGGCCGCGGCGTGGAAGAACAGCTGCTCGTAGGCGAACGCGTCGATGTCGCCGAGACCGTCGGTGATCCCGGTCGGGCCGCTCGGCGCGCCGGGAACGGTGCCCGCCCCGCCGCCGCTCGGGATCGCGGCCTCCTCGATGGCCGGGATGAAGGAGACGGACAGCGCGGTGATGATCCCGAGGAAGACGAGGAAGGAGATGTAGATCACGATGAGGTACGTGAGCATGACCTGCCGGCGCTCCCGCCGGAGTGACCACGTCGCTCGCGACTCGTCGGCCGCGATCCGGAGCACGGGCCCGATGTCGCCGCTCGCGTGCATCGCGTTCGTCACCAGCGCCACGGCCCGGGAGGTCATCGGCGATCGGACCCGGCGCTCCAACCGGCGGAGCGCGGTGCTCACGTCGGCGCCCCAGTCGATGTCGCGGCGGGTGCGCTTCAGGTCGGCCGTCAGCTCCTCCAGGTTCGAGTCGGCGACGCGCCGGACGCTCCCGACGACCGAGGTGCCGGCCTCGTTGACGCTCGCGAGGCGGTCGAGGAAGTCGGGCACCGACGACTCGATCCGGCGGACGCGCCGCTTCCGGACCTCGTAGACGACCGCGTACACCGCGAGGGCCAACGCCGTCGCGACGACGATCGGCGTCTCGATCTGCGCGACCATCTCGGTCGGCGACCCGAGCGTGACCGGGAAGGCGAAGCCGAGCAGCCCGAGGACCGCGAGCGGCACGGTCAGGAGGAACGACGTCCACGGGGCCTCGACCGCGTTCTCGACTGGCGACGCGGCCCACCGTCGCAGTCGCCGGACTCGGTCGTACGCCCGGAGCCGCTCCCGGCTGACGGCCCAGCGGTCGGCCTCGCCGGCGACCCCGCCGGCGCCGCCCGGGTCGCTCTCGGTCCCCTCGGCGACGCCGCCGTCGGATCGGGCTTCGGCCGTCGCCGCGCTTCCCGCGCCGTCGGTCCCCGTGAGTCGGCCGTCGCTCTGACCGCCGGGAGCGGTTTCGCCGCCCCCGATGTCGCCGGTCACGCCGGTCGCGCTGTCGTCGGCCGGCTCCGAGAGGTCGACGCTCTCCGTTCCGCCTACCCCCTGCGTCACGCTGTCGACGTAGACGACGAACCCGAACGTCGCCAGCGGGACGCCGAGGTAGACGACGACGCGGAGCAGCGGGAGCGTGTCCTCCAGCACGAGGCCGATGACGACGAGGATGGTGATGAAGAAGAGCGGCCCGGCGACGAGGGCCGTGACGTACGCCTCCGCGAACGTCGACAGCAGCTCAAGGTAGCGCTCCTGTTTCGACTCGGCCTCCGCCTGGTACAGCTCGTACTGGTCCGCGAGGAACGCCGAGATCGACTGTCCGGTGCCGAGGACCGAGGCGAGGTTCTCAGAGAAGTCGGCCAGGTCGTCGCTCGGCGTCCGGCGCGCGGTGCGCTGGAGCGCGGTCAGGGCGTCGGTACCGAACGCGTTCATGTCGCGGACGGCGACCGACAGCTCCGTGGCCGCCTCGCCGTACACCGCCTCGTTCTCCGCGAGCGTGTCCATCACACGCGGGAACGCCATCCCCGACCGCGAGAGCGCGTACATGAACGCGACCGTCCGCGGGAGAGTGGCGTCGATCTCGGCGGCTCGGGCGTGCGCCCGTTGGCTCAGCAGCTCCCACCGCCCGTAGTAGGTGCCGGCCGCGAGCGCGGAGCCGAGCGTCGCCGAGGCGAAGGTGAGCAAGAGGAACAGCCCCGGGAGATCGAGCGTCGCCAGCCCCGCGACGCCGGCGAGGAAGGAGAGCGACCCCGGCAGCGCCGCGCGGATCGCCTCCGCGCCGACGTCGAGCGCGCGGAGGAGCGCGGCGGCCGCGTACACCCCGAGCACGCTCCCCGCGACGCCGAGCGCGCCGGCGTACAGCAGCGTCCGAGAGGCGTACGCCCGGTGGGTCCCGGCGACGTGGGCGGCGTGCAACAGGTCGCGCTGGCGCCGTCGCCGGGGGCCGTCCTCCGCGACATAGTCGCCGAACAGCGACAGCGCGACCCGAGTGACCAACAGGTCGACGCGGCGGGAGACGACCGGTAACAGCAGCGCCAAACAAAGTCCGAGCGCGGCGAACAGCGGGAGCGAAGCGATCATCGCGGCGGGTCTCCGACTCCGGGCGACTCCGTCTCGTCCCCGGCCGGCCCCCGCCCGTCGTCCGGCGTAGTCGTATCGGCCGGCCCCCGCCCGTCGTCCGGCGTAGTCGTACCGGCCGGCCCACGCCCGTCGTCCGGCGCGGTCGCCTCGTCCGGCACGGCGGCGCCCTCGGCGTCCGCCGCCCGCTCCGTTAGCCGGTTCATCACGCGGTCGGGGTCGGCGTAGTACTCGTTGACGAGGGCCGTGAACGTCCGGTAGTCCGTGATGCCGAGCGCGCGGAGCAGCTCCAGGAAGCGCTCGCGGCGCCGGATCTCGCGGAGCAGCTCGGAGCGGGACCAGCCGCGCTCGTCGGCGATCTCGTCCATGAGCGACGAGTCGTTGCGGCGGAACTCGTCGGTCTCGGCGTCCCACTCGAACGCGGAGGAGTAGTCGAGCTCGCCGGTCCGCTGGTCGATGCCCCCGATCTCGCCGATCGTCTTCGCGCGGCGGACCCGCTGGTCGCCCGAGCGGGTCAGCGTCTGGATCGAGAGCATGTCGAGGGACTGCACCATCGCGCGCGGCACGTTGATCGGCTCGTTCTCCAGCCGGTTTATCACCGTCTCGATCGAGTCGGCGTGCATCGTCGAGAAGGTGGTGTGACCCGTGTTCATCGCCTGGAACAGCGTGATCGCCTCGTCGCCGCGCACCTCGCCGACGACGATGTACTCGGGGCGGTGGCGCAGCGCGGACCGGAGCAGGTCGTACATGTCGATGTCGGTCCCCTCGTAGCGGCGCTCGCGGGTGACCGAGGAGAGCCAGTTGTCGTGGTACAAGGAGAGCTCGCGGGTGTCCTCGATGGTGAGCACCTTCGCGCGCGGCGGGACGAACATCGACACCGCGTTCATCGAGGTTGTCTTCCCCGAGGCGGTGCCGCCGGCGAAGATGAGGCTCTTGTTGTGCTCGATACAGAGCCAGAAGTACGCCATCTGCTCGACCGAGAAGGTGCCGTACTCCACGAGGTCGATCGGCGTGAACGGGTCCTCGGCGTACTGGCGGATCGTGAACGCGGAGCCGCGGGGGGTCACCTCCTCGCCGAGCGCGAGCTCGGCGCGGGAGCCGTCCGGCAGCGTCGTCTCCACGATCGGGTCGCCGACGGAGACGTGGCGCCCGGACTGCTGGGCGAGCCGGATGACGTAGTTGTCGAGCTCGCCCTTCGCGAACGAGACGTTCGTCTCGATGTCGGTGTAGTCGTCGTGGTAGACGAAGATCGGGAGGTCGTACCCGTCACAGGAGACGTCCTCGATGTGGCGGTCGTTCAGCAGGGGGTCGACCTTCCCGTAGCCGCGGAAGTCACGGTAGAGGTAGTACGCGAGCGCGTGGAACGTCGCCATGTCGGCCTCGACGCCGTACCCCTCCAACAACGCCTGCAGCTCCTTCCGAAGCGTCTCCTCGTCGGTCTTGCCGGTCCCCTCGCGGTACAGCAGTGGATCGCGGATGTCGTCGACGACGCGGTCGAGGAGGTCGCGCTCGAACTCGTCGAGGTCCGGCTCGACCGCGTAGTACCGGTGCTCGCTCTCGGCGTCGTCGTAGGTGATCACGACGTACGCGTACGGGGCGTTCACCCAGTAGCGGTCGACCTCGCGCTCGCCCTCCGGCACCGTGAAGTCGGCGAGCGGGCCGTCCTCGCCCGGGCGGAAGGAGCGGACGTCGAGTTCCGACCCCCGCAGTATCTCCCACGTTCGAGAGAGCCGCCGCCGGAGGGCCTCGAAGCGGTCCCCGGCGTCGTCGCGAGCGTCACTCGCCATCTCGTTACGGTCCGTATGCGGCGTGGTGGTTTAAATTCCACCGAGCGATTATCAACCGCGAGGCCGGGGGCGAGAGCCCGGCGTCAGCCTCAGTCTCGGCCGTCCGCGCTGGAACCCGCCCGTTACGTTGATACGTACCGACCGCAAACAACAACATAGGCAATGCGGCGTGACTACTTCGAACTGACCGTCGAGGGCGTTGGCGACGGCGCCGACGAGCGGGCGACGCCCGTCGTCCGGATCGATTTCCACGGGCCGGAGGGACTCCTACGCGACCGGCTCTCTGACACGGAGGGCGACCTTCTCGATGCCGCCGAGGTGGACGTGGCGTTCCGTCTCCGAGAACCGCTCTCCGACACTGCCGACCCCGAGGGCGTGGTCGGCGTGACGAACCGATACACCGGGGACTTCGTGCTGGAGCTCAACGAGACCGCGACGGACGTCCTCCCGTTCATCCACGCCGCGCGCGACTCGGCCGACGACGAGGACGCTCGCTACCGCGTCGTGATCGACGTCGAGGGCGAACGGCTCGTCTCCTACGACAAGGACACGTTCCTCGTCTACGACCACGAGGGGAACCTCCTCCGCAGCGAGAGCCTGATCCCCTCCGGCGTGGAGCTGTAGCGCCGGTCCCCGCCGCTCGTTTCTCCCGCGGCCGCCCAGATACTCACGTTGTCCCCCGCGACCGCTCAGATACTCACGTTGTCGCCGACGAGCCGAACCTCGTCGCCCGGCCGCAGCTCGAACGCCCCGTCGCCGCGGCCGTCGTTGACGTCGCACTCCACGTAGCCGTGGCTCCCGATCGTGACGAGTCGGTCGCCCGGATCGACCGCGCCGAACGTCTCCGCGACGGGCGTGAGCTCGCCGTTGACTCGGATCCAGTCGCTGCCGCGGACGAGCTCGCCCGGGACGTTCGTGACGACGTTACCGAACCGGTCGATGACGAGCACCTCGCCGTCGACGGCAACGGGGTCGCCGTCCTCGTCGCGCTCGACGGTCGGCTCGGGGAACGCGATGTCGACCGGGTCGCTCGCGGGCGAGAGGTCGGCCATCGAGTCGAGGGCGGCGGCGACTCCCTCCGGACCCGCGGCCGCGGACCCCTCGTCGAGCCGAGCGCGGACCCGCGCCGCGACCGGCGCGAACACGTCGCGGCCGTGGAACGTCTGGCTCGCGGGGTCGTCGACGTCGACGGCGAACGCCTCCACGTCGGGGGCGTCGCCTCCCGCTTCCGCGCCGGCGCTCTCCGCCGCCGACCGCTCGGCGAGCGCCCTCGCGGGCGGCATCGCGAGCCCGTTGTCGGGCGCCACGAGCACGTGGGCCCCGGCGCGGACGACGAGCGCGTCCCGGTCGGTGCCGACGCCGGGGTCGACGACGGCGCAGTGGACGGCCGGCGGGAACTCCGGGAGGACGAACCGGAGCCAGAACGCGGCCGCCCGCGGGTCGCCGCGCGGGAGGTCGTGGGCGACGTCGATCATCTCGGCGTCCGTGCGGCGTCGGATCACGCCCTTCATCGCGGCGGGGTACGGCGAGCCGAAGTCCGAGGCGAGCGTTATCATACGCGATCCGAACGCCGGCTGATTCCTAAAAGGCGGCGACTACGCGTCCACCGGCGACTACGCGTCCACCGGCGACTACGCGTCCATCGGGGGCTCGCCGTTCGTGTCGGTCTCGGCGATCCGGCGGATGCGCTCGACGCCGTCGATCTCCTCGATCACGCGACTGACGGCCTCCGGGACCAGCGCCTCCCAGTCGGCGCCGTGTATCATCCGCTCGCGGAGCTCCGTCCCTTCCAGCACGTCCCGGCGGAACATGGGGGAGCCGCGCACTTCGACGCCGGCCTCCTCGAACAGCCGGACGACGAGCGGGTTGTTCGAGTAGGCCACGTCGAATCGCGGGGTCATGCTCTGGACGTGGCTCACCCACACGGAGTTGCGGTCGAGGTCCTCGATGGGCACGACGTAGGTGGTGACGTCGAGGTGCTCGACGGCCTTCGTCACCATCATCACGCGCTCGCCGGCCGTGAACGGGTTCCGAGTGGTGTGGGAGTCGCCGGCGGAACCGATCCCCAACACGAGCTCGTCGACCTCGCCGGCGATCTCCTCGACCATGTGCCGGTGTCCGTCGTGAAACGGCTGATACCGCCCGATGTAGAACCCGCGCATGGATCCACGTTGGGCGGCCAGTATTTATAAACCCCGTGGGACGCCCCAAACGGAGATATCGGTGCCTATAGCCGCTCATGGACCGTTTTCTCTGTGTCTCAACGGATCGCCCGCGGGGAGAAAGTATATCAGTAGCCGACCCTTCGTTTTTCATAGCGATATCCGATTCTATGAGCAACGAAAAGGACGCGAACGACCCGCCGACCGAGGACCCCGAGAACCCGGACGAAACCGGGTCAGAGGCCTCGGATCCGGCGGGGAACGGCGAGGACGCCCCCGACGACGTCGCTCCCGACGACGGCGCTCGCGCGCCCGGCGAGGCCGACGAGGCCGAGGAGTCGGCGGACCGCGAGGAGCCGGTGGACGGCGAGGAGCCGGACGAGGTCTGGGACGACGGGATCGTCGTCGACGACGACCCGCGCCCGGACGACGCCGAGCCGGGTCACGGGGACGAGACCGGCGTCACCCCCGAGGGTGTCACCGAACAGAGCGAGGACGGCGACATCGACGAGCTCGGGAGCTCAGTCGAGGTCGAGGGTGCCGAGATCGAAGAAGACCCGGACGAGGACGACCTCCTCGGGGGACTCAAGATCGACACCACCGCCGAACTCGAGATCCCCGACCGCCTCGTCGACCAGGTGATCGGGCAGGAGCACGCCCGCGACGTGATCATCAAGGCGGCCAAGCAGCGCCGGCACGTGATGATGATCGGCTCGCCCGGGACCGGGAAGTCGATGCTCGCGAAAGCGATGTCCGAGCTGCTCCCGAAAGAGGAGCTGCAGGACGTCCTCGTCTACCACAACCCGGACGACGGTAACAAGCCGAAGGTCCGGACCGTGCCGGCGGGGAAGGGCGACCAGATCGTCGACGCGCACCGCGAGGAGGCGCGCAAACGCAACCAGATGCGGTCGCTGCTGATGTGGATCATCATCGCCGTCGTGCTGGGCTACGCGCTCATCATCGTCGGCCAGATCCTCGTCGGCATCATCGCCGCCGGGGTCGTCTACCTCGTCTTCCGCTACCTCAACCGCGGCTCCGACGCGATGATCCCGAACCTGCTGGTGAACAACGGCGACACGAAGACGGCGCCGTTCCGCGACGCGACCGGCGCGCACGCCGGCGCGCTGCTCGGCGACGTCCGGCACGACCCGTTCCAGTCCGGCGGGATGGAGACGCCCAGCCACGACCGCGTCGAGGCCGGGGCCATCCACAAGGCGAACAAGGGCGTGCTGTTCATCGACGAGATCAACACGCTCGACATCCGCAGCCAGCAGCACCTCATGACGGCGATCCAGGAGGGCGAGTTCTCGATCACGGGCCAGTCCGAGCGCTCCTCGGGCGCGATGGTCCAGACCGAGCCCGTCCCGACCGACTTCGTCATGATCGCGGCCGGGAACCTCGACGCGATGGAGAACATGCACCCGGCCCTCCGGAGCCGTATCAAGGGGTACGGCTACGAGGTGTACATGGAGGACACCATCGAGGACACCCCGGAGATGCGCCGGAAGTACGTCCGGTTCATCGCCCAGGAGGTCGCGAAGGACGGCCGCCTGCCGGAGTTCACGGCCGAGGCCGTCGAGGAGATCATCCTCGAAGCCAAGCGCCGGTCCGGCCGGAAGGGCCACCTCACGCTGAAGATGCGGAACCTCGGCGGGATGGTCCGCGTCGCCGGCGACATCGCCCGCGGCGAGGACGCCGAGATGACGTCCCGCGAGCACGTGCTGCAGGCGAAGGGGCGCTCGCGCTCCATCGAACAGCAGCTCGCGGACGACTTCATCGAGCGCCGGAAGGACTACGAGCTGCAGGTCTCCGACGGCTACGTCGTCGGCCGCGTCAACGGGCTCGCCGTGATGGGCGAGGACTCCGGGATCATGCTCCCGGTGATGGCCGAGGTCGCGCCCTCGCAGGGGCCCGGCGAGGTCATCGCCACGGGCCAGCTGAAGGAGATGGCCCAGGAGTCGGTGTCAAACGTCTCCGCGATCATCAAGAAGTTCTCCGACGAGAACATCTCGGAGATGGACATCCACATCCAGTTCGTGCAGGCGGGCCAGCAGGGCGTCGACGGCGACTCCGCGTCCATCACGGTCGCGACCGCCGTCATCTCCGCGTTAGAGAACG
The DNA here is from genome assembly GCF_002252745.1 of Halorubrum sp. Ib24. Taxonomy (NCBI): domain Archaea; kingdom Methanobacteriati; phylum Methanobacteriota; class Halobacteria; order Halobacteriales; family Haloferacaceae; genus Halorubrum; species Halorubrum sp. Ib24. The sequence goes on along the minus strand of NZ_NHOX01000040.1, from coordinate 243,698 downwards.
TCGGCGTCGACCAGAGCCTCGCGATGACCGGCTCGCTGTCGGTGCGCGGCGACGTGCTCCCCGTCGGCGGCGTGACCCACAAGATCGAGGCGGCCGCGAAGGCCGGCTGCACCCGGGTCATCATCCCGCAGGCGAACGAGCAGGACGTGATGATCGAAGACGAGTACAAGGAGATGGTCGAGATCATCCCGGTCTCGCACATCAGCGAGGTGCTCGACATCGCGCTGGAGGGCGAGGCCGAGAAGGACTCGCTGGTCTCCCGGCTCAAGTCGATCACCGGCTCGGCCCTGAAGGAGGGGAGCGTCTCCGGTCCCTCCAGCCCGAGCCCGCAGTAAGACCGCCTCGACACCGCACCAGATGCCGGACTGGGCGGCGTTCGCGCTCGCGGCCGCCGCCCTGACGCTGTCGCTTCTCTTTCTGACTCGTCGCTCGGAGCGACTGCTGGAGCGGGCCCGGATCGCCGACTCCCGGGACGAGGTCAGCGACGCTCCGAGCGACGTCGGTGACGCCGGTCGCGACCCCCGAGGGGAAGCCGACGGGAACGCCGCCGACACCGAGAGCGACCCCGACGCTCCCGGCGTCGAGGGAGCCGCCGACACCGGGGCCGGCCCCGCGATCCGCCGGCCAGACGACCGCCCGGTCCTCACGACGCGACTGCTGCTCCTCAACGCCGCCGCGTCGCAGGCGGGCGGACTCGTCGTCCTCGCCGCGGTCGCGTGGTGGGCCGCGGTGCCGGCGGCGGCGTTCGGCGTCGGCGGGACGCACCCGACGCTCGGCGTCGGGCCAGTCGCGTCGCTGGGGACCCCCGCGCTCGTCGCGGTCGGCGTCACCGCGGGAATCGCTCTCACCACCGGCAACGAGGCGGCCGCCCGACTGGGTTCGCGCGTCGGCCTCGCGCCGTCGGACCGGCTCCGCGCAGCGATGGCTCCCGGGACGGCCGGCGAGTGGGTCCTGCTGCTCATCGTCGCGCTCCCGGTCGTCGCGGTCTTCGAGGAGGCGCTGTTCCGCGGCGCGCTGGTCGGCGCGCTCGCGGCGGGCTTCGCGGTCGACCCGTGGCTCCTCGCGGTCGGCTCGTCGGTCGCCTTCGGCCTCGGCCACGGGGCGCAGGGGCGGTTGGGAATCGTCGTCGCGGGCGCGCTCGGGCTGGCGCTCGCGGGGCTGTTCGTCGCCACGGGGAGCCTGCTCGTCCCGGTCGTCGCCCACTACGTCGTCAACGCCGTCGAGTTCGCCGTTCACGAGCGGTCGTAGCGGGTCCCGCGGTGGGAAGCGCCCCGCCCCCTTTTTATTCCACCGGGACGAACGACGGACGATGAGCGGGAAACCGACCGTCGGCGAGTACATGACCCGCGACGTCGAGACCGTCAGCCCCGACGAGACGGTCGGCGAGGTCGCGCGGCGGATGGCCGAGAGCGACGGTCACAACGGGTTCCCCGTCACGCAGGGGCGGACCGTCGAGGGGTTCGTCTCGGCCGCCGACCTGCTGCTCGCCGACGACGAGGCCCCCGTCTTCACCGTGATGTCCGACGACCTCATCGTCGCGCACCCGGACATGAAGGTGACCGACGCCGCCCGGGTCATCCTCCGCTCCGGGATCCAACGGCTCCCCGTCGTCGACGACGCCGACAACCTCGTTGGGATCATCTCGAACACGGACGTGGTCCGCTCGCAGATCGAGCGCGCCACGCCCAGCAAGGTCGGGAAGCTGATGCGGACCCTCGAACAGATCCACGGCGTCGCGCTCTCGGAGGAGCGCCGCGAGGTCCGGCTCACCGACCTCATCCCGACGCAGGCTCGGGTGTACGCCGACGAGCTGGAGGGGCGTCAGTACGAGCTGCAGCGCGGGCTCGCGGAGCCGCTGGTCGTCATCGACAACGGCGGCACGCTCCACCTCGCCGACGGCCACCACCGGGTGATGGCCGCCCACGAGGCGGGCATCGAGACGATGGACGCGTACGTGATCGTCCCCGAGCGCGCGGTCGACCTCGGGATGGCCAAGACCGCCGAGAAGGAGGGGTTAGACGACATCACCGACATCGAGATCGTCGACTACGCGCGACACCCCCTCGTGGAGACGACCAAGCGGCTGCAGTGACCGAGGAACGCGGACCGTCGGCGACCGGGGTCGACGACGGGTGGATTTATGTAATTAGACGGAAATGAATCGGCCATGGGATCTCGCATCCGACGCGCACTCTCCCGGGCAACGCTCGCCGCGGTCGGCGGGGCCGCCGGCGCCGCGGTCGGCGGACTGATCAGTCGACAGGCCGCGAGCAGCGGCGCCGCCCTCGGCGCGTTCGCCGGCGCGACCGTCGCTGACGTCCGGTCCGATCCGGGCGGCTTCCTCGCCGCACTGCGGTCGGACGACGAGGACGAAGCGCTCGACGAGGCCGACGACGCGGCGACCGCATAGCGAGGCGACGGGTCGGGCCGCCGAGCGCCCGCGGCCGTTCGGGAACGCCTATACGCCGGGGACGAGTAGCCGCCGGTAATGACCGACACCGACGCCGACGCGGGCTGGTTCGCGGGCCGCGCCGCGGACGAGGCGGCCGGGGGCGACGCGGCCGAGGCCGCCCGCGATCGGATCTCGGACGGCGAGGCAGAGGAGCCGCGCGACTGGCCGGCGCTCGCCGTCGGCTCCGGGTTCGCGGAGTCGACCGACGACTACTACGACCGGCTCCACGAGGCGACCGTGGCGGCGACCCGCGCGACCGTCCGCGAGCGCGAGCGCGCCGACGACCGACAGCTGATCCACGCCGTGCGGGCGATGGACGACTGCGAACGAACCGCCAACGAGCTGGCCGAGCGCGCCGCCGAGTGGGCGGGGAGCCTGTTCGACGACGCGGAGCCGGGGATCGAGGGCGCCCGCGCGGTGGCGGACCGCGACCCCGAGAGCGAACTGGAACGCCGCGCCGTGTCGCTCGCGGAGCGCGTCGTCGAGCTGGACGCGGAGCGCGACGCGCTCGCCGAGACGATCGATCGGATCGCGCCCGCGGTCGCGCCGAACCTCGCCGAGATGGCCGGCCCGGAGCTCGCGGCGCGGCTGATCGCCCTCGCCGGCGGGCTGGAGTCGCTCGCAAAGAAGCCCTCCGGCACGGTGCAGGTGCTCGGCGCGGAGGACGCGCTGTTCGCGCACCTCTCCGGGCGCGCCCCCTCCCCGAAACACGGGATTATCTACACCCACGACTACGTCCGAAACACCCGGCCCGAGGACCGGGGGTCGGCCGCGCGCGCGCTCGCCGGGAAGCTGACGCTCGCGGCCCGCGTCGACCACTACGCCGGGGAGCGCCGGGAGACGCTCCACGCGGAGCTCCGCGAGCGGATGGCGACGATACGGGCGCGGGCGGAGCCGGACGACGAGATCGGCGGTCCCGACGACGCCGCCGCCGACGCGGGGGGTGACGCGTGAGCGACCCCTCGCTCCCCGACGGCGTCGAACGCCGCGAGATCGCCGGCGAGACGCGGCTCGCGACGCGCGGCCCGCCCGTGTACGGCGAGCCGACCGCCGACGGCTGGCGGGCGTGGGACCCGGAGCGCTCGAAGCTCGGCGGGATGTTGGAGCTCGGATTCGACACCGGGCTGACCGGCGGGGAAACCGTCCTGTACCTCGGCGCCGCCAGCGGGACGACCGTCAGCCACGTCGCCGACTTCGCGGGGCCGACGTACGCGGTCGAGTTCGCCCCGCGCCCCGCCCGCGACCTCCTCGACGCCGCGGAGCCGCGCGACCGGCTGTTCCCGTTGCTGAAGGACGCCCGGAAGCCGGAGACGTACGCGCACGTCGTGGAGGCCGACGTCGACGCGATCGTCGAAGACGTCGCGACCCGCGGGCAGGCGGCCGTGGCGACGCGGAACGCGCGGTTCCTCGCGGACGACGGTCGGCTGCTGCTCGCGGTGAAGGCGCGAAGCGAGGACGCTACCGCGGAGCCGACCGACGTGTTCGAGGCCGCGCTCGACGAGCTCCGCGAGACGTACGAGATCCTGGAGACGCGGCGGCTCGACCGATACCACGAGGACCACCTCGGCGTCGTGGCGACGCCGCGTTGAATCGTCATCTGGCCGCCTTCGCTCATCCCTCCGGGTCGAACAGGTCCTCTATCCGGCAGTCGAAGTGGGCGGCCAGCTCGAACGCGAGCTCCAGCGACGGGTCGTACCGCTCGCGTTCGATGGCGTTGATGGTCTGTCGGCTGACGTCGACGGCGGCGGCGAGGTCCGCCTGGCTTTCGTCGGTTTCGGCGCGTCGCTCGCGGATCTCGTTTCTCATCTCCGACGCCCCCGGGCCACGGTGCTCATGTGCGCCGCCCGTAGTAGAGGACCGCGGCGCCGAACACGGCGAACACCGCGAAGAGCGTCCAGGTCGCGCCGTAGAACTCGCCCGGGAGGTCGACGTGTCCCGTCTCCGCCAACACGAGACCGCCGGGGGTGCCGAGCACGAAGGCGTACGCGAAGACGTTCAGCGTGGTCTGGCTCGCCCGGCGCTCGATGGCGGCGTCGCGTTCGTCGTACAGCGTCGCGGGGCTGAACCGCTGGACGAGCCCCATGCCGATGACGCCGGCCCAGTAGAGGGCGACGCCGAGGACGAACCGGTCGAGGGCGATGGCGACGAACAGGGCGGCGATGCCGGCGCCGAGCAGCGCGTAGGCGATGCGTTTGTACCGTTTCCTCGCGGAAGGCCGCGTCGTCGCGGGGGTGGTGTGTTCGCTCATTCGAGATCGAAAGCGAGTGTAAAGCTCGCTTTACAGTAAAGTATACTTTACACTCACTGATAAATATTTCGCCGATATCGGCCGAGAGACGGCCGGAGGGTTCTCAGACGGCGACTCTCGGTCGAGGGACAGCCGTCGGTCGCGCGGGCTACCAGGTCGGCGGCGAGAAGCCGGCGTCTTCCAGGATCGGCTTCCACCGCTTCTGCACGGAGAGCCGGGAGACGTCCATCGCGTCGGCGACGGCGGACTGCGACCGCTCCTGCCCGCGGATCAGCGCGGCGGCGTAGAGGCTTGCGGCGGCGGCGACGCGCTTCCCGCGGTCGTCGTCGGGCGCCCGCGACAAGAAGAGGTCGGTCGCCGTCGAGAGCGCCTCGTCGTCGAGGTCGAGCGTCGCGCACGCGTCGTCGATCCGGTCGAGCCACGCCGCGTTGTCGACGCGATCGCTCGCTCGGTACATACCGCCACGTTGGGGGGTGCGGTATAAAAAGGCCGCGCGAGGCGACACCGCGTATCGGGGCGGCGGGCGGCCGTCGAGAAACGGGGGCGATCGCCCCGTCCGTCGCCCTGAAGTCGACGCCGTCCGTACGTCCGGTATGTCCACGCAAGCGTGGGACGAGACGCGGGTGCGCGAGCTGCACGACGACCTGGTGTCGCTGTACGAGCCGGTGGACAGGGTGGCCGAGCACGGCGCCGACCCGACCGCCGAGCCCGGCGAGGGCGTGCGCCAGCTGGTGACGACGATCCTCTCGCAGAACGTCGCCGACGCGAACACGAGCCGGGCGGCCGAGGCGCTGTTCGACCGCTACGACGACTTCGCGGCGATCGAGGCGGCCGACCACGGCGAGCTGGCCGAGACGATCCGCGTCGCGGGGCTCGCCGACCAGAAGGCCGCCCGGATACAGCGCGCGCTCGCCGCGGTCCGCGAGGAGACCGGCGGCGCCTACTCGCTGGCGTTCCTCGACGCGATGCCGACCGACGACGCGAAGGACTGGCTCACGGCGATCAAGGGGGTCGGTCCGAAGACCGCGAGCGTCGTCCTGAACTTCCACTTCGGCAAGCCGACGATGGCGGTCGACACACACGTCGAGCGCGTCTCGAAGCGCTTCGGGCTCGTCTCGGAGTCGGCCTCGAACCAGGCGGCCCACGACGCCCTCGACGAGCTCGTGCCCGACGAGCTGATCTACCCGCTCCACGTGCTGTTGATCCGCCACGGCCGGACCCACTGTTCGGCGCGCGGCGCCGACTGCGACAACCCCGTCTGCGCGGCCTACTGCGACTGCGAGTTCTGCGCGTGACTGCGAGCCCCCGCAGAAGAACGAGCGCCTATGGTCGTCCGGCCGATAGGGCCGGGCAAGCATGCACGCGCAGATCGGTGCGGTCCTGAGCGCGGTCCGGTGGGTCGACCGCCTCGCGGCCGAGTTCGTCGCCGCCGTCCGCACGCCGTTCCTGACCGAGATGATGACGTCGATGACCGGCCTCGGCTCCGTCACGGCCGGCGTCGTGATCGTCGGCCTGTTCTACCTCGCGGGCTGGCGCGAGGAGTTCGTTAAGAGCGTCGTCGCGCTCTCACTGCTCGGCGTCGTCGTCTGGGCGCTGATGTCGCTCGTCGAGCGCCCGTTCCCGCCGAATCCGGTCTGCGTGACCGAGGGCGGCGCCGGGACCACGAGCTCGTTCCCCTCCGGGCACTCCGCCGCCGTCACGGCGTACGCGGGGATCGCGTGGAACTCCGACGAGCTCCCGTTCGCGGCCACCGCGGGCTTCGCCGCCCTCATCTCGTTCTCGCGGATCTACCTCGGCACCCACTACCTCTCGGACACGCTCTTCGGGATCGGACTGGGGATCGCCGCGGTCCTGTTCGCGGAGTGGGTCCTCGACCGCGTCGGCGAGGAAGCGGTCCTCGACCGCCTGCCGTTCGAGGCCGACATCTGAGGGCGCCGGCGCGGTCGACGCCCCCGTAGCGACAACTATTTTTGACCGACTCGGGTACGGTAGCCCGCGCGCGGGTTGCCGAGCCAGGCCAAAGGCGTAGCGCTTAGGACGGCACAGCACCCCCGCAACACCGTTCTTGCGCACCAAAAGCGTTCGCTGTCTTGTGGTTTTGCTTGTGTAAGCACTATGACCGCAGATAATAGCGAAGTATCGTGGTCTCCGCCAACGATTGGTAAGTTCACTAGTCGGCGGGAACAGTATGAAGCGGTAGCGGAGGGGGCGGTACTAGGGTATCAACTACAAATCGTTGAACCTGAGCCCGCGTGAATTTCCAATACCGTTGGTTCGAGATGAGCAGATAACCGGTCACTCATCAGGCAGCGACATCAATTAGAATGACAGGGAATCTCGAATCGATGTGATGAGACCGCTTGAAGAGTCTGTATTCGTCTGTTCCTCTTCGACGAGACGTTCGATCTCGTCAAACAGCGTTTCTACTCTGGCTTCGATTTCATCTCGGACATCGCGGACAGTGTCCATGTCCTGTCCGTCGGGATTAACGAGATCCCACTCGTGGGACTCCACGCCGTACTGTGCAGGATCGAATTGCATGATAGAACACCCCATAGTAACCAGATAATCGCTGTTTTCGAGTTGTTCAAGTTCCGCGACCCACTTCGGGGTCCGACCAGCGATATCGATTCCCACCTCGGCCATCGCCTCAACGACCTCTTCGTGAACGGCGTCAGCGGGTTCTGTCCCGCCCGAATGTATCTCTACGAGTTCTTCTAACCCTCGTTTAGAGCGCTCACGCTCTGCGAAGGCGGCTGCCATCTGGCTTCGTCCCGCGTTGTGGACACAGACGAAGTCGAGCCGGATATTGTTATTTGCTATCATAGACCGATCTACTCTCGTACGGATAAGATAATTACTATGAGACACATATATTAATATATACTATTTGTGGCACAGTTTGCACTGCGTATCCCACACAGCGACCGTATCATGATGTGGATGATAAAATACGTTACAATTTTCGCCTTCCAATCGCTATATATTAGAATATATTACTATTAATTGGGATTCTTGTAGCTTGCGCACCGTCTTAGTATAATGCAATCAGCCGTACTTCTCAGGTGTCCAATGTGTAACGCTATTCACGCACTCGAAGGCCAACGAAACGAGTATTCAAAACAGGACCTGTACTCTCGTGTGAAGACTCATCTACGCGGCCACAACCTCAATGAACCCAAAATGGCGATTCGAAAGTACGGGATCGTTTCTGACGCCGTCGAAGTAGTCGTTTCTTCAGAGAACCGTCATCAACTTCCAATCGAGGCGTGGCAAAAACGTGACGACACGTGGCTCCCTGATGGTGTCCTATCCGACGGAGATACGTCTCCCACAGCGTCCGAATCGTTAGTTGAAGTCTCGTCTCACTGAGCAAATATGGGAGAGCAACCTATCGCAACGAAGCAAATCTGAAACATGAGTATTGATTATCTGTACATAGAGGTCCTCCCCACTGACTCAGAGATGGTAGGGCGCTTCCAATTGTGTATATTCAGAAGTCAGTCTGAAATATCGACTCCCCCTTGCCTATGATTCAATGACCGACAAAGACCTCACCGATCCCGAGTATTACCTCAACAGGGAACTCTCCGAGCTGGCGTTTCAAGAGCGGGTTCTCCGAGAGGGAATGGACGATCGGAATTTGCCGCTTGAACGACTCCGATTTCTCGCGTTCTTTACGAAGAACACTGACGAGTTCTTCATGAAGCGCGTTGGTGGACTCAAACAGCAGATCGATGCCGGTGTGACTGAGACAACACCGGATGGGCGGACACCAAAAGAGCAGTGGGTTGAAGTACTCGATACTGCACGCCCGCTCTTTCGACAGCAGTCAGAATACTGGCAATCTGTTCTCAAACCGACGCTTGCTGACGAAGGGATCGAGATCTGTACGCCCAATGAACTTCCCACAGAGTCACGAGAACAGCTACGGACGTACTTCGAAGAGTCTATTTTGCCGACGCTGACGCCACTCGCGTTCGATCCGGCTCACCCGTTCCCGTTCATCTCGAATCTTTCGCTTTCGCTCGCTGTACTCTCGTCGAATGGGAGTGACGAGCCGACCTTCACCCGAATTAAAATCCCTCCGAACCAACCTCGTTTGATCACTGTTTCTGGCGAGGCTGACAGGTATGTTCTCATCGAAGATCTTATTGAATGTAATCTCGATTTATTACTCCCGGATATCGATATTCGTGACGTATCGAAATTTAAAGTGACTCGAAACGCCGAGGTGCGTCGCAATGAGGAAGTTGCTGAAGACCTCATCGATATGGTTGAGGAGGTTATCGAACAGCGACGCTTCGCAACAATTGTTCGTCTAGAGGTTGACGCCGATATGCCCGAGGGGTCGCTGGCGATTCTCAAAGATCAGCTTGGGGTAGACGACCGAGAAGTGTTTCATCGGAAGGGGCCAATCGATTACGAGGACTTCTTCGAGCTTATTGATCTCGATCGTCCTGATCTTAAGCCCCCGTCGTGGTCACCCAAGCCGCATCCTCGATTGGGCTCAATAACGGGTGATACCGGTGACGAGACGACGAGTATCTTCGATGAAATCAAAAAGGGAGACATCCTCGCCCACCACCCGTATCACTCGTTCGAGGGGACGGTTCAGCGGTTCCTCAACGCGGCGGCAACCGATCCCAATGTACTCGCCGTGAAAGCGGCGATTTATCGAACGGCGAGCGATTCGAAGGTCATTCAAAGCCTCATCAATGCCGCCGAAAACGGCAAGCAGGTGGCAGTGATGGTCGAACTCAAGGCTCGATTCGACGAGAAGAATAATCTCGAATGGGTCCGGCAACTCGAAGAAGAGGGCATTCACGTTGCCTACGGGACTGTGGGATTGAAGACTCACACGAAGACGGCGCTTGTCGTCCGTCAAGAGGATAATGGCGTGCAACTCTACTCACACATCGGCACCGGGAATTACCATTCAGGGACTGCGAAGGGGTATTCTGATTTGGGGCTATTGACAGCGGACCGAGACATCGGGTTTGACCTCACGAAAGTATTCAACTTCTTTACCGGACCGACACTCGATGATCGCTTCCGGAAGCTCCTGATCGCGCCCGTGACGATGCGTGAGCGGTTCACTGAGATGGTCAGACGGGAGGCCGATCATGCTCGTGCCGGTCGACAGGCGCGAATTGTAGTCAAAGTAAATGGCCTTGAAGACCCGTCGATGGTCGAGGAACTCTATCGTGCGTCGATGGCTGGTGTCGAAATCGACCTCATCGTCCGAGATATTTGTCGACTTCGTCCCGGTATCGATGGACTGAGTGAGAACGTCACCGTCCATTCGATTGTTGGTCGATTCCTCGAACACGCTCGGATATTTTACTTCGAGAACGGCGGCAGCCCCGAGTGGTACATCGGGTCCGCTGATTGGATGACCCGCAATCTCGACTATCGAGTTGAGGCCGTCACTCCCGTCGAAGACATAGAGCTGCGTAGACAGCTCCGATTCATTTTGGAGGCGTCGGTAACAGATAACCGCCGTCGATGGGTGATGCAAAGCGACGGACGCTACGAACAGGTCTCTTCGGATGATGAACCGGTCCGAGACATCCAAGAGATACTGATGGCGGCCACGGAAGCGGCCGTTGACCGCGGATACGGCTTGGGAATGGTCGTCGATACGGAGCTCATTGATTCAGAGCTGCTGGTCGAAGATGTCGAAGGCGGCGGGGCAGATTCCGGGTTCGAGGGATCAAACGGAGACGATCCTGATGCTGAGGAGAAACAGGCTGATCCGGACGGGGGAGAGATATCTGTGTTCGACGCACACGCCGACCGCTGGTATCGCCCCGACAGCGAGACGTACGACTGGGCGGTTCGAACGAGCGACGGTGAACGCCGATATTTCAAGACACGTGACGGAGCGCGGAAGCGGCTTCAGGCCGAATACGAGTAACCTTGCGTCAGGAACGGCGGCTGATTAACTCGTAGGTGTTCTTGTCAAGCGACAATCCTCGGTGCGAGTAGGCGAGAGCGGTTAGGCCGGATCAACGACCTTCGAACTGGCGCGTTCCTGGTGTGTCTTCGCATCCATGGTGAGGAATTCGTCGTTCCGGTAGTCGTACGCGGTGAGTGTACCGCCGTAAACGCAGCCGGTATCGAGAGCGACGGCGTGTTCACGCTCTACCGGATGGTCATGGACGGTGTGGCCGAAAAAGACGCGGTGGGGTCCGTCGTACTCATCGTACCAGAACGGACCGTTATACCCGTCACCGTGAGGGGAACGCATTGTCAACAGCTCTTCGACGGTATGGTCTGCAAGTGACCGTTGGGGATCGATCCCGCCGTGTACGACGAGCACGTCCTCGAACGAAATGGCGACCGGAAGTGATTCGAAATACTCGCGGTCGCCGTCGCGGAGCCAATCCGGATCCTTATCACCGCGCACGATTTTCTGCTCGTTGTTTCCGCGGACGCTGACGAGACGCGGGTCCTCTCGGACGAGATCAATAACACCAGGGCTGTCCGGCCCTTTTCTCACAAGGTCACCGACGAAGACGACAAGATCGTCGTCATCCAATTCAAGCTCTGTAAGGAGTCGATCGAGAATTTCTCGGCTTCCGTGAACATCCCCGACAATGTAAATCTCTCCGTAGTTGTCGGTCTCGAACCGGTCGTGTTGTGCTTCAACGTCGGTAGCGAACTGAGGCTTTGTGTTCATGTGGTCAGGTCTAGAGCCGAAGCAGTTAGCCCGGGAATCAAACTTCAAGCTTTACTATTACCCACCCGAATTAATCAGTTTGTAATAGTAGACTATACCCCTATGTAGTTCTTGGTGAGGTGTCATACTCTTCCGTGGTATCCGGTGTCGCTTTGGGCGGGAGGTACAGAGAGACCGCGTTTCCTCCTGACGCTCGCGTCCTGAACGAGACCTCGCCGCCGAGAGATTCAATACACCACTTCATGACGAACAGTCCAATTCCGGATCCGTGAGACGTGTTCGTGGTCTCAGTTGGTGCGAAGAGTACCTCAAGCTCTTCATCTGAAATCGTCGAGTTTGTATCCTTGATACAGATCTCGACGCGGCCGGTGTTCGGTGATGGCCCAACGTTTATTTCCACGACTGGTGTATCGTCGTTGCTATGGATGATCGCGTTCTCAACCGCATGTGTGAGTGCGTAACCGAACGCGTCATTAATGTCAATCCACATCCTCTCACGTTCGTTAGTCGAGATCTCCGCGGCAGGATAGTCTGTACTAATTTGGGTTGTGATATCTCGAACACCGACTATTGCAGGACGACGAGTACATTCTGTATACGAATCTGTCACTGCCTGCTCAATCTCTTTAACCGACTCAGCCATGTTACCAAGGTTCTCACCTCGTAACCGAATCGTTTCAATAATATCTTTTACATCTTTTATTTCGGCATGTTCCGTGAGCTGATTCGTGTACCCCAAAATGATCGCGGCCTCGTTTCGAAGATTGTGTCGAAGAATACGCCAGAATAACTCTGCTCGGTGATGCGTCTCGTAGTAGTCTGTGATATCTCGTATTTCAACGTGGACGCAGTTTTCCCTCCCAGAGCGTTGTTGTGTCATAAACAGTTGAACCCAGATGAGTTCGCCATCCTCTCGTTTGACTCGCCAGGTAAACTGCTGTGACTGTCCGTTAGCACTCTCACGAAGTCGGTCGTGAAATTCAGATTCCGAGTGCGGGTACGTGTTTGCGGTGTATTCCGCCACGGAAAGGTGACGTAACTTTTCGACGTTGTATCCGAGTATCTGTTCTAGCCGCTCGTTCGTATCTAGAATGGTTCCTGTCTCCGGGTCATAGACTGCGACACCGATGTGGAGCGTATCATATTCGGACGGCAGTTCAAAACGCTTCTTCGAAGACATATTACGGATTGTACGAACCTACTACCCCGCTTTGTTGTTACTATGAGGAGTATATATTTCTCCGGTTGACTGTCTACTAATTCTTACACCTATTATAAGAATTCAACCGCTCTTCGGTGTTAACACCACTTGAGCAACACGTGACTCCCGATATCGATCGGAGACCGATCAACGAAGATACCGATGAAAGAACAGCATTTGAGGCCGGTTACAGTAATTTAACTCACCAGTTCGATAGGCGAGCTTCGGGTTCAGACCGAGTTACCGTGTTCCCCGCAGACGCGACGGATGACACCAAAATGTCGACGTGGATGACTGTCAATGTCGGGTGTGTGAAAAAGCTCGAATGTCTCCGATAGAAATTCACGCGGTACCGAGGAATACAACTTTCAACGGTGAATTAAACCGATCCCGGGGGGACGCACCGAATGAGTCGCTTGCGTTACTGAGAGGTGAAAATGGAGACTTCTTTTTGTGGTTATGAGGCGGCGGAAGTTTCTCAAAGGAGTATTTGATCAAGCCACGCTCGGCGCAGCCGTCTCCATAATTATCGGTCTATTTGAGGTGTGGTGCCCAGGTGTCTGGTCGTACCTAAGTACGGATACGCGTCCAACATCAATCACCACGGAGAGTAACATATCTCGAATAACCAATGATAACAGATACATATTGACATATAATTGGAGCGATCAGTCTAACTGGCGGTGGCGTTCAGAGTTTTCTATCAAGCAGTCCGTATACGCCGAGGCAGCCGAGCAGTCTCATGGATATTTTAGTGCGTACGAGGACGCAAAAACGAGCCGACACGTCGAACGGCTGACGGAACGGTTTGCTACCACTACCCTCGTGGAGGGAAACCCTGACCAGCCGCTTTCTGAATCAGCACGTTTTGAACGAGCACTCGGATTTGTACACTCGCTCGAATACATGACAGATATTGATACAAAAGGGGTCCCAGAGTATATCCGACCTGCCGAAGAGACGCTGGTCGATGGAGGTGGCGATTGTGAGGATTTGACATATCTATTGGCAGGGATTCGTTCACAGCCGTCGTTTGGATACCGAACTGCGATGGTACTACTTCCCGGACATATGCTTGTGGGTGTGCATAAAAACGACCTCCCAGTTGCGTATACCGGAGCACCTACACTCCCAGGAGACGAGTACGTGGCGATGGAAAGCGTCCGGCCTCAACCGGTTGGAGTCTACCGAGATGAGCCTGTGTTAGCCATTTATAACGATGGGTTTGAGTATGTCGATCGATCGGCAGTCATCGATACCACTACAAAATTCTTCCAAGACCCAACAGAATTTCAAACGGTCGCGGATCTTCGTATATAAATTATAGTAGATGACATTGTTCGAATCATTTGTTGACCACCGATTCAAAGACTATGCTACACACACATGCATGCCCGTCACTATTTGATTATCAAGGGTCTGGGTCGTACTCGTGAGTCGCCTCCCAATAGGCACCAATACGGGTGACTAACTGATCGGGATGTTCTGCAAAAAGCCGCTCGCCTAAGGGCCGACCTTGCCGATGGTATTCAGACCGCTTTGCGGTACTGATCTCGTTCAATATCTCTCTGATTTCCGATGTAAACAGTTCTTCCTCATTCATTACTATGGCGAATTCAGCGAGATCGTTTTCATAGCCGATGATATCAGATAGTTCTTTGAGCTCTGTTCGCCGGCTTTTTATCGGTCCAACCCATACTCGCCGGAGCAATCTACAGTGGTAGCGATGGTATTTGATTCGCTTGCGCCATTCGTGAAAATGCTCGAACTCCGGATCGTCGTACGCCTCTTGCATTCGGTTACGAGCCCGTTTGTACGACTTGCGTAATCCACCAGCTACCGAGTCGAACCCCTCTGTTGCGATGGGGAGGTCAGACACTCGCTTTCGTCCGTCGACCAAGTCCGCACGAACCTCACTCAACCGTCGTTCCACATTTTGCTCGGCAGCTATCGTATCACGACGGGTAACTAGTGTTGTCCGAATATCACTGAGCGTCGCGTCATCTAAGGCATCACGCGCTTCAATCGCAGGTTCGAGGTGGTTATCGAATGTTTCGATGGCAGCGTGGGCATCGCGGATGGCGGAAATGCGTCTCGCGGCATCCCGGTAGTGGACATTCTCCCGTTTGTATGTCGGTAAGACCGGACGGACAAGACGAACAGCCGCTCGTATCTCTTTACAACGCTTACGAACCTCATGGACCGTCTCGTGGGTATCTGTATCACTGTCTATATGATCAATACCCCGTTGTACTTTTGTGTCGATAATGCGCTTGATCCCATCTGAAACGAGCTCATCGGGTTGCAGCGTGTAGTTCATGTGTGTTTTGGTTAAGTTTCAATCTCCTCCGAAATTTCTCTAAGGGCCTTTGCGACGGCTTCGACTTCGAGAGTAGATCCGAAGGACTCGAACTCATCAAGTGCGGTATCCGACCAGTTCACTGTGGCTTTTTGTTCTTCAATAAATCCTTCGAGGAAAACGGCGGCGCGGTAGGCCTCTTGAGGATTTGGATCAGGAGGAATATCTGATGGGACAATTGAGTTGAGATCGTTCTGGTACTCTCGAATCTCAAACTTCCACTCGCCCGAAGCGTCGCAGAGCGAATCATAGCGCTTCTCGTAGGTGGGGGTGTCTGATGTACGTTTCATCTTCATGTAATTATATAGCAGTATGATATACAATGTATTCTTCGGTTGAGCCAGGGCTACTGAAGATCTCCTGTATATTCAGGAGATAGTTTTGGCGTGTTTCAGACAGAACAACAGCCAATTCGGTAGTTGCCTCCCCCCTACTGACCGGAATCAGGTCAAAATCGAATGGCTGAGAAGCAAGTCACCAGCACCCCAAGAAGAGAACACTCGTGTCTCAATAGCAGCCCCGCCGAGTACCAGCACCCCATAAACGTGGAAACTGACTTTTAGAGATGCGGCACGATCGTGTGTGAGGAGGCGTGACGAAGCATTTTGCAATATTTTATGTAAGGTGATCCCACGTCGACAAGCGCATATGACGGACGAAGACGACCCAAGCGGATTCAAAAAAGAGGAGGAGTATTTAGAGACGGCATCGATGGGACCAGCAAAAGAAAAAATCAAACTCGGAGAAGGGATATCTCCGA
This sequence comes from Halorubrum sp. Ib24, assembly GCF_002252745.1. NCBI lineage: Archaea > Methanobacteriati > Methanobacteriota > Halobacteria > Halobacteriales > Haloferacaceae > Halorubrum > Halorubrum sp. Ib24. The sequence goes on along the minus strand of NZ_NHOX01000040.1, from coordinate 227,993 downwards.
CTCGAATTCTAATCGAAATCACCTACGTAACCGGGTCGGAGAAAGACGCAACTGGCAGTATCGAACTTGTCAACCTCTGTCGGCACGACGCCAGCGACGAGTATGATGAAGAGACACGGGAGCTCGATTATAGTGACTTAGAGAGAGACCTACAGTTGCGAGTCGATGCTTTAATCGATTATACCCGATTCGACACGTCCTCCTCTGAGTCAGAGGGTGAGTCTGACGCAGATGTACTGAAACGATATCACGGAAAAGGGGGCGAGTGAGATAGCCCGCGGGACAAGTGCGGGACCGGATGCGGAGCGGCGGACCCCTACGGGATTGCGTCCTCAGCGCGGACGCGAACGGTTGTATCGCATAACGCTACGCCGTGGATTACTTTTAAATAAACAGGGTGAGACACCCGCGATACAAGCAAAAGCACGGGATACGAAATGGCTATAAGCGAGCGCAAAATATGCGCACATGCCGCGGTAGAGCCCTTGTGGTTGGCGATTAAGTGGCTCTGACCGCAAGAGTAAGCGCGGGTTGCCGAGCCAGGCCAAAGGCGTAGCGCTTAGGACGCTATCCCGTAGGGGTCCGCCGGTTCGAATCCGGTCCCGCGCATGCTTCTCAGAGCAGTTCGCGAGGAGAAGCATCACGACGAGGATTCGAACCCTCCCAGACGCGCGCAGCGAAGCGAGCACGTCTGGTTCCGGTTCGAGTCCGGTCCCGCGCATGCTTCTCCGAGCAGTTCGCGAGGAGAGGCATTTCGACGACGATTCGAACCCTGCAAGACGCAGCGCGAACAAGGTGAGCGACCGTCTTGCTCCGGTTCGAATCCGGTCCCGCGCATGCTTCTCCGAGCAGTTCGCGAGGAGAAGCATCGCTATGAGGTGTGTCGGGGACGGGAACCAGGCCGAACGGAGCGACAACGGAACGAACGACCGCTTTGCTCCGGCCGAGGTCACCACTTGAGGGCGACTGTTCGAGAGGCCACAGAACCCCGCGACCGACGCCGGGAGCCCGCGCTCACCACACGCTGCCGCGGTACTCGAGAGACATGTGGTCGATCGTGTCCGGCGGGATCCCCATTTCCTCGAACATGGTACGGAAGACGGCGCGAACGGCCGCCTCCTCGAACGACCGGGACGCGCGCGTCTGCGCGTCGACCTCGACGCCGCCGTGGTAGTCGAGGTGAACGCGGTAGGTGTACCCGTCCGCTTCGTGCGTCACGGTCGCCCGGGAGAGCACGAAATCGACGCTCCCGAGCCGCCCGTCGCCAGCGTAGTACTCGCGCTCGTGCCAGCCGTCGCCGGGCGACGAGGTCGCGTTGACGGTCGCCGCGCTCGCCGTCAGCGCGTCGTACGTGGCTTCGAACGCCACCGGCTCGCCGACCTCGACGCTCGGGGTGCCGGCGCCCGGTTCGGCGGGATCGGTCGTCCTGATCTCGGTTTTGATCTCCTCGACGTACGCCTCCGCGGTGGGCTCGTCCATCTCGAACAGGAGCGTGAGGCGGTCGACGAGCCACTCGTCGGGCGGGAGGTCGTCGACCGTGAAGCCCCCGCGCGCATCGTCCGCGAAGAGCGTCACGACGGTCGTCCCCTCGTCGGCGTAGAACGTCGCCCACAACCGCTTCGTCTCCGAGTGGTCGAACGTGACTCTGAACGCCTCGTACTCCGGGCCGAGCTCGGCGTCGAGCTCGTCGATGCCCTCGGGGTGGAAACCGCTGGACTCGACGCGCTCGACCGCGTAACCGGCGGCTCCGGCCCGCGCGAGCGCGTCCTCGTACGCGACGCCCGAGACGGTCACGCCGTCGGAGGAGTACGACGCCACGTCGGACCCGATCAGGACCCCGGCGAACACCGCGTACGCGGCGACGCCGACAACGACGACCCCGACGAGGGCGACCGCGACCCATCTCCATGCCTTCATACTGAATGACACTTCCCGCGAGGGTATAGCTGTGCCGTCGACACCGCCGGGACAGACGGTCTCCGCATCAGGTGCGGAGGTCGACCGCGGTTGCGACCGAGCTCCCGTCAACGCTTGCCGCCGACCGAGCTCCCGTCAACGCTTGCCGCCGACCGCGTCCCCGCACAAACGCGACCGCTATCGCGGAACGCCGACAGCGTTCGCCGTTGTGACCCGCGTTAAACCGATACGAGCAGATGAGCGGGTATGGACACTGAATTCGCGTACTGGGTCCCGAACGTCAGCGGCGGGCTGGTCGTGTCGGACTGGGAGACGGAGACGGACTGGACGTACGACTACAATCTCGACCTCGCCCGCACGGCGGAGGACGTCGGCTTCGACTACGCGCTCGCACAGGCGCGCTTCTTCGGCAGCTACGGCGCCGAAAAGCAGCTGGAGGCGCTGTCGATCGCCAACGCGCTCGCGGCGCAGACCGACGAGCTACACGTCATCGGCGCGGTGCATCCGGGGTTGTGGGAGCCCGGCCCGCTGGCGAACTTCATCGCCACCGCCGACCGCATCAGTAACGGCCGCTTCTCGATCAACGTCGTCTCCGGCTGGTTCAAAGGGGAGTTCACCGGGTTCGGTCAGCCGTGGCTCGCGCACGACGAGCGGTACGCCCGTTCGACCGAGTTCATCGAGGTGTTGCAGGCGCTGTGGACCGAAGACCGGGCGACCTACGACGGCCGATTCTACACGATCGGAAAGGACATCGACGGCTTCGAGGGCGCGCCGATGGAACCAAAGCCGGTTCAAGACCCGTACCCGCAGGTGTTCCAGGGCGGGAACTCGCAGGCGGCCCGGGAGATGGCCGCGAAGCACGCCGACGTGCTGTTCATCAACGGGGGAAGCCTCCAAGAGATCCGCGCCGTCATCGAGGACGTCGAGGAGTACGCCGCGGAGTTCGGCACGGAGCCGCCGCGGTTCGCCGCGAACGCGTTCGTCATCCAGCGGGACACCGAGTCCGAGGCCAAGGCGGTCCTCGAGGGGATCATCGAGAACGCCACCGACGAGGCGGTCGACGCGTTCAAACAGCAGGTGAAACAGGCCGGGCAGTCGTCGGCCGAGGGCGACGGGATGTGGTCGGACTCCGAGTTCGAGGACCTCGTCCAGTACAACGACGGGTTCAAGACCGGGCTCATCGGCACCGACGAGCAGATAATCGAGCGCGTCCGGAAGCTCGACGCGATCGGCGTCGTCATCGTCCTCGCGGGCTTCCTCGACTTCGAGCCGGAGCTCGAACGCTTCGGCGAGACGATCATCCCGGCGATCGAGGCGGCCGACCCGCTCGATCCGGACGAGATCGAGGCGGTCGACGAGATCGAGGACGTCGGCGGCGCGAAGGTGGCGAAGTGATGGCCGAGCGAACGCTCCTCGGGATCGTCGGCAGCGTCTCCGCCGACTCCCGGACTCGGACCGCGGTCGAGGTCGCGCTGGACGCGGCGGCTGACACGCATGACGTCGACACCGCTGTCCTTCACCTCGCCGACTACGACCTCGCGACCGCCGACGGGCGCGGGATCGGCAACCACGAGGGGGACACCGCCGACGCGCTCGAACTGATCGTCGAGGCCGACGCGTACGTCGTCGGCACGCCCGTCTACCGCGGGTCGTACTCGGGCGCGCTGAAGAACCTCTTCGACATGGTGCCCCGCGGGGAGTGGCAGGGCGACGTCGCGCCCTTCGAGAACGCCGCGGTCGGGCTCGTCGCGACGGGCGCGACCGACCACCACTTCCTCGCGGTCGACCAGGAGCTCCGCCCGGCGTTCGCGTTCTTCGGCGCCCACACGGTCGGGGGCGCGACGTACGCGAGCGGCGACGACTTCGCGGACGGAGAGCTCGTCGACGGGGGGGTTGGCGACCGGCTCGCGACCCTCGGCGAGGCCACCGTCGAGCTGGCGGCGGCGATCGACGATGGCGACGCACTCGGGTCGCTCGGACCGGCGGTGTAGCGTCCCCGGGCCCTCGGCGTCACCAGGGTCCGCGAGATCACCGAGACGACGGCCGCGGCGCTCGTCGGATTCCTACGGCGCGGTGCTCGGTGCCAGTCAGAGTTATGTCGCCGCCGGCACGACCGCCGCGTATGACCACCGACGCCTCCGGGACGCTCGGCGACCGGTTCTGGCGGCGGCACTCGAACCCCAAGAGCGGCTGGACGCGCGTCCCGCTGGGTCCGGTCATCGTGTACGCCGTCTACCGCCGCGACTGGCGACTGCTCTGTGCCGCGCTCGCGTGGACGGCGATCAACCCGCTCCTGTTCTCGCCGCCCGAGACCGACGACGCCTGGATGACCCGAGCGGTGCTCGCCGAGCGGTGGTGGATCGGCGAGGCGGGGAACCGGACGGTCGGGCTCGGCTATCCGAACGTCTGTAACGCCGCCGGAGCGCTCGGCTTCGTCTACGCACTGTCCGCCGCGTGGCGCCGGTCGCCGAGGGGCGCGACGCTCGGCGCCGTCGCCAGCGTCGCCCTGAAGCTCTGGTGGCTCCGCGTGTTGGTGAGGCGGTACGACCGCCGAGACGAGTAGCGTCGCGAACGCGCGTTGGCGTTGTCGCCGAGCGACTCGTTGCGCTGGCTCTGTTAAAATCGTCTTCCTCAGACGTATTCTCGTTTGAAACGCCCGGGCGCTGAGGCGTACTAACTGATTGTTACGGATTCTACTAGTTCGAAGAGATGTCCCGACAGTCGTGCGAGATACACAGCGCGAATGCAGTACGAGGTCGCCCTATTGCCTGTTTAACGCTGAACAGCTAGATTGAATTCACCAACACACCAACAATATCGGCCGCATTAAGCTCTACACGCGGATCGTAGACTTCCTCGACGATCACGCTGACTCCAGCGATTCGCCTCAGTCGTCAGGTTCGACAGGGATGTCAACGCCGCCGTCCGCCCTGCCGCCGGCCCCATCTGTCTCCACCGCCTCGGCGAGGTCTTCCAGCGTGAGCGCGACGTTGCGCTTGTTCGCCTTCCAGAGCGCGTCGACCACAGTACCAACGTAGGGGATGGATCCCCCCACCACGTCGATACTGATGTTCGTGAGCATCTCTACCAACGTCGTGAAGGAGACTCCGAGATACGCCGACTCGGCGACGATGTACAGGGAGAAGGCGGCACTCACTAGGTCGCCAGCGACGGGGAGTGCTCCCAGAACGGGATCGATTCCGATGCGGAAACCGATGCCGGGAACGCGCACGCTCTCGTCGAGTATATACGCGACCGTCTCCATTCGCTTGAGCGCGGCCTCGTCGACGTTCTCCGGTAGTTCACCATCGTAGTCGATGTCGAACCGTGATTCGAAGGCCGCGGGCATGGCCCAACGTTTCGGGTGGGAGACGGAAAACCTGCGTGGTGGATGTCGTGCGACACGAGTGGGAGTTCGATCGCGAGGTACTATCCTTCCAGTATGGGTCGCCTATCGGCTGTATCTAGCAGTTCGGGTCTGAAGCAACCCTAGTTGGTAATTTTGAGGGAGGGAAAACCTCAGATATTCTCCTCGTCAGCGACGACCCTGTGGCATGGCTGAACACTGTGATAAGTGCGGGACTGAACTTGACCCATCGCAGGCCCGCCACCAGCAATACCAAATTGAGCACGCATCGGATTCGATCGAGACGCTGGATGGTCGTCTGTGTTCGGATTGTTTCTGGGAGTTTAAAGAGTGGCTCGAAACGGAGCAAGTCACCTAACGGCATTCCGAAGACTGCCCCCCTCTGTATCGGTTACACCCATACTGACAGACTGCAGAGAATATGAAACGGCGCTGCTGTATACAAGCCGCGAGTCTTGCACGGTAGCATCCCAGCAGACCGAGCAGAGCAGCCATCAAATATACTACTCTGGCGACACAGTCGTCTCTCAGCCTTCCTCCCTTTTTTTGATAGTGGCAAAGACGTATATGCACTAAAACGATAGAAAAGGTGTGAATCAAATTAACGTGGCTGACGTAGCGGACCAGTTGGCTGAGGACGGAGAAATGGAAACCGAACTGATGCGTGAGGTCTCGTTCAGTCTCCAAGTGATGCGGTTCGAGCCGGGTGACGAGGATCCGATGCATGCTCACGCTGAAGAGGAAATTTACCTCGTTAACACGGGCGAAGCGACACTCGTGACCGAAGACGAGTCCGTTGAGGTCGCCTCGGGTGATGTTATCCATCTCGGGTCCGGGACAGATCACCAATTTACCGACTTCGACGACGAGTTCACCGTCACGGTGATATACGCGCCCGCAGAGGGCTCTCAAGCGGTATAATGATTGATTGACCTCGCAGCAGGATAGTCACTAACTCCGCCCCTGCCTAACGCTTCCGCCCTGAGCCGTCCCGGACGGCCAGTTCGACTCATCTAACGAACCAACTCCGGTTGCTGACTACAGCCTCTAAATGTTGCACGAGTGTTTTACCAGTCGGTGGATCGTTCGTCGTTCTCCGCGTTACTTCGGTGGCCTAGATTTCGTATCAAGACTTTCGTGAACGCGGCATCACGATTGAATGACGGATGACACCACGAGTGCAACTCAACGAGTGGGATACACTGGTTGACGAACTACGTCGATTCGGTCGTGCGGGTGATGTAACGGCTACTGATGATCGGATTCACATCGACATCGGCTCTGCACGTGTCGAATTGTCGCGCGATGGGACGCTCCAGGCTGGGATGCCATTGCACGATTTCACGTACGATGACACCGTTGCGGTTGTCATAGATCACGACGCCGGCACTCTCACAGTTGACGCAGATACGGTAAGCTACACATTCAGGCGGCCAAGTGGGTGATGACTACATCCTCTGTATCTCGCACGTCGTTTCTGACACGATGTGGGGGAAAGACTCTGCATTAGTGGTGCGTCTCCTGCCCAAACCGGAATCGACTCAGACCCGATCAACTGCTACGTGTCGTAGGAGCCGTTGCACTGAGAATTCTTCGGGATTCCGGGATACCGAAAGGTCCCGCTCGGAGCGTGAGACGCGGGGGCCGCGAACACTCACTCCTCGCTGAGGCCGGCGACCACGACGTACAGCCCGAACGTCGCCATCACCGTTCCCGCCAGCTGCGTGCCTGCGGTCGGGAGGAAGCCGACGTCGGGGTACAGCAGCGGGGCCAGCATGAACCAGCCGCCGAACGCCGTCGTCAGGACCGCGGGCGGGAGGCTCGGCTCCCCCGTCGCCCGGAGCAGCTGGAGGTTCCGCGCCGCGAACACCAGTCCGAGGAGCCCGCTCGAACCGATGCTCCCCGTGAACGCACGGGAGCTATCGACCGCGAGCGGGAGCACCGCGACGCCGGCACACGTGACAGCGCAGATGGCCGTCGACGCCAAGAGGAACCGCGACGGTCGGTGTTGCACACGATTGCGTTGGGTTCGCGTTCAATAATTCTTCCGTCGCGACCACAGTCGGCGGGGTCGGTCTCGGGATATCACCGCCGCCGAGTGGGCGAAGATCGGAACGAAAACAGATTCCGTGTACACCGTCATTGATTGCTGGTTTCACCACTCATATGTGGGCGTGTCGTATCCGTTGGCACATGGCGGGACCGCCGATCCACGAGTTACACTTCGCGGAGGAACCGAGCGTCGACCGAGTCCCCGGCCCGAACTCGCGGCGCCTGCTCGACAGACAGGACACCATCGACAGCAGCGCGGTCGCGTACCCGAACGACATCCCCCTCGCGTTCGAGGAGGGGAAGGGCGCGACCCTCAAGGACGCCGACGGGAACGTGTTCCTCGACTTCTTCGCCGGCATCGGCGTCTACAACGTCGGTCACGCGAACCCGTACGTCAACGAGGGCGTCCACGAGCAGATCGACAAGCTCACCCACACCGTCGACTTCCCGACCGAGCCCCGCCTCGATCTCATCGACAAGCTCGACGAGATCGCGCCCGGGAGTCTCGCCGGCAACAGCCGGTTCGTCTTCGGCGGTCCCACCGGCAGCGACGCCGTCGAGGCGTCGATCAAGCTCGCGAAGTACAACACGGGCGGCAACGGGCTGCTCGCGTTCCGGAACTCCTACCACGGGGCGACGGCCGGCGCGATGAGCATCACGTCGAACAAGAAGTTCAAGAAGCCGTACGCGCCGCTGTTGCCCGACGTGGTCCACGCGCCGTTCCCGTACCCCTTCCGCGAGGGGCGGAGCCCCGAGGAGTCGGTCGACCGCGCGCTCGAAGAGGTCAGGGCGATCGTCGAGGAGCCGTACGGCGGCCTCACGGACCCGGCCGGCATCTTCGTCGAGCCGATACAGGGCGAGGGCGGCGTCGTCGCCCCGCCGGACGGGTTCCTCTCGGGACTCCGCGCGATCGCCGACGAGAACGACCTCCCGCTGATGTTCGACGAGATCCAGGTCGGGATGGGACGCACCGGCGAGTGGTGGGCGTCCGAACACTACGACGTGACGCCTGACGTGATGACGACCGCGAAGGCGCTCGGCGGGAACGGCCAGCCGCTGTCCGGAACGATGTACCACGAGGACCTGGACACGTGGGGGCCGGGCGATCACGCGGGCACCTACCGAGGCCACGTCCCCGCGATGGTCGGCGGTCTGCGCGCGATCGAGTACATCGAGTCGCACGACCTGCTCGACCACGCGACGGAGGTCGGCGCGTGGATCCGCGACCGCCTCCGCGACGCCGGCGACGGCGACCCGGGGCTCGGCCAAGTCCGCGGCAAGGGGCTGTTCGTCGGCGCCGAGTTCGTCGACGCGAACGGCGACCCGGACGACGACCGCGTCGAGGCGATCCAGGAGTACTGCTACGAGCACGGCGTGCTCGTCTGGACGGCGGGCCAGTACGGCAACGTCGTCAGGCTGCTGCCGCCGCTGGTCCTGACCCAGCGGCAGGCGGAGGTCGGCACCGAGGTCATCGCCGACGCGATCGAAGCGACCGCGGAGCTGGCGATCGCGGAGTAGTCGGGCTCCGGCAACGTATCGCGTCCCGGTTCCGGTGGAATCGCGCGCGCTCAGAAACGTCGCCCGCGGCCGGGAAGCGACCTCACGCGGGCAGCGCCGAATCGGGCACCGTCCCGTCCTCGTCCCACCCGCGGTGTTCGTAGTACGATTCGATGGCGTCGTCGAGCCCGGGGAGCTCCTCCTCGTACGGGAGCCGGTCGTCGTCGACGTCGAGCCCTCGCTGATTGTTGAAGTGGCGCTCTAAGGTGACGGTCCGAGCGCCCGCGGCGAGCAGCTCCTCGAAGTCGGCGTCGAAGAGGAGCTCGTAGCGCTCCGGCGTCATGAAGTCCCGAGAGAACTTGCAGACGACGCCGCTGTCGTTGAGCGCCATCAGGTTCTCGCGCTCGACGAGCCGCTCCGCCTTCCCCTCGAACCCCGCGGGCTCCATCGCCTCGCCCTCCTCGACGAGGGGGTACTCCACGGAGTAGAACGTCGCGTACATGTGGTCGGCCCCGCGGTTCGCGACCGCGTACGAGAGCGCCTGCCCGTGGAGGAGCCGCCCCTCGTGGGCCGCGAAGTCCATGTTCTTCACCGACCAGTTGCCGACGCCGAGGTCGTCGTGGATCCGGCCGATCCCCTCCGCGAGCCGGTCGCCCACGCCGTCGCGGTGGGCGATCTGCTCGACGAGGTCCCAGATGAGCTCGCGGTTGCCGAACTCGTCCTCGGCGGCGAGGTACGCGGCGATCGTGTTGCCCGCGGAGATGGCGTCGAGCCCGTACTCGTCGCAGAGCCGGTTCGACTCCATCACGTCGACGATGTCGTCGACGCCGGAGTTCGAGCCGAACGCCATCGCCACCTCGAACTCGGGCCCCTCCGTCTCGACGCCGCGGGCCTCGTCGCGGGTCGGGAGCTTGCAGGCGAACGCGCACGCCGAACACGTCCCCTTCTTGTACTTCTTGTCGGCGACGGCGGCGCCGTTGATCCCCTCGACGCCCTCGAAGGAGCGCTCGGAGAAGTAGTACGACGGCAGCCCGTCCATCTCGTTGGCGAGGTCCATCACGGCCACCGTCCCCTGCTCTTTCATGATGTGGTCCTCGGTGGCGGCCTCGCGGTGGACGTCGTTGGCGGTCGCGTCGATCGAGAGCTCGGGCGCCGAGTCGCCGCCGAACGTGACGGCCTTGACGTTCTTCGAGCCGAGGACCGCGCCCAACCCGCCGCGGCCGAACGCGCGCTCCTCGGTCGTCATGATCGACGCGAACCGGACCTCGTTCTCGCCCGCGGGCCCGACGGCCGCCGTCCGGTCGCTGGAGATGTCGTGTTCGTCGTCGAGGTAGTCGGCCGTCTCCGAGATGGTCGCTCCGGCGAGCTCCGGCACGGTTTCGAACTCGACGCCGTCGTCGCGCACGTGGACGACGACGAGCTCGTCGCTCGCGCCCGCCAGCTCGATCGCCCCGTACCCCGTCGCCGCGAGGTGGCGCGACACGAAGCCGCCGGCGTTCGACGACAGCAGCCCGTCCGTCAGCGGCGAGAGGGCGGTGCAGTTCGTCCGCCCCGTGAAGCTCATCTGGGAGGCCTGCATCGGCCCGGTGGTGAACACGGCGCGGTTCTCGTCGCCCAGCGGATCCGCGTCGAACGGGATCCGCTCGTGCGCGAGCCGCGTCGCCACGCCCCGTCCGCCGATGTATCGCTCCTGAACCCCCGTGATGTCCGTCTCGGACGTCGTCCGCTCGCCGACGTCGATCGACAGCAGCGGCCCGGTACTGTGTAGCATGTGCGACTATCAGTAGACGCGGTACAAAAAACCGACCCAAACCGCCCGAATTGAGGGTTTCACGCCCTCTCGACCGCGCTCACGAGACAGCTCGCGCGGCGTCTCAGCGACGCTTCGGGGCGAATTCGCGGGATTCGCGGGAGATGCGTACACAGTATCTGTTTTTAATGTACACGATAAATTTATACTCCTGCTGTCTGATCTCCTTCGTAGACGTCCTGTTATCATGCCACGGGAACACATCTTCGACGAGGCGGAGTACGAGCGGCGGGTGGCTCGGACGAAAGAGCGGTTGCGCGAGCGCGACCTCGACGCGATCGTCGTCAGCGACCCGGCGAACATGAACTACCTGACCGGCTACGACGGCTGGTCGTTTTACGTCCACCAGGCGGTCGTGGTGACGCCCGACCGCGACGAGCCGATCTGGATCGGTCGGGACATGGACGGCGACGGCGCGCGGGCGACGACGCACCTCGCCGAGGAGAGCGTCCGCGCGTACAGCGACGACCACGTGCAGTCGCCCCAAGACCTCCACCCGATGGACTACGTCGCCGGCGTCCTCGAGGAGCTGGACGTCGCGGACGGCCGTATCGGCTTAGAGATGGACGCCGCTTACTTCACCGCGAAGTCGTACACCCGACTGCAGGGGAACCTCCCGGACGCCGAGTTCGCGGACGCGACGCTGCTCGTCGCCTGGATCCGGGTCAAGAAGTCCGACCAAGAGCTGGAGTACATGCGGCAGGCCGCCCGCATCTCCGAGAACGCGATGCGGGCCGGCCTCGACGCCGTCGGCGAAGGCGTCCCGGAGTACGAGGTCGCCTCCGCCATCTACCAGCAGCTGATCGACGGGACCGACGAGTACGGCGGCGACTACCCCGCGATCGTCCCGTTGATGCCGTCGGGCGACCACACGGGGACGCCCCACCTCACGTGGACGGACCGGCGGTACGAGGCGGGCGACCCGGTGATCATCGAGCTCTCCGGCTGTCGGCACCGCTACCACTCGCCGCTGGCGCGGACGACGTTCGTCGGCGAGCCGCCGGCCGAACTGCAAGAGACCGCCGATATCGTCGTCGAGGGGATCGAGGCGGCGCTCGACGCGGTCGAGCCCGGCGTCACGTGCGAGAGCGTCGAGCAGGCGTGGCGCACGACGATCGAGCGGTACGGGCTCGAGAAGGAGGACCGCATCGGCTACTCGATGGGGCTCGGCTACCCGCCGGACTGGGGTGAGCACACCGCGAGCATCCGCCCGGGCGACGACACCGTCCTCGAGGAGAACATGACGTTCCACATGATCCCCGGCATCTGGACCGACGAGATCGGCATGGAGATCAGCGAGACGTTCCGCGTCACGTCCACCGGTGCGGAGACGCTGGCCGATTTCCCCCGAGAGCTGTTCACCGCCTGACCGAGATCGAGCGAACGAGGCCGACCACGTCGCACCGACCGTCCCGCGCTGACCACGCCGCACCGACCGTCCCGCGCTGACCACGCCGCACCGACCGTCCCGCGCTGACCACGCCGCACCGACCGTCCCGCGCCGACCACACGAGCCACGCTACGGCCGACACCACTTATGAGCACGACACCCACCGTCGACGACGAAGAAGCAGAGACAGAGTCCGAATCGACCCTCGCGACCGCCCGGAAGCAGCTCCAGCGCGCCGCGACCAACGTCGACGTCGATCCGGCGATCATCGAACGCCTCAAACACCCGACGCGGGTCCAGCAGGTCTCCGTGCCGCTCGAACGAGAGGAGGGCGGCGTCGACGTCTTCACCGGCTACCGCGCCCAGCACGACGACGTCCGCGGCCCGTACAAGGGCGGGCTCCGGTATCACCCGGAGGTCACCGCCGACGAGTGCACCGGCCTCTCGATGTGGATGACCTGGAAGTGCGCCGTGATGGACCTCCCCTTCGGCGGCGGGAAGGGCGGGATCGCGGTCGATCCCAAATCGCTGACCGACGACGAGCGCGAGCGGCTCACCCGGCGGTTCGCGGAGGAACTGCGCGACGTCGTCGGGCCGACGAAGGACGTTCCCGCGCCCGACATGGGGACCGACGCCCAGACGATGGCGTGGTTCATGGACGCCTACTCGATGCAGCAGGGCGAGACGATCCCGGGCGTCGTCACCGGGAAGCCCCCCGTCATCGGGGGGTCGTACGGCCGCGAGGCGGCGCCCGGCCGGTCGACGGCCATCATCACGCGCGAGGCCGTCGACTACTACGACCGCGAGCTCGCCGACGCGACCGTCGCGGTGCAGGGGTTCGGCTCCGTCGGCGCCAACGCGGCCCGCCTCCTCGACGACTGGGGCGCGACCGTCGTCGCCGTCAGCGACGTGAACGGGGCGATCTACGATCCGGACGGCCTCGACACGCGCGCGGTCCCAACCCACGAGGAGGAGCCCGAAGCGGTGCTCACCCACGAGGCGCCGGAGACGCTGTCGAACGAGGCGGTCCTCGAACTCGACGTGGACGTGCTGATCCCCGCGGCCGTCGGCAACGTGATCACCGCGGGCAACGCCGACGCTGTCGACGCCGACATCGTCGTCGAGGGGGCGAACGGGCCGACGACGTTCGCCGCCGACGCGATCCTCGCCGAGCGCGACGTGGCGGTGATCCCGGACATCCTCGCGAACGCCGGCGGCGTCACGGTGTCGTACTTCGAGTGGCTCCAGGACATCAACCGGCGGACGTGGTCGCTGGAGCGCGTCAACGAGGAGTTAGAAGAACAGATGCTGTCCGCGTGGTGCGACGTGCGCGACGAGGTCGACGCGCGCGACCTGACGTGGCGCGACGCCGCCTACGTGGTCGCGCTGTCCCGGGTCGCCGAGGCGAAGGGGGCGCGCGGGCTCTGGCCCTGACGGGTCGCGGGCGCTGAGGCGCCGCGCCCGGCGCCTGTCACCGCGCGATACGGATCCGCCCGATCAGTCGTCCGCGTCCGGCGTGACGACCGCGTTCTCCAACTCACCGCCCTCCTCGAGCGCCGCGACGTTGGTCGCGACGATGTCGGCCAACCGGTCCCAGTGCTTTGGCGTGTGGCCGCCCGTGTGCGGAGTGATGAGGCAGTTCTCTAAGTCCCAGAGGACGTGGTCCGACGGGAGCGGCTCGGGGTCGGTGACGTCGAGGGCGGCGCCGCGGATGCCCTCGGTCTGCAGCGCGGACACCAAGGCGTCGGTGTCGACGAGGCCGCCGCGGGCCGCGTTGACGACGACCGCCTCGGGCGGGAGCGTCGCCAGCTCCGCCTCCCCGACCATCCCGCGGGTCAGGTCGTTGAGCGGACACGCGAGCACGACGTAGTCGCTCCGCGCGAACGCCGCGTGGATGTCCTCGTCGTCGAACCCGAGCACCTCGTCGGTGGGGCCGCCCTTCTCCGGCGTGTAGCGGATCCCGATCGTCTCCACCTCGAACCCGGCGAGCCGCTGGACGACCGCCTGTCCGATCGAGCCGAGCCCCACGACGGTGACCGTGCTGTCGGTGAACTCGCGCGACTGGAAGTGGCGCCACTCGCCGTTCGTCTTCCGGCGGAACCCCTCGTGGAGGTCGCGCGCGAAGACGAGCATGTTGGCGATCGACTGCTCGGCGATTCCGGGGGCGTGGATACCCCCCGCGTTCGTCACGCAAACCCCGTGATCGCGGAGCGCGTCGGTCGGGACGTGGTCGGTGCCGGCGAAGGTGCACGCGAACAGCTCAAGTCGGTCGGCGCGCTCGAGGAGGTCGGCGTCGAGCGTGATGCCGGTCGCGACGCGGGCCCGCGGCACGAGGTCGCGCTCCTCGGCGGGCGTCCGCGCGAGCGCGACCGTGCGGTCCGGGAGCCGCTCGCGGAGCGCGTCCGCGTACGACGCCATCGACAGTCCTTCCGTTCCCTCCCGCAGCACGACGACGTCCGGATCGGCGGTCTGGTGTGAACTCATGAGCGGTGGGCGCGTCGGAACGACGCGTTGGCGGATCAACGCGAGGGGGTTTCTTAGCTTTTTGTGTATCCTACGTACACGACAATTGTGTACGATCAACTACTCTTAAGACGGTCGAGTGAGAGAGCCACTCGCATGAACGAACCGATCCGCGATCGGCTCGCCAGCGTCCGCCGACGATTCCACCGCCACCCGGAGCCGGCGTGGCGCGAGTTCCTCACGACGGCGACGCTCGCCGAGGAGATCCGGGCGATCGGCGTCGACGAGCTCGCGATCGGTCCGGACGCGTACGACCCGGCCGACCGCATGGCCGTCCCCGAGGCGGACCTGGGCCCGTGGGTCGAGCGCGCCCGCGAACGCGGCGCGGACCCGGAGCTACTCGACCGCATGACCGGCGGAAACACCGGCGCCGTCGCCGTGCTCGACCGCGGCGACGGGCCCGTAATCGGGCTCCGCGTCGACATCGACGGGCTGTTCATCGAGGAGTCGACCGACCCCGACCACGACCCCGTCGACGAGGGGTTCCGCTCCGAGATCGACGGCACGATGCACGCCTGCGGCCACGACGTCCACATGACGTGGGGGCTCGCGGTCCTCGAAGCCATCGCCGAGAGCGACTTCGCCGGGCGGCTGGTCGTCTTCTTCCAGCCGGCCGAGGAGACCGGGGGCGGCGGTCACCCGATGGCGGAGAGCCGGTTCGCGGACGACCTCGACTACCTGCTCGCGGTCCACGTCGGCCTCGATCACCCGACCGGCGAGGTGGTCGCCGGGATCGAGAAGCCGCTGGCGATGGCGCACTTAGACGCGACGATCGAGGGCACGTCGGCGCACGCGGGGAAGGCGCCGAACGAGGGCGACAACGCGATGCAGGCGATGGGGACGGCGATCGTGAACGCGTACGGGATCGCCCGCCACGCCGACGGGATGACGCGCGTGAACGTCGGGAAGGCGGAGGCCGGCACCGCGAGCAACGTCATCGCCGAGCGCGCTCGGATGGAGGCCGAGGCGCGCGGCGAGACGACCGCGCTGATGGAGTACATGAAACACCGCTTCGAGACCACCGTGCGCGCCGCCGCGGCGATGCACGGCTGTCGCGGGACCGTCGACGTGGTGAGCGAGTCGCCGCGCGCGGACAGCGACCCGGAGCTGCAGGCGCTGGTGACGGACGTGGCCGGGGGGGTCGACGGGATCGACACCGTGCTCCCGGCGGCGGACTTCGGCGCGAGCGAGGACGCGACGTTCCTGATGGAGCGCGTTCAGGAGGCGGACGGGCTCGCCTCGTACCTCATCGTCGGCACGGACCACCCGACGAGCCACCACACCCCGACGTTCGACGTCGACGAGCGGAGCATCGGTCACGGCGTGGACGTGCTCGTCGGCGCGATCCGCGACCTCGAACGGCGACACCCGGTTCCGCGCGCCGAGACGCCCGGAGACGCGCGTCCGACCACCGAATGACCGAGGGCGATCCCGACGACCGCGACCGCGCTGACAGCGACCCGGACCCCGGGGAGCCGGACGCGTCGGCGACCGTCACGCGCGCCGACGTCGAGGCCGCACGCGACCGGCTCGCCGGCGTCGCGCATCGGACGCCGCTCGACACCTCGCGCACCTTCGCCGAGATGAGCGGGGCGGACTCGCCGGGGCTCAAGCTCGAACAGCTCCAGCGGACCGGCTCGTTCAAGATCCGCGGGGCGTACAACGCGATGGCGCGGCTGTCCCCGGTCGAGCGGGAGAAGGTCGTCGCCGAGGCGCGGCTCGCGCTCGCGTCGTGGCTGGCGCGGGTCGGCGAGGTCGTCGACGCCGTGACGGCCGAGGGCGCCGAACTCGACGCCCTCGAACGGGCGCGCCGCACGGCGGTCGCCGAGGTCAACGGGGTGTCGGTCGTCGAGCGATCGGTCGTCGACGGGAGCTGAGAGGGGGGCAACGGAGACCGGAGGACTCTACCAGTTCAGAGAGGCGTTTCGATAGCCGTGCGAGAGATTATTACACTTTGCTCTGTAGTAGTTACATGACCGTCCTAGCCGAGTTCTCCATAGAGGCTGACCAGTTTCTACTGGGGAGGATCATCGCGAACTTCCCTGATGTCGCCGTAGAAATAGAGCGGGTCGTCCCGACTGGGAACCGAATCATGCCGTATATCTGGGGATGCGGTGACGATTTAGACGAGTTCGTTACGGCGATGCGAGAGCATCCGAACGTCGAGTCGATTACCGCCGTGGATCGGGTCGACAACCAGGCGTTGTACAAAATCGAGTGGGAAGACCCTACGGAACGGCTCATCGCGGGGCTCGCAGAGACGACGGCGACGATTCTCAAGGCACAGAGTGACGACACGTGGACCTTCGAGATACGCTTCGAGGATAACGGGGGGCTGGCCGCGTTCAGCGAGTACTGTGCCTCACACGGTATCGAGTATCGGCTCAAGCGCGTCTCGGCGTTGACCGACTCGGAGTATTTTCAAAAAAGCTACGCCTTCACAGAACCCCAATACGAAGCGCTATCACTGGCAGTCGAACGCGGCTATTTCGAAATTCCGCGAGAAGTCACGTACGAGCAACTGGCTGGTCAACTCGGCGTCTCTGAGCAGGCGGTGTCGGAGCGCGTCCGCCGCGCGACGAACAAGGTGATGAGAGCCGCTATGGCTGGGCAACCGTCGTTTGATCTCTGAGCGGCCAGAAACGCAGGCCAGCTGTAATATTAATCGGCTTTACTGTACAAGGGTTCAAGTTTAGATAACACACGCTAATAACTAATGTAGCGATGATCGAGCCAATACCGCTATCGCGACTCAGCGAGGACGAACTGTTGGATACGCTGTACAAAGCCTTGGCCAACCGGAAGCGGCGGAGAATGCTCCGGTATTTGGCCGATCATCCGGAACCGGTCCCGACCACACAGCTAGCGACTGAAATGTCGGCCCTCGAGTACGGTTCCGAATCGTCAGCCGTCCCGACCGAACAGCAGTCAGATACGCACGTCTCCCTCTCCCACGTCCACCTCCCGATGCTCAACGAGGCCGGAATGGTGAGTTGGGATAGAGATAACGACACCGTTGCGATCGCTCCCGCTCTACGGGAACTGGTCGTTACGACGACCGGCGACATCCTCGGCGTTTCGGCTTCTGTAAACGAATTATTATGAATAGCGACGCGTTTTGCCCGGATTTGTAGCAGACGCAATATGACCAAATACAGCGTTCAGATTGTGCGCAGAGTCGCCGATAAAGAAGGTGTCCATCCGACCGATTTGGATGATACGCTGGGTGACGTAGTCGATCCTGATGCGCTAGATCAGTTGATGATGTCTTTGGAAAGGAACCAGCGAGATTCGGTCGGTGCTCTCAGGTTCGAATTCTGTGGATACACGGTGCGTGTGTCTGCAGCAGGTGACATCGATATCCAGTGAAATGCGAAGCAGACCCGCCTTTACCGACGTCTCACGCGGGAGATAGTAGCAGAGTACACGGGTCCGGAGGAGACACTCGAGCGTGTCCAAGTGCCTCCAGAGCGAGAGCGCGTGCGACAGCCCGAACGCGCCGCAAACGTGAGTTGACGCGTCCCCGACCGCAGAACCATCCGTGTCTCGCGAGGCGTTCCTGACGGAAGCGATAGCGGACCGAATCCGGTCCGCAGGTGATCCGTACTGATCGAAACGAGCCGGACTGTTTCTCCGAGTGAGTGATTTAACACGCGCCGCACTGCCGGGTTCAGTTCCTCAGTTCGCCGCCGCGCTCGCGCTGACGGCGTCGATCGCGTCGAGGAAGAGCCCCGTACCGAGCGCGATCTCGCGTTCGGTCGCGTCGAGCGGGGGAAGGAGTCGGATCGTCTTCGTCCCGCAGCCGAGCGTCAGGAGCCCGCGGTCGAGCGAGGCCTCGACGACCGCCGAGCGCCGCTCCGCCGTGTCGAACTCCACCGCCAGCATCAACCCCTTGCCGCGGACGTCGACGACGGTGTCTGGCGCGTCGTCGCGGAGGAGCTCCCTCGCCTGCCGCCCCCTCCGGGTCGCGTTGTCGAGCAGGTCGTGTTCCTCGATCGCCTCCAGCGTGAACGCCCCCATCATCGAGCCGAGGAGGTCGCCGCCGCCGAACGTCGAGCCGAGGCGGTTCTTCTCCGACGGGAACACCTCCGACCGGGAGATCGTCGCGCCGACGCGCAGCGCCTTCGCGGCCGCGATCACGTCCGGCTCGATGGCGTAGTGGTCCGCCGCCCAGATCTCCCCCGTGCGGCCCATCCCCGACTGGATCTCGTCGACGACGAGCGGGATGTCGTACTCGTCGGTGACGGCCGCGACCTCGTCCATGAACGCCTCGCTGGGGAAGCGGTAGCCGCCGACGCCCTGGATCGGTTCGAGCGTCAGGAAGGCGATCTCCGCGGGGTCGACGTGCCCGCCCTCGGGCGCGAGCATGTTCCGGAGCCGCGAGCCGCCGCCGGCAAAGAAGCCGCAGTCGCAGGTCGCGGCGTCGCAACCGCGGTCAGCGCAGAACGGCACCGTCTCGATGCCGCTAATCTCCGGGTAGTGCCGGGTGTACACGTCCTTCGACTTCGTCAGCGAGAGCGTTCCGAGGGTGCGGCCGTGGAAGCTCCCGTCGAAGGCGACGCCGTACTTCGCCGGCGACCGGTGGTCGTGCGTGATCTTCATCGCGTTTTCCATCGCCTCGGCGCCGGAGTTCGAGAGGAAGACGGTGTCCATCCCGTACTGGCTGGAGACGTCGGTCAGCCGGTCCATGAGGTGGCTCGACCCCGGGAAGTCGGCCTCCTCCGGGCTCGGTCCGGAGCCGAAGTACATGTCCTGGCCGGCGATCTTCATCGGCTCGACGAGGTCGAACTCGCGGAGCTTCGAGAGCACCTTCTCGTTGTTGTAGCCGAGCGGGGCCGCGCCGATGTGACAGGTGAAGTCTAAGAGGACGTTGCCGTCGACGTCGGTGACGAAGGGCCCGTCGGCCTCGCGGGTCACGTCCCAGACGAACTCGTGGGAGTACTCGCTGGGCGCGGAGTGCGACTGGTGGAACTCGACCCAACGCTTCCCGTTCGGGCCGGGGAGCGCGTCCGCGGCGGGTTCAGCCGTATCCCTATCCATACACAGATTATGTATACGCCGTACATTAAAACTTGGTATAAACGAGGGTAAAACGGAACGCGAGCCGTCAGTCGTCGTCGGATCCGGCGGACTCGAACGAGGCCGACCGGGAGTCGCTCTCCTTGGACCCCCCGTACAGCACGGTCTCGTCCTGCAGTAACACCCGACCGTAGTTCGAACTGAACTCTCTGATGAGCGAGAGCATCGCGAGGAAGCAGACGAAGGCGAACGGCGCGCCGGTGATGATGACCGCGTCCTGCAGCGCCCCCGCTCCGCCCGCGCCGCCGATGATCATGAGGATGGCCGCGGTCATCCCGAGCACGACGCCCCAGAAGACCCGGTTGATCGTCGAGGGCCGCGCCTTCCCGCCGGTCGTCATCATCGAGACGGCGAGCGTCGAGGAGTCGGCCGAGGTGATGAAGAACGTCGTCACGAGGATCATGAACGCGATCATGAACACCGTTCCGAAGGGGAAGGCGCTGAAGAGGATGAAGCCCGAGATCTCCGGGGTGAAGTTGTTGATCACGGGAGCGAAGTCGGCAACGCCGGTGTGGTGGTACTGCAGCGCGGTGCCGCCGACGAACGTGAACCACGGGATGGTCGCCGCCGATGTCGCCACGATACCGGTGAACGCGACCTCGCGGACGGTCCGACCCTTGGAGATGCGGGCGATGAACAGGCCCGCGAACGGGGACCAGGAGAGCGCCCAGGCCCAGTAGAACACCGTCCACGCGTTGACCCATCCGGTGCCGCCCTCGGTTCCGACGCCGGCGAAGAGGCTCATCGAGGTGAAGTCGGCGATCATGCCGCCCACCGCCTGCGACCCCAGCGTGAGCAGGAACAGGGTCGGGCCGAGGATGAACGTCGCGAGCATGAGCGCGACGAAGAGGATCATGTTGAAGTTCGACAGCCGCCGGATACCCCTGTCGACTCCGAGCACCATCGAGATCGTGAACAACAGCGTCATCGTGGTCACCACGAGGAGGATACCGACGTTCCCCAAGTCGATCCCCCACTGGTAGTTGAGGCCGGCGATGAACTGGCTTCCGATGAACCCGAGCGACGTCGCCACGCCGCCGATCGTCGCGAAGACGGCGAGGATGTCGATGACCTTCGCGGCCGGGCCGTCGAGGTTGTCAGCGCCGAGGACGGGCGTCAGCGCCGACGAGACGCGCAGCGGCACGTTCTCGTAATTGTACGCGAAGTAGGCGATCGCGAGCCCCATGATCGTGAAGACCGCCAGCTGGGGCAGTGCCCAGTGGAACAGCGTCTGCTGGATCGCGATCGGAACCGCTTCCGCCGTCCCGCCTTCGATGCCGAACAGCGGCGACGGGCTGTCGTAGTAGAACAGCGCCTCGGTCGGTCCCCAGAACACGACGCCGGCCGCGAACCCTGCCGAGTACAGCATCGCGAAGAACGAAAGGAAGCTGTACTCCGGATCCGTGTCTCCCATCTTGATCTTCCCCCAGGGGCCCACGATCAGGAACAGCAGGAAGACGACGATCAGGAACACGATCACCAGCAGCGCCCAGTTGAGATAGGCGAGAACCTGCGACTGGACGGTCGCGATTCCGCTGGAGACGAACTCTTGATCGATGAAGAACGCCGCGATCACGCCGACCGTCAACAGCGCGCCGAACGCGAAGACGACGGGGTCGATCTCGTCGAGGAACTCCTCGACCATCCCCCGGTCCGCACCGCTCATACGGGGCCACCCCGACGACCGTGACCACTAGTTGGCCCGCGATCCCTCCGCCGGTCGAGTACCATGCCACGTGCTGGCATGGGATGTCGATCGAAAGTATACACAATAAGTGTTTCTCAGTGTCCGAAAGTATAACCGTATTATGTAATCCGTATATGTATTCAACGTATTCTGAAATGAGCGGTTGACTCACCGCTATTGGCATATCTATCTGAAATAATTGAACGTTTGAATAGAAAAAGCGACTCTACCCGAAACACCGGCTGGAATCACGTCGGAATCTGGACGGGGGCATCCCGATCTCCGACGGCCCGGCACGCGGGCGATCCCGGGGCGGGCAGCGAGGTGTCATCGATATCCGTTACCGGCGGAAATCAGTCGGTACGCGGCAGCGGATCATCGGTCGGGTAGCGTGCCGAGGTGGAGAAGGCGGCGGGAGCGAGCGAGTCGCCGACCCGTTCAGTTCGTCAGCTCTTCGAGCGTGCGCTCGTGAGAGGTCGCGCTCTCCGTCAGCTTCTCGGCGAACTCGTCGACGCGGTCTTTGATCTCCTCGCCGGCCTCCTCCGGCGAGAACGATTCCGACATGGTCAGCAGGCGGACGAACGCGCGAAGCTCCTCGTCGGTGAGCTCCGCGAACTCGTCGTTCTCGAGCTTTTCGACCACCTCGTCGACGTCGATCTGGCCGACCGGCTCGACGTTGAACTCCACGTTGACCATGCGGTAGTTCGACCCGGCGAGCCGCTGTTCCGCCTTCCCGACGCCCTCGGAGAGCATGTCCTTGAACGGGGTGTGGTATCCCATCGTGCCGAGATGGAGGAACGCGAGCATGTCGGTGATCCCCTGCGTGTACGCCTCGCGGTCCTCGCCGTCAGGGTCGAACACCGTCTTCCGGTCCCGCTCTTCCAGACACTCGAAGAGGATGCTGAAATCGAGGATCGCGTTCCGGACGCGGCGGCGGATTCGGTTCCGCTTCTGTTTCCGCGAGTGGTCCGTGTAGTCCGTCTTCCGTCCGAGCAGAAAGTCACGGTCGGAGGGCGTGAGGATACCGCGAGGCCGGTCCGACTCGGCCGCCGCCTCCAGCGACTCCGGCACGTCGTTCTGGCTCATGGCCTAAATACCGAGGGCCAGCGGATTAACGGTACTGGTCGTGCCAACGGGTCCCGCCCGTCGACCGATCCGACGCCTCCCGCCGGCGCCCGGTTACGGGCGCCGCCGGGAGAGCTCGACGAACGCGTCCGTTAGCAAGTCGACGCCGATCGCGAGGCTCGCCTCGTCGACGTCGAACGTCGGGGTGTGGTGGCTCGTCGGGTGGTCCGTGCCGATGAGCAAGTACGAGGCGAGCCCGTCCGCCTCTTGGACCTGCCGCATCAGGTACGTGGCGTCCTCGCTCACCCCGAACTCCTCGGACGGGATCACGCGCTCGACGCCGTCGACGTCCCACGCGACGTTGCCGACGACCTCCCGGAGCGCCGGGTGGCTGTCGACGCACGGCGACTCGCTGATCACGCGCGGGGCGACGTCGCAGTCGTGGAGCTCGGCAGCGGCGTAGAGGATCCGCTCGAGCTCGGTGCGCGCGTACGTCATCAGCGCGGTCGTCTCGCCGCGGACCTCCGCCTCGATGGTCACTTCCTCGGCGATGACGTTGCTCGCGGAGCCGCCCTCGATCTTGCCGACGTTCACCCGCGTCGCCCCGTCGCGATGGCGCGGGATCCCGTACGCGTTCTGGATCGCGGTCGCGGCGGCCTGCATGGCGTTCGCCCCCTCGTTCGGCGCCTTTCCCGCGTGGGCGCTCGCCCCCTCGAAGGTGGCCGTCAGGTGCGCCATCGCCAAGGGGCTCTCCACGCCGGCGACGATCTCGCCGGTCGGGTGGCCGAGCCCGACGTGGAGCGCGAACAGGTAGTCGACATCGTCGAGGTGGCCGCTCTCGGCCATCGCCTTCCCGCCGCCGGAGATCTCCTCCGCCGGCTGGAAGAACATCTTGAGGGTCCCCTCGAACGCGCTCTCTCTGATCGCCTCGATCGTGCCGAGCGCGATCGCGAGGTGCGCGTCGTGACCGCAGGCGTGCATGTAGCCGTCGTGTTCGGACCGGAACCCCTCCGCCGTCGGCCGGTGGTCGGGGTCCTCGGACTCGTGGATCGAGATCGCGTCGAGGTCGACGCGCAGGCCGATACACGGCCCCTCGCCCTGCGAGAGCGTCGCGACGACGCCCGTGTGGCCGCCCGCGGTGCGCTCGAGGAGGTCGTCGCTGACCCCGGCCCGACGGGCGCGGTCGAGCCACGGGCGGATCTCGTCGTCGTCGGGGACGGCCATCCGTGAGTCGGTCGCGAGGGCGTCGCGGCCGACGGCGACCTCGTCGACGCCGATCCGTTCGAGCTCCTCGACGACGCGCGCCGTCGTCCGGAACTCGCGCCACCCCGGCTCCGGGTGGCGGTGGAGCGCCCGCCGGAGGTCGCTCAGTCTCGCTCGCGCGTCGTGGGACATCTGTTCGGAGCGAAAGCGGTCAGGCTACTTAAGAATAGTCGATACCTCATCTCTCCGGTCGCCGTCGACGACGTCCGCCGCGAGGGTCGGTCCGCGTCGCCCGCGGCCGACATCGCCCGCGGTTTCGGCCGAGCCGTCGGTCGTCCGCGTCGGCGAGCCGCCGTCGACCGGGCTACAGTTCGACCTCGGTACCGTCGCCCGCCTCGACCGCCCGCCGGTAGACCGCCTCGCCCGCCGCGGCGTCCAGCGTCGCGGACCCGACGCTCACGACCGCCAGCACGTCCTCGGGCGACTCCCTGACGTACCCGTCCGCGAGGGGGACGCCGAGTTCGACCAGGTCGTCGGCGTCGAGGTCGCTCGCGAGGAGGTCGCCGGTCTCGGCGGCCTCTTCGGGCACGTCGGCGAACACCCGCTCGGCGCGGTCGAGCACGCGGGGATCGAGCTCCTGCGTCTCCGCCGTGAACGCGCCGACCGCGACGACGAGGGTCCCCTCGTCGAGCGCGTCGGGCGGGAAGACGGGCTCGGTCGCGGTCGTCGCGGTCACGACCACGTCGGCGCCCGCGACCGCCTCGCCGGGCGTGTCGACCGCGCGCGCCGGGACCCCCTCGTCGCGCAGGTCCGCCGCACACGCCTCTCGCGAGTCGCTCGGCGAGTGGACCCGCACGTCCGACAGCGCCGCGATCGTCGCGATGGCCCGCGTCTGCCAGCGCGCCTGTGCGCCGGCCCCCACGACGCCGAGAGTGAGCCCCTCGCCGTCCGGCTCCGGAGCCAACGCCCGGACCGAGACCGCCCCGATACAGCCGGTTCGGGCGTTCGTGATCGCCGTCCCCGCGATGAACGCCTTCGGGAGACCCGTTCGGGCCTCCGTGAGCACGATCTGCGCGTTGATCGTCGGGAGCCCGCGCTCCGCGTTCGCCTCGTGGACGCCGACGAGCTTCGTCGCGTAGTGGTCCGCCCCGTGGACGTACGCCGGCATCGCGATGCCGGTTCCGAGGGGGTCGTCGCCGTCGAGCCCCGCGCCGACCGGGAAATGCGGCCGGTGCGGTCGTTCGACCTCGCCGGCGGCCTGCTTGACTAACGCGTCGTCCACCACGTCGACGAGCGACGCCAGGTCGAGGCGGCGGTCGACCGCCTCCGCGGAGAGTGCGATCACCATGCCCGGGTCGTCGCTCCGCGGCGACTTAGCCCGTTCGTCGGACGACCCGTTCGGGCCGGCTCGCTCTCCGAACCGCGGCGGGGTCGCGAAGGGAGCCGGTCGGCGTCGGAGGTTTATGATCTCGGGGGGCGATCGGGGGATATGGACACGCTTGTCGTCGGCGGGGGCGTCCTCGGGCTCTCGGCCGCGTACGCGTTGGCCGACCGCGGCGCGAACGTGACCCTCGTCGAGAAGGGGTCGCTCGGGAACGCCAGCACCGCCCGCTCGGCCGGCGGGATCCGGTCGCAGTTCTCTTCGCGCGTGAACGTCGAGCTCTCGCTCGCCAGCAAGGAGGTGTGGGACGCCTTCGAGGAGCGGTTCGGCGTCGACATCGGGCTGCGGAAGACCGGCTACCTGCTCCTGGCTCGGACGGAGGCGGTCGCGGAGCGGTTCCGCGCGAACGTCGACATGCAGTGCTCGCTCGGCGCGGAGAGCGAACTGCTCACGCCGGCGGCGGCGACCGAACGCTGTCCGGGCCTCGACCCGGAGCCGTTCGTCGCGGCCGCGTACAACCCCGACGACGGGTTCGCCGACCCGAACCTCGCCGTCCGGGGATACGCCGCGGCCGCCCGCGAACCGGGCGTCGACGTCCGGACGAAGACCGCCGTCACGGGCCTCCACCGCGAGGGCGACCGCGTCGTCGGCGCGGACGTCCGCGCGGCCGGCGCGACGGACACCGAGCGCCGCGAGGTCGACCGCGTCGTCAACGCCGCGGGCGCGTGGGCCGCGACGGTCGGCGCGATGGCCGGCGTCGACCTCCCGATATCGCCCCGGCGCCGACAGATCGCCGTGGTCGACCCCGCGCCGCCGGTCCCCGAGTCGGTCCCGCTGACGATCGACCTCGAGACGGGCTCGTACTTCCGCCCCGAGCGGGACGGGGCGGCGCTCGTCGGGGGCCACTTCGACGAGGCGGACCCCGCGCGAGACCCCGACGCCTACGACGAGGGGATGGACGTCGAGTGGGCGGCGCGCGCGGTCGAGCACGCCGCCGACTACGCCGAGTACTTCGGCCCCGACACGCGGATCAAGCGCGGGTGGGCCGGGCTGTACGCGGTCACGCCCGATCACCACCCGATCGTCGAGGAGACGCTCCCCGGCCTCGTGACCGTCGCCGGGTTCTCCGGCCACGGCTTCCAACACGCGCCCGCCGCGGGCCGGATCGCCGCCGACCTCGCCGTCGACGGGGAGACGGCCCTCCTCGACGCCTCGCCGCTGTCGCTGGACCGGTTCGAGCGCGGAGAGACGCTCACCGAGCGACACGTCGCCTGAACGGCCGCGGGGCGGCAGTGAGAGCGGGAGGGGCGGGAGAGCGAGAGAAAGCCGGGAGGGGGCGGGAGAGCGAAGGAAACGAGAGGGGCAGGGAGCGGGAGAGCGAGAGGAAACGAGAGGGCGACAAGGAGGCGAAAATCGAGGAAGACGTACCGTGCGTGGAACCGACTCCGGCTACTCTCCGTCCGGCGACGACACCCGCACCACCTGCTTACCGATGTTGTCGCCGGCGAACAGCCCGAGGAAGGCGTCCGGAGCGTTCTCGAGGCCGTCGACGACCGTCTCGCGGTGCTTCAGCTCGCCGCTCGCGACCCACCGTCCGAGCCGCTCGCTGGCCTCGCCGAACCGGGTCGCGAAGTCGCTCACGAGCAGCCCCTCGACCCGCGCCCGGACCGGGATCAGCTGGGGGAGCTTCCGCGGGCCGGTCGGGACCGACTCGTCGTTGTAGTGGGCGATCTGCCCGCAGACGGCGACGCGCGCGTCGAGGTTCAGCTGCGCGAACACGGCGTCCGTGATGGGCCCGCCGACGTTGTCGAAGTAGACGTCGACGCCGTCCGGCGCGGCCGACTCCAGCGCGGCGCGGTAGTCGTCGGTCGTCTCGTAGTTGATCGCCGCGTCGAAGCCGAGGTCGTCGGTGAGCCAGTCGGTCTTCTCGTCGCTACCGGCGAAGCCGACGACGCGGCAGCCGTTTCGCTTCGCGATCTGGCCGACGACCGAGCCGACCGCGCCCGCGGCGCCGGAGACGACGACCGTGTCGCCGGGCTTCGGCTCGCCGACCTCCAGGAGCCCGAAGTAGGCGGTCCGCCCCGGCATCCCGAGGGCGCCGAGGTAGGCCTCGGGGGCGGCGACCGCGGGGTCGACCGGGGCGACGTCGGCCGCGTCGAGCGCCGCGTAGTCGGCCCACCGGCCCTCGCCCGTCACGAGGTCGCCCGCGTCGTACGCGTCGTGTTCGCTCTCGATGACCTCGCCGACGACGCCGCCGTTGAGCGGGTCGCCGACCGCCCACGGCTCGGCGTACGATTCGGCGTCGCGCATCCGACCGCGCATGTACGGGTCCACGGAGAGGTAGCGCGTGCGAACGAGGAGTTCGCCCGGCGCGGGGGACGGGACGTCGGTCTCCCGCAGTTCGAAACAGTCCTCGTCGGGCTCGCCGGTCGGGCGCTCGGCGAGCACCCACTCGCGGTTGGTGTCAGTCACGGTCGGCGTTGACCCCTGCGCCCCAATAGGGTTTGGACGCCAGCAGGGCACGGGGCCGAATGGGGGGCGACGGCGACCCAGCTTCGCCGGGTGATTTTTTCCGACGGCCCGCGAGGGTGACGGGTATGGACGCGTTGCACTCGTTCGAGGGGCAGACGCTGCGAGCGATCAGACGAGACCTCCACCGCCACGCCGAGGCGGGCTGGAAGGAGTTCCGGACCTCCGCGCTGCTGGCGGCCGAACTCGACGGCCTGGGGTACGACGTGCTCGTCGGCGAGGACACCGTCGCGCCGGACGAGCGGATGGGCGTGCCGCCGGCCGACGAGGTCGCCGCGGCCAAGGAGCGCGCTCGGGAGGCCGGCGCGCCGGCGGAGTACCTCGACGCGATGGGCGACATCACCGGGGTCATCGCGACGCGGGAGTTCGGCGACGGCCCGACGATCGGACTGCGGACCGACATCGACGCGCTCGAACGACAGGAGGCGATGGACGACGACCACCGCCCGGCCGCGGAGGGGTTCGCGAGCGTCCACCCCGGCGAGATGCACGCCTGCGGCCACGACGCGCACGCCGCGATCGGCGTCGGCGTGGCCCGGGCGTTCGCCGAGAGCGGGTTCGACGGCACGCTGAAGTTCTTCTTCCAGTCGGCCGAGGAGGGCGGGCGCGGCGGCAAGCCGATGGCCGAGAGCGGCCACCTCGACGACGTCGACCGCCTGCTCGCCGTCCACGTCGGCCTCGACGAGCCGACGGGCACGGTCGTGTCGAGCTACGACGCCCCGCTGTCGAACGCGAAGGTCGACGTGACGTTCTCCGGGGAGCCCGCCCACGCGGGCGGCGAGCCGCACGCCGGGCGGAACGCGCTGCAGGCGGCGACCGCGGCGATCGGGAACCTCTACGGGATCGCGCGCCACGGCGACGGCGCGACGCGGGTCAACGTGGGCAGGGTGAGCGCGGACAACGCCCAGAACGTGGTCTGCGAGGAGGCGACGATGCGGGTCGAGGTGCGCGGCGAGACCCACGACCTCAACGAGTACATGCTCGGGCGGGCCCGCGAGGTCGTCGACGGCGCGGCGACGATGCACGACGTCGACGTCGAGACGAGACTCTACGGGAAGACCACGACCTTCCGCAACGACGACGCGGTGGTCGACGTGGTCGAGGCCGCGGCGGAGGCGACGCCGAGCGTCGACCGGATCATCGAGAAGGAGTTCGGCGGCAGCGAGGACGCCTCCTACCTCATTCGCCGCGTGCAGGACCAGGGTGGGACCGCCACGTACCTCGGCGTCGGCGCGAGCAATCCCTCGGGCCACCACACGGCGTACTTCGACGTCGACGAGGACGCGATCGACGTCGGCGTCGACGTGATCGTCGACGCGATCGGTCGGCTGGCCTGACGTATCCCGCTCGGGGGTCTGACGTATCCCACCCGGGGTCTGACGTATCCAACCCGGGGTCTGACGTATCCAACCCGGGGGTCTGATACGGTGGCGGATGCCCGGCGGACGCCCGGCGGACGCGCCGAGGCGGGACGCTCAGGTCGAGTCCGTCGACAGCACGAACAACGCGCACGCGGCGCCGATCACCAGTATCGCGATCAGGAGGACCGGCATGATCGTTTCCAGCTGCGCCGCGCTCAGACCGAACAGATCCCCGCTAGCGGTCATGCGCATTTCAAGCTATCCAGCGGGTGACCGTCGTCGCCGCCCTAGTTCATCCCTCGCCCAACGGGATCGAGAGGCCGCCGGCCACGCGCTCGACGTCGGTCCCGAACGCCGCGGAGCGCTCCGCGACGGTCTCCCGAACCCACTCGGCGACGTCGGGGTCCGCGAGCGTCGCCGCCTCGTCGACGATCGCGGTCGGCTCGACGAACAGCTCGTCGAGGTCGCCGTCGCGGACGACCAGCTCGAACAGCGCGCTGCGCTTGTTGTGAACCCCCTGCCGGTCGACGTAGTCGACGTAGTCGTCGACGAAGTCGCCCGCGTCGTAGACGATCGGCCGCCCCCGATACACCTCGACGCCCTGGAGGACGTGCGCGCTGTGGCCGTGGACGACGTCGACGCCCCGATCGACGAGCCACCGCCCGAACCGCTCGTGGACCCGCCGCGGTTCGGTCTCCCAGTTCGCGCCCCAGTGCAGGGAGGCGACGACGAGGTCCGGATCGTGCGAGCGGGCGCTCTCGAGAACCCCCTCGACGAGCGAGCGCGTCGCTGGGATCGAGGGATCGAGCGTCGCGAAGGCGGTGCCGGGCTCTTCTTGAGCCGCAGCGAACGCCTCGGACTGGTCGGTGAGGCCGAACGCCGCGACCGTGACGTCGCCCGCCTCGAACACCGCCGGCTCGAGCGCCGCCCCGAGATCGGTCCCGGCACCGGCGTGGGCTATGCCGGCGTCGCCGAGGTGCGTCCGCGTGTCGCGGAGCGCGGGCTCGCGGAAGTCGAGGATATGGTTGTTCGCGAGCGAGACGAACGAGGCGCCGGCGGCCTCCAGCGCCGGCACGGCGAACGAGGGATCCGACCGGAAGTAGTACACCTTGTCGGGCCACCGCGTGCCGCGCTCGGAGACGCAACACTCCAGATTGGCGACGAGCCCGTCGAGCTCCGCGAGGCGCGGCAGCGTCGGCCCCCAGACCCCCGCGGGGTCGTCGTCGGCCCACCGCTCGTTCACGCTGCGCCCGAGCATGAGGTCGCCGACGAACCCGAGCCGCGCGTCGACGTCGGCGGCGTTCGGGTCCTCGCGTCCCCCGGCCTCGTCGTTACGTCCGCCCGACGGGGACGCGACGCAGCCGGCGACGCCCGCCAGTCCGACGGCGCCCGACGCCAGCAGGGTTCGACGAGTTCGCATCGCTCGCGGCTTCGGCCGGCGTCGATTTCAAGCCACCGAGTGAGCACCGGCCGCGTCCGATCGCGGTCAGTACTCGATCGTCGCGGAGTACCGGTCGAGCACGAACACGAACGCCGCGCCGACGAGCGCGGCGAGGGCGAACCGGGGCGCCGCGCCCCGCCACGACTCCCCGCTCTCGGCGAGTCGAGTCGAGACCTCGAGGAGCGGCGCCCGGAGCGCGCCGACGACGAGGCTCACGAGGAACGCGAGCGTGGCGGCCCGAGCGCGGGCGAGCGCGTACCTGACCGTGTGCGCGATGGTGAACAGCCCGACGACCCCGCCGAGGAGAAACGTCAGGACCGGCGGGAGCGTCTCGACGAGCGCGTCGCTCCCGTTCCCGGTCAGGAACGCGGCGAGCCCGTCGACGGCCCGGCTCACGGTCCCAGACATGTACTCGTACTGGCCGAGCACGATCAGGAGGAGCGACCCCGAGATGCCCGGGAGCACCATCGCGCTGACCGCGACCGCGCCGGCGACGAAGACGAGCGGCAGCGAGCTGCCGAGGCCGGCCGAGGCGACGCCCGAGGCGAGAAACGCGAGCAGGAAGCCCGCGACCGCCGCCGCCTGCCGCCGGGGCGTGTCGAGCGTGACGCCGCGGAGCAACACCGCCGCGCTCGCCGCGATCAGCCCGAAGAAGAAGCCGTACGTCGCGACCGGCCGCGTCGCGAGCAGGTAGTTGACGCCGCTCAGCACGGTGACGACGGCCGTGCCGATCCCCGCGCCGAGCACGAGCAGGAAGGCGCCGTCGATCTCGTGGAACGCGGCGCGGGCGTCCGGGACGTTCGCGGGGCGGACGCCGGCGAGCACGCGTCGAATTCGAGACGGGTCGACCGCGGTCACGGCCGCAATCAGGCGCTCGTAGATGCCGACGATGAGCGCGATGGTGCCGCCGGAGACGCCGGGGACCGCGTCGGCGCTCCCCATCGCGATGCCCTTCAGGTAGACCGTCGCCCAGTCCCGGAGGCCGACCATCGCTGGTTACGGGCTCGCGCCGACGCCGACGGTCAGGTCGACGGCGGCGTCCGCCGCGACCGGCGTCGCGGGCGCGACCGCCGCGCTCTCGTTGCTCGATCCGTCGCCGCCGTCGGAGCCGCTCCCGTCGACCGGACAGTCGGGGTCGCCGCTCGGGCAGTCGACGATCTCCTCTTCGAGCTCGACCGTCGCCGCGGCGTCGTCCGCGCCGACGACCTGCCCCTCGGTCACCTCGACCTGCCCGACGCGCTGGGTGGTGTACAGGTCGTCGCCGGTCGTCTGCGCGGTGGTGATGTTGTACGCGCCGGTCGCGCGGACGCTGGTGTTCGTGTAGCCGTTCTCCGGGCCGAACTCGTCGTACCCGGTCGTCGAGTACGGCACCGTGAACGCGAACTCGCCGTCCGAGTCCGCTTCGGCGTACTGCGTGTACTCGAACGTCTGTCCCGTGGCCTTTTCGAGTTCGACGGTCGCCTCGACCTCCTCGCCGGGTCGGGCGCCCGACCCCTCGATCGTCGCGCCGGGCACCCGTTCGAACGTCTTCACGTAGTTGTCTCGGAGCGCCTGGAAGCCGCCGACGCCGAGGACGTCCTCGACGCCGGTCCCCTCGGGGACGAGTCGGCCGAGGACCTGCACCTGCAGCGCGGATGGCGACTGCCCCGGCGACTGCGACGCGTGGACGAGCCGGTGGTGCTCGAGGGCCGCGACGCGCTCGGAGGGAAGGTCGCCGACGCCCCCGACCTGCGCGCTGCCGTCCTGCTCGACGTACTCGCGCGCCGCGGTCACGTTGTCGAACTGCCGGACCGTCGTCCGCGGGTCGCTCGGGAGGGTGCTCACTTCGACCTGCCCGCCGCTCCGCGTCTGGGCGGTCCGCGTCTCCCAGTCGACGACGACCGGCTCGGGGTCGACCGCGCTGCCGTAGTGCTCGTACAGCCGGATCATCTGGCTCTCGTGGTAGCGCTGGGTGTTCACCTGTATCACCGTCTGGAACCCGCCCTGCTCGGTCTGCTGGTAGAGCACGCGGTTGAAGTCGGAGCGCGTCTCGTTGCCCGAGTAGAACGTGACGGGGGCGCCGAACTTGGAGTTCGGCGAGGCCATCTGCCAGTCGACCATCACGTAGCGGGTGTGTTCGCCCTCCTCGCTCTGGCCGGCGAGCACCTCGCGGGCCGCCTCCTCACTCGGCGCGAGGAGGTAGTCGGCCGCTTCGCCCGCGTTCTGCTGGAACGGATTCGCGTTCGGGATGCGCTCGGCGCGCGTGGTGATCCAGTGGCCGTAGTCCCACCACGACTGCACGCCGTACGCGCCCTCCGGGTACTCGAAGTCGCCGTCGGCCGGGCGCTCGTAGGTGCCGTACAGCTCCATGGGGTTGTCCGCGCCCTCGAGCTCGCCGGGCGTCGGCGTCTCGTCGTTCATCCACTGGAGGCTGCCGTCCCACTGGGTGACGCCCCCGGGGCCGGTGTTCGCGCCGGCGGCCCAGACGGGGGTCACCATCGCGACGAGCGGGACGATGAGGACGACGACCAAGGCGATCGCGACCATCGCCTGCCACCCCTCGACGTCGCGGACGTCGTCGAGCGACCGGAGGCTGATCGCGTCGAGCGCGACCTGCAGGAAGTACGCCGCGCCGACCGCGACGATCACCGCGAGGTAGTAGTTGAAGCGGGTCTGCGTGAACGCGGCGCTCCCGATGAACGCCGCCCACACGACGAAGTACAGCTCCTCGGCGTCGTACTCGACGAGGAACGTCGCGCCGACGAGGAAGGCCGCGGCGATGACGAGGCCGACCACCTGCCAGCTCACGCCGACGACGCCGCCGATAGCACCGTAGAGCTGCGGGACCGCGTAGACGGAGCCGACGGCCGCGAGCGCGGCCGGGATGTACAGCGTGTGGTTGGCGTCATCGGAGCGGTAGAGGGGGCGCGCGACGATGTAGAGCACCGCGGCGAGCGCGAGGAAGAACGCGAAGCCGTACTGCGAGAGGACGAAGTCGGAGAAGGCGGCCTCTTGGAGCGGGGGTTGGCCCTCTCCAATGGTGCGGAACTGCGCCGTGGCGCTGAAGCCGACGAAGTTCAGGAGATTCGTCGTGAGCGTCGACCACAGCGACGGAAGCGCGAGCCAGACCACACCTGCGGACGCGAGGATGAGCCCGCCGACGGCCGGCGGGTACGTGTTTACCTCGAGTTCGCGCGATTCCCACTGCCGGGCGAGCCACGCGAGGAAGACGGCGCCGACGGCGACGCCGAGCGGGAGGACGACCTGGAGGAGCGAGTACTGTGTGGGGTTAAACGAGAACGTGTCGAGCGGGATCAACTGCATGAGGCCGGCGACGCCCATCGACACCGCGCCCGCGAACGCGATCGGTTCGGGCGTGGTGCCGTGGGACACGTCGCTCGTGAGCTTGACCGCGAGGAAGACGCCGGTGACCCCGACGAGGAGGACGCCGGGCTGCCACGTCCACATGTACAGGCCGAGCGCGACGCCCGCGGCCGCGGCGTACGCGGCGGGGCGTTTGAGCGCGTCCCAATCGCGGTCGACGACGAGCTCCCAGACGGGTGCCTCGCGCTCGGCGACCGCGAAGGCGACGAGGAACGCGAGGACGGCGAGGCTCTGGAAGAGGACCTCGGCCGCGCTGTGGTCGGGGAAGCCGACGAGACTGTAGCTGAAGAAGGTCCCCGGGAGGAGCGCGAGGACGACGACGGCGCCGACCGCGGCGAACCGGTCGACGAACCGGCGCGCGATGAAGTAGGTCGGGATCGCGACGAGCGCGCCGGCGATGGGGGCCATGACGAGCATGACCTCCTGGGTGCTGCCCATGATCGGACGGGCGATCCAGACGCTGACCGCCATGATGTGGTCCCAGAGGGTGCCGAACTGGCCTGCCTGATTACCGATTGGGAAACCGGTCCAGACGTCGAACCCAAGGGTGTTCGGCCAGTTCTCCAGTAGATAGGTCGTCTCGCGGAAATGATACCAGGCGTCGTTACCGCGGAAGTACACTTCGCCGTTTCGGACGAAGTTCCCGTACGAGCGGAGGCGAGTCCACAGCATGAACGCCATTCCGACGAGAAGAACCAGAACGTGATACCACCGTCCGAGCAGATCGACGGGGGACGACGCCGATCCGTCCGGCGGGTCGTTCGAATCGCTCATTACCTCAAGACGACTGGGAAAACGCGCATAAGGCTTGTCATATCTGTGGCCTACCGTCTGACGGAGGCGACCTGAGCTCACCCGTTACCGCTCCAGTCAATCGGCCGGAAACGACGCCGGAGGGGTTTTATTGACGGTAGTGCAACCGGGCCGTATGTATGTGGTCGGCGGAGTCGCGCTGGGGCTTTTAGCACTGACGGCCACGCCGTACGTCTGTTACCTTGCCCTCTACGCGTGGATTCGGCCGTCCGGCTCGCCTGCAGATAAGCAGGCGTGGGAGCCGGAGGTGAGTGTCGTCCTCCCCACCTACAACGAGGCGGCGATCGTGGAAACGAAGCTCGACGACCTCATGGCGCTGGAATACCCCATTGAGAAGGTGGAGCTCGTCGTCGTCGACTCCTCAACGGACGAGACGCGAGCGATCATCAGGGACTACTTCGCGGACCTAGACGATCCGGATTTAACGATTGTTGAGGAAGGAGAGCGAAATGGTGTCGCACGAGCTATAAACGAAGCGATGGAGTCCGTTTCCTCAGAAATTGTCTTTCGGACAGATTGTGACTCGAAGCTGGCCGCTGACGCGCTTAGTGAAGCCGTAGCAAACCTCGCCGACGAGGATGTCGGTGCCGTCACCGGGCAGCAGACAGACGTGTTAGGCGATAGTCAGGTCGAACAGGATTACCGTGACATAACCGCGAGAAACCAGATTCTCGAATCATACCTCGACTCGACATTCATCTGTCACGGACCCTGTTTCGCGTTTGCGCGCTCGGAGTTTAGGCCCCTCACACCCGACTCGCTCGCGGACGACACCGAGATCGGCGTAAACATCCGGCGATCGGGGAGTCGCGTTGTGATGGACCCCGCGATTCAGTTTGTCGAATCGGGCGCTTCAGGCTTCGTCGACCGAAGGACACGGAAAGACCGTCGTGCGATGGGATTAGTTCAGTTGCTCGCCCGGAACAGAGACGCACTTGGGAAATACGGTAAGTACGGGCGCGTGGTTCTCCCCTTTAATTGGTGGTTCATGATTCTCTCACCCTGGCTGGCCGCGTTCACTGGCATCCTAGCCACAGCGGCCGCCGTGAGCTTACTCGGAGTGGCTGGACTGGGCGTCCCCGTTTTAGGGCTCGTGTTCTTCTGGTTCGGTCAGCAGGACCATCTCGGGCCGATTCAGCCAGTATACGCTGTCGCGGACTCGCAGGTCTCGTTGCTCGTTGCACAGCTCCGTCTCGCACTGGGCGACGTAACTGGAATGTGGGACGTCGACCGCGAGTCTCGCCGGTTATTCGAATGAAGGTCGTTCAAGTCGTTCCCCGGTATCCTCCGCGGACTGGTGGCATCGAAACGCACGTCAAAGAGGTGAGCGAGCGCCTCGTCGAACGGGGCCACGACGTGACAGTCCTGACGGCCGACGACGGCGAAGAAGTACGTACTTCGGAAACGCGAAACGGCGTCAGGGTGATTCGTCACCGCGGCTTCGCTCCCAACGGTGCGTTTCACGTCGCTCCAGGGATACTGCAGACCCTTCGACGACGCGACCCTGACATCGTCCACACGCACAACTACCACTCCCTCCCGCTGCTGTTCGCGGCAATCGGAACACGCGACGCCGGGTTCGTCGCGACGCCACACTACCACGGCGGAAGCGCGTCCTCGTTCCGGGACCGGCTGTTGTCTCTGTACCGCCCCGCTGGTGCGTGGGCACTTCGCCAGGCCGACGCAGTCATCGCCGTCAGTGACTGGGAGCGTGAGCAGTTACAGCGCGACTTCGGACTCGAAGCGACTGTGATTCCGAATGGAGTCGACGTCGAGCGTTTCCGGACTGCCGAGCCGACACAGCGTGAACAGCCGTACCTGTTGACGGTCGGCCGTCTGGAGGAATACAAGGGCGTCCAGCACGGGATTCGGGCACTAGTCAACTTGCCCGAGTACGAGTTGGTGGTGGCGGGGAGCGGGGAGTACGGCGATCGGTTGCGCGAGGTGGCGCGTGAGGTGGGTGTGGGGGAGCGGGTGTCGTTTCTGGGGTATGTCGACGGAGAGGAGTTGCCGGGGCTGTACGCCGGGGCCGAGGTGCATCTGGTGCTCTCGGCGTTCGAGGCTTACGGGATGACTGTAGGGGAGGCACTTGCGGCCGGGACACCGTGTGTGGTCCGGGAATGCGGCGCGCTGGTGGACTGGGTCGGCAGGGAGGGGTGTGTGGGCGTGGCAGACGTGTCGCCGGCAGTGGTTGCTAGAGCGGTAGGTGAGGCTGTGGGTCGCGAGACGGACGTGGATGGGTTGCCGACGTGGGAGGAGCTAGTTGATAGGGTTGTGGCGGCGTACGGGTG
Organism: Halorubrum sp. Ib24; assembly: GCF_002252745.1. Lineage (NCBI taxonomy): Archaea > Methanobacteriati > Methanobacteriota > Halobacteria > Halobacteriales > Haloferacaceae > Halorubrum > Halorubrum sp. Ib24. The sequence goes on along the minus strand of NZ_NHOX01000040.1, from coordinate 191,224 downwards.
AGTGGGATCGGGCGAGTCGATATCAGGGTCCGGTGAGTGGTGATGTCCGGGTCAGGGCGTCTTCAGGGGCCCGTACTCCACCGGGACTACGTGACGAATCGCTAGTCGAAAGTGCGGGCTGACGGCCAGCAGCGTTCCGAAATACACGGCCGCACCCGTTCCGACAAGAGCGAGCAGCAGGAGCCAACTCCGCACGGCGACAGTCGTGAGTGCGGCTTCGAGCGTGAGGAACATCACCAGCGCACTCGCAACTTGTTCGAACATCGGCCTGGTGACGGCGAGACGGCCGAACTCCGTGTAGACGAGGTACTGCAAGACGACGAGCCGGAGTGCCTCCGCGACGATGGTCGCAACGACGACGCCGAGGAGTCCAAACTCGTAACCGAGCCCCACCGCCATCGGGAGGTGAGCCACTGTGACGACGGCGTTGACCCGGAAGATAACATCCGGACGGTCCATACCCTCGAACACGGACTGTAGTGGTGAGGCGTAGACGTTGCAGACCTGGAAGACGGCCATTCCGACGAGGGCGCCACCAGCCGCGGCGAACTCTCCGCCGAAGACGGTCCGCGGAAGGGCACGCGGCATCGCGAGCGCGCCGAACAGTATCGGAATCGCGAACAGACCCGAGTAGGAGACGGAGTTCAGCAGGTCCACCAAGACGCCCTCACCGGCTGAGTGCCGACCGCTTGCTCTGACGGCGAACGCGCCACTGATGCTGCTAGAGAGGAACGTGGCAGGCTGAGTCAACTGTCGCGCGACCGCGTAAAATCCGGCAGCGGTACTCCCGGCGGCTGCGGTGACGACCAGAATATCCAGACTCGAGTACAGCTTGTTCAGCAATCCGTTCGGGACGCTCCACCGGGCGTACTGAAAGATGCTCGTCACCGTCTCCCGACCCGGGAGAGTCGGTCGGACACCGGCGAGCAGTACGGAAAAGAGCGTCGTTGCTACGGTTCCGAGCGCGAGTCCCGCGACGAGACCGAACGCCTCCAGACCGAGCCACAACAGCGTCACCTGGCACGCTATGGTCACCACACTACGGACCGTGTCGATCCATGACGACCGCGCGGGATAGCCGACGCCAGCGAGCAACTGGTTGGCGACGTTGAATAGGCCGAGCGAAGCTACGACGCCAACCGCGGCCAATGCCACCGTCGCCGAACTCAGGTACTTCGCGATGGGGCCCAAGAACAGGAGCGACCCGAACAAGATCATCACCGAGAATGCTATGTGGAAGAGGAGGCCAGCTCCGAGAAACGGAGATGGATCGACATCCACCTCGCTGACGCGTTTCTGGACAGCGGCCGCCACGCCACCGGAAATTTTCGCGAACACGAACGCGGCCGCGATGGCGGTCTGGTAGACGCCGAGTCCCGACGCACCGAGTACGCGCGCGAAAAGCACTGTGCCACCGAACCCGACGGCACCCATTACCACGTTCGAGACCAGCGAGGAAAGTGCCTCACGACCGATGCCGATTGACGTGGTGTCCCGCATCTTACTCCATATAACCCAAGTCGGAGAGGCGTTCCTCGACGACCGCTTCGCGTTCCTCGCGCTCTCTAGTAGTTTCCTCGCGAGTTCGCGGCTCCGGGAGGTCCACCGCGGCCATCGGGTCGAGATAGGGGAAGTCCACGTCGAACCGCTCCAGCATATTGTACGAGAGGCCGTCGAGGCCGATAACGAGAAGCTCCATATGAGTCGCGTGGCGAGAGCGTTCGATACCGAGTCTAATAGGGTTTGTGAATCCGCCGACCGGCGCGGATTCGACACACAACACGGCCACTCTAGGTTCTTCTCGAAAGTTGTAAACCACACCGATTGCGTCGGTGCGGTCCGTCTCGACGCACGGCGGTTATCGGTATCCGAGAGCGTCGAGTTGCGCTTCGATATCCGCCTCGGTGTCAGAGCCGGTTTCGTCTCGGTCCCGCCCGCGGACGGTGGGCTCGTAGGAATAGTGGTCGCGTCCCTCGACCGTGACCCACGGGACCCGCCGAAGTTCTTCGAGCGGGTTGCCCGGTGGATGGCCCCAGACACCCCACTCGCCGAAGCCGTTGCCGTGGTCCGAAGTGATCGCGACAGTGCCGTCGCAGTTGTCCAACAGGAGGTCGATAGAGTCGAGCACCCAACACAGGTTGTCACGGTACGCGTCCCACACCTTGTCCTTCGGAAGTTCGCCGTCTCGACAGCGTTTCCATAGGTCCTTGTCGGTGGCTGTCTCTGCCTGATCGCCGCCCCGGGCCTCGAACCACTCGGGACGGCTACGGAACGGTGTGTGTGGTTGCATATAGTGGACGACGAGGTGGTCGACGCCGAGTTCGTCTCGGCGCCGCCACACGTCGATAGCCTTGTCGGTGAGTACCTCGGGTGGGACGGTGGAGACCTCGACGTCTTCGTCGGCCTCCCAGTGGGTCCGCCACGCCTCGTCGAGGAACCCCAAACGGCTCTCGTCGAGTGGAAGCTGTGGCCAGCTATCGCTCTCGTTGCCCGAGAACGTGTTGCCCGTGATGTAGGCGACACGGCGGGCTTGTTCCTCGTAGTCCAAGCCGAACGTGTTCGAGATCCACTCGGGGCTCATCGACCCGACAGACCGCATCTCGCCGGGAGTCTCGGGGAGGTAGTCATACTCGTCAGTGGCGCAGACCTCCGCCATCAGGTCCCACCGGCAAGCGTCTATGACGAGGCAGACGTCGAACTCGCGGTTCCAGATAGGTTCGGTCTCGCCACTGTGAACGACATGGAGTCCGCGAGAGAGGGCGCCGACCCAGAAGTCCTGGGCTGCACCGCGGGCCGCTATAGGGAAGGGGTCATTACGGAACTTGCGTCGGGTTTCCTGAATCCATTCAGCGAACGTCATTCGATAGCTTCGTACTGTATATCGGTTCCCCCAGTTGGATAAAACGGTTCCGTTGTACACAGCACTACCTTACCATAACGTCAATCACCAATTAGGATTTCTGGCAGTACACGTGGCGCCCAGTCTCACTCAGCTGGGAACAGTCCACCTCGATGCCGTACTGGTCGGCAAGTTCATTGAGTGGTTTGCGCTCCTCGGCGATCCGGCATTCGAGCGTTCCCTTAGTCTCGAACCCCGGGGGCGTGTCATACTGCTCTCTATCGCGGGCCTTCCAGTAGGCATAGCAGTGTGAGAGGAAATCATATGGCTTCTTGAATGTGTTCAGAAGCGGTCCGCGGTCCCGCTCGAGGATGTAGTACCGATCGTGGTGGAGCGACCACGCGAGCGCAGAACGGAGCGTGATACCGGACTGGAAGTCACAGATCTTCACACGGATATCCCGCTTGAGTTCAGCCGAGAAGTCCTTGTCGTATCCGATAGATTCACAGACGGAGCCGTGTTCGAGCCAGAGTATCGCGTCCTCGGCGAACAGTTGCTGCCACAGATGTCGGTCTTCCCCCACCGGCAAATTCGGATACGGATGATCCATCAGCAGTGATCGCGGTGCTATGTTGATGCTCATTCCAGAGAGGAAAAACGGCCGCCCCATGCCAGATTCTAACTGATGGTAGACGGCGGCGAAATCCTCGATAACGCCGTCGAAGAATCGATTGTCGGCGTCTAGCTGTACGAATACGTAGTCCCCGTTCGATTCTTCGACGGCAATATTTCGATCGCCCCCGAGTGTGTCGTACTCGTCGGCCCGGTGAAGTATTGCTCGGAGCTTCGCGTACTCGTCTTCAAGTTCGCGGAGGATATCCCGACTACCATCCGTCGAGCCCCCGTCCACGACGACGACTTCGTAGCTATCGTCCACTTGGTCGACTATGCTGCGAAGAGACCGCTCCAAGGTGTCCGCCATATTGTAGTTGCAGACAGCGATAGAGTACCGGACCATACACCCGCTATCGACGGGAGGCGAAAAAGGATATCCATTGTTCTACTGCTGGGTTCTTGCTGGCCTCGTCTCGGGGGATTTATTTTCATTCCGAGCGCACTCGGCGCTATGCGAACGTTCCGTATTGCCATCGTCGGTATGGGAAACGCAGGGCCGAACAGACACCTACCGGCTATCGACGCCCACCCGCGCGCGGAGGCCGTCGCCTTCTGTGACCTCAACGAGTCCCGACTCGAAGACGCCGCCTCCGGGCGGGACATCGCAACGTACACCGACTACCACGAGATGCTCGACGCAGAGGAGTTGGACGCCGTCCACCTCTGTACGCCCCCACAGACCCACCTCGACATCGCGTCGGACGTGATAGAGGCGGGCGTCCCCGTCCTCATCGAGAAACCGGTCGCGATGAGTTCCGACGAAGTAGCGAAGCTCATCGACGTACGGGACGAGACGGGGACGCCAGTTTCTGTCGTCCACAACCGGCTCTTCCTCCCCCACGTACAGGAGGCGATTCACCGCGTGGAGTCCGGCGAGATCGGCGATGTCGTCTCGGTCACGATGCTCCTCTCGAAGGAGGACGACCTCACGGAGACCTTCCGCGGCGACTGGGTGTTCGACCTCCCGGGTGGCGAACTCGGCGAGGGGAGTCCCCACCAGGTGTACGTCCCGCTCCGCTTCGTGGACGGTCTCGGTGAGATCTGTGGCGTCGGGACGCAGAACTACCGCAACTACGAACCGCCGGTCGAGTTCGACGGCGCGGGGGTCGAGGCGCTCGACGAGGAGGGGCGCCGTCTCATCTCGATCAAGATGCTCGCCAACTCCGCGACCCGCGACACACTGTTCGTCCACGGAACGAAAGGAGAGCTCCAGGTCGACTTCGTCAAGCGCGGCGTGTTCGTCACCACGAACAAGGAGCGCTACTCCGCGAAGTCGTTCGCCACCGAGAACGCGAGTTCGACCCTCCAGTTGGTTTCGAACGTCCTAAAGACGGGGGTCGGCTTCGCGAAACGCATCGCCTACCGCAAGATGGACGACTCGCGGAGCGAGGAGAGCAACGGACACTATGTGCAGATTGACCGGTTCATTGAAGCCGTAGAGACGGACACCAATGTTCCAGTCACGCTGGAGGAGTCGTTAGAGACTGTCGTAGTGCTAGAGGCGTTGGAAGAGTGAAGAATTAAGGACTTGTCGACCACTATAAATAACCCAACTCTTTCAACCGGGATTGAGCAGAGTCTGAGACATCTGACTCATCAGTTGAGCTAGCACGTGCTGTTGTCACTACGTCCTCGATAGTACTATCAAACTGGCTTTTCGCCCAGTCCGGGACACTACTGCAGTTGTCCAAAAGGTCTTGATCACTCGAATAATGCCGGTTCAAATGATACTTATACGCATTTCCGAGGCTGTCCCAGACTACCTTTGTATTGTTCCGACACGCAGAGCGAATCCCTCGGCTGAAGAACTCCGCGTCATATTGATCAGGTATATCCAAATTTGAACCCAATCCAATTACTTCTGCAGGAACAACGGATCTGGTGATATCACACCAGCGGTTTTCTGCCATTCCGAGAATCAATTCGGGCAAATCTAATAGACTCACGTATTCTGTTGTAGAATTGCCACCTCTGGGAGGATTGATAATTTCAAGAGGCACATGTAATAATTGCTCTGAAAGACTACTTTTATGATTTACCAATCCGTGTGCACTTTTTTCTCCATGGTTCTCCCCATGGTCTGCTGTGATAATCACGGTCGTCGGCAACTCCGAAAGATTCCGTATTTTCTCCACAAACCTGATACTAATTGGTCCATATAATCAATGATGGCTGCATAGACCCTTTCTCTCACCTCCCAGTATTCTCGATGATTATTCCCCATCAATTCCCACGTATCGTATTTGTCAGAACACCACGAAGAGGGGGCCCCGTGGATAGATTTATTCAGTCCCCGAAAAGGCTTGAGCTGGACGTGTGCATCCATAAGGTTCGCAAATAGTAGCCATGGCTCCGTTGTCCGCTTAACAGTTCTCTTCACTTCTCGACAAACCGCCTTGCCAGTATCGTCTATTAATTTTGGCCCTGGAATAGATTTCTTCCGATGATGCAAGAAAGCCGTAATACCATTCAAAAGGTTCGCTGTGGTATGACCTCTATTTACAGATTTAAACACGAACTGAAGTTTGGAATCAAAGTCAATAGAGCCAATTCCGTTTGGATATCTCTGAAAAGTACTAACTTCACGGAATACGTCAAAATATTCATCTAAATTGTAGGTTTCTGAGGCAAATGAGTTCGCACTCACACCAATTGTTTTGTGCTCGGTATCTGAATCTGACAATATATCCGTCGTAATCCCATCAAATGATCGGGAGTACGTATGGACCCCATGCTTAGACGGGAGTTCGCCCGTAAACATACTCGCATGGCTCGGAGTTGACCACGAACTGGGAGCGCGTGCCTGTTCAATCGAAATCCCAGAGTGCGACTGTATTCGAGGTGCCCAAGTATCAAAGAAATCTTTGCGGACAGAGTCGAGAACGATAATAGCAATATTTCTGTTCATGCTCGGTATCGGCCCAAGGCAAGGTTCTTAATGTCACCTGCCTCGTTAAGCCATCGTTGAATACCAACCGGGATCGATTCGGTTACTGCTGTTTTGAGAGACCGATCCGTGAATGCAGCACTATTCCGTTTGGAAACAATCTGATCATATTCCCATTTATTGAGTATGTGCTCTTTTGCCTTATACCACGACACCAGATCCTGACGAGACTTATTATATTCCTCATCAGTCGTTTCGATATGTTCGAACAGAACGCTGGGTGACGCACCCCACTGCCAGCCGGCATCCCATTGGCCGATCATGAAATCCAGGTGGTCTTTCGCACTCTGGAAATACGGATCCCAGGAGTAATCGGCTAGCGCGTCTCGGCGTACGAGAGCAGCTTGCGGGACAAAGTTGAACTCGAGAAGGGGGTAATCAGCAATTCGACGAACTTCAGTATCGTTGCTACAGCGAACGAGTATATTTCCTCCGTCCTCATTTCTGAAGTCATGGCAGTATCCTCCAACACGACCATCTTCAACGAGAAGGCCAGCAATACCACCAAACTCTGGCACTTCTATTAGTTGCTCGAGCAAAATGTGGGCATTTGGCGGTATTCGGTGATCAGGATCTGTCATTAGTAAGAATTCAGTATCGAAAGCATCTACCAAAGCATCTCGACCAACACCTATCCCCGCGTCGTATTCGAGGTCGAGAACGTTGAGTTCGAAATCCCAACTCGAATTGTAAATACTGGCCCGAGATTGGGTATGTCCGTCATCAGCAACGATCACGTGGTTAATGTAGGGCGGGATACTTTCTAACAGCCCTCGAAACGCTTCGGTACGAGTGAAGACTTTAGTTGCTACGGTGATTTCATCGGTTCTCGGATGTGGTGATTCGGCATGTATCATGCGTACCCCAAGTCCTCCAGCCGCTGCCTTGTCGCGTCGTCCACGTCGCCCATCCCGTCAGAGTCACTACGAACCCCGAGGTCGGTGAACTCGTCGAACACCTCGTCTACGCGTGCCTCGTCGGCGTCACTCGACTTGTAGGATGACTCCGCGTTGTTCACCCGCACCGTCGCACGCTTTTCGCGCCACGACAGGGCCTTTTCCACGCAGTGGCCCGCTCCGTCGTACACCGCCCGAGCGTCGCCGTTGAAGCGGTAGAAGTCTCCCGTGTACCGCTGGGCGCGCTCCTCCATCGGTTCCTCCAATCCGTGTGAGGAGACGACCACCGGCCCGTCTGGAACGAAGGCGTCGAGACCGTCAGTTCCCTCGACAACGCCCTCGACGACCGACGGGAACTGGGTCAGCGACGCCGCCTCGGTGACGGTGTCCGCCTCCGACTGCCCGGGGAACTGCACGACCAGCGGTACGTGGGTCAGCACCTCATGAATCCCGGCGCCGTGCGCCGCGACTCTGGCGTTCGGCTTCGGGCTGTCGCGATCGCCGCGGATGCGACTGGGCTCTCCGAACCCCTCACCGTGGTCGCTCGTCACCACGACCAGCGTGTCCTCGAGTTCGCCCCGCTCCTCCAGCGCGCCCAGCACGCGCTCCAGTTCGGCGTCCATCTGTCTGATGGTCCCGTCGTAGAGCCCCTCCAGTGCCTTCCGCTGCCACCACGGCCGCTGGCCGCCGTTGAACTCCCAGACCTGGTCGTCCATCTCGTTCTGAAGCTCCCGAAGCTTCTTTCCGCCCCACTCATCGTGGTCGTCGTCAGGAAGGTACGGAAGATGGCCGTCCATAAAGTTCACGCAGGCCGCCCACGGACCGTCGCGCTCGGCCTGCCAGTCGAGGAACAGGTCGCCGTACACGCGCGCTGGCGTGCTAGATTGGAAGCGATCGGGTAACAATTGCGGGTAGTCCCACGCGAGTTTCGTGAACACGCCGTTAGCGAGCGATTTCAGTGTGTCGTCGCGCTCCAGACAATGCTTGAGGTACTCGACGTAGTGGCCCTGCCCCTCCGAGAGCACGAAGTTCGAGGGGTCGACGGCGCCGGGGAACAGCAGGTTGCGCGCACCCTCTACCGTGTCGAAGGCCTCCTTCAGACCGACGGGCATGTCCGTGATCCACGTGTTCTCGGAAAAAACGCCGGTGTCGTAGCCGTGGTCGTCGGCGAGCATCTCGAAGATCGTGTGCCCGGGTTCGAGTTCGTGACGCGCCCGCGTAACGCCGTGTTCCGCCACGTGCATCCCCGTGAACATGCTCGTATGGCTCGGCAGGCTCCACGTGCCCGGACTGCGCGCCTGTTCGTAGACAGTCGCCTGCTCCGCGAATTCCTCGAGGAAAGACGTCGTCTCGTGCTCGTGCCCATGGAGGCTCGTGTTCGCCGCCCGGACACTGTCCATAACGATGAGAAGGACGTTGGGCGAATTCATTCCCTAGCACCAGACTCCTCAGGAGGTACATTAACTTGACTCTTCCATCCGTCCGGGTAGTCAAGTGTGGTTGGCGACCACCCGAACTTCGAGAGCGCGAGCAAGCCTGCTTTTGGAGCAATCTGAAGCGGATGGCGGCGTAGTAAGTACCAGAGCCATTCCAAGTGTCCGCTGGTCGTGGGTTCGGTCATCTCGTCGTGGTGAGGGATAATCTTTCGAGGGAGTCGAAGAACGCGTGCACCGATTCGGTCACACTGAATCGCAAAATCCGTGTCGCCGCCGTGTGGCCGAGATTCGTCGAAACCACCAGCAGCTTTCCAGAGTGAACGGTGAAAGATCATGAATCGACCGATGACCCAGTCCATCGGCCAGAAGTCTTCCAGACCGACTAGTTGCCTCTCGTGCATCGAGTCTACGAGCATCGCAGTAAGTTCAGTTGGAAACGTAATGTCGTCGTCGGCGAGAACTATCCAGTTATTCTCTGCGGCTTCAACACCTTTGTTCCGAGCGACATTCAGCCCTTCATCGCGACGAACAACGGTTTCGACCCAGTCCGGCGTACTCGATACAGTGAAGTTCTCCTCTCGATTTGTAGGGATGACAATCGAGACGTTTTCAAGTGCCGACCGGACATCAAGCGGTCCGTGGGCGTCTTCCGCCTCGATTCCCGGCCCAGGTACGCTTTCAAATTTCTCGTTCATCGACACCACCAGTTAAAGAGATATCGGACATGGTGTATCTGCTAGTGAGTACCGGTAAAGACCCTTTCGCTCGTTCTACTATTAGTATTTATGACAATTCACTGTGCCTATTCGCTCATTTCCAATTTCTGTAAGTTATAAATGAGTTAGGCCTTGGGACATTGGTTTCACTCGATGCGGTTCTTGAGGACCGCAAAAACAGAGACTGCGTGATTGATCTGGCTTACTACCGCTCTCGACAGATGGTGTATACGGACGACCGCTAGTCGGCTACTGTGCCGTTCGACATCCGAGCAACTTCTCATCTAAGACGAAGCCAGCCAGTTCGAGGAGCCATTCAATAGACAGCCAGAAGATTGCACTTATCACGACAGTATGATATGCGAGAAATTACCTGACTGTGATGTCGTAACGCTCTGAACAGAGACGGGAGGCCCCATCATCACAGCGATCCGGATCGCCTCTCTGTTGGATGTGGAGTCGTGTAACGAACGATAGCCACGCAAAATCGACACGATAATCCCGGCGTCCCAACCATCTTCTCGCATGCAGAACAAACGCGTTCTCGTCACGGGCGGCGCGGGCTTCATCGGCTCGACCCTCGCGAACCGCCTCGCCGCCGAAAACGACGTGATCGCCGTCGACGACACCTACCTCGGCACGTCCGAGAACCTCGACGACGACGTCGAGTTCGTCGAGGCCTCCGTCCTCGACGACGACTACCCCGCCGACGTCGACGTCCTCTTCCACCTCGCCGCGCTCTCCTCGCGGAACATGCACGAGGAGAACCCCCAGCGCGGCTGCCGCGTCAACGTCGAGGGGTTCGTCAACGCCGTCGAGCGCGCCCGCCGCGAGGGGTGCGAAACGGTCGTCTACGCTTCCACCTCCTCGATCTACGGCAGCCGCACCGAGCCCTCGCCCGTCGAGATGGACGTGGAGGCGCACACCGCTTACGAGGCCTCGAAGCTCGCCCGCGAGCGCTACGCCGAGTACTACGCCAACCACCACGAGATGGCGATGGCCGGGCTTCGCTTCTTCTCCGTCTACCAGGGCTTCGCCGGCAACGAGGAGCACAAAGGGGAGTACGCGAACACGGTCGCGCAGTTCGCGGACGCCATCGCGAACGGCGAGGCGCCCGAGCTGTTCGGCGACGGCAGCCAGACCCGCGACTTCACGCACGTCACGGACGTCGCCCGCGCCTGCGAGCTCGCCGCCGACCACGAGATCACCGGCGTCTACAACGTCGGCACCCAAGAGGCGTACTCGTTCAACGAGATGGTCGCGATGATCAACGACGCGCTCGGCACCGATATCGACCCGGAGTACATTGAGTGCCCCTTCGACGGCTACGTCCACGACACGATGGCCGACTACTCGCAGTTCCACGAGGCCACCGGCTGGGAACCCGAGATCGGCTTTGAGGAGGGCGTCGAGCTGGTGTGTGAGCCGTACCTGAACGACGCGGAGCGCTGAGCCGTCCCTCGGTCGACGACGCCCGACCGAGACGAGGCGGCAACGATCGCTCGGACTGACAGTCACCGATCCGACACAGTAGCCCTAACTCTGACTTAATTCAAATTCGTCGTTTATTACAATCACTCTCGGTCGGGTTGAGCGCGTATGTTCGGCCGCGAGGTCGCCGTCGGCGGTGCCTGCCTCCTGGTGGTCTTCGCCGTGGTCTCATTCTCCGGAGGCGTCGGCGTCTCGGCCGCCGATATCGACGCCGAGTTACGAGTCGTCGACGCCGATCCGGCGGCTGACACGACCGGTGGAGCCGACCGCGCGACAGTCATCGCGACCAGCGAAATCGATGGGCCCGTAGGGTCGAACGCGTCGGACGGTCCAAGCGCCCCTGAGGAGACGGACGACACGGGCGAATCCGAGGAGTCAGAAGGCCACGAAGGACCGGACGAGCCTGCGGGGCCTGACGATTCGAACGAGCCTGCGGAGCCGAACGAGCCAAGCGACCCTGATGGGGCTGAGGAGTCGAACGCGTCGAACGAGCCCGGTGAACCGGGAGGCCCAGACGAGAGCGACGATTCGGACGACACTAGCGAGTCGGGCGCGCCCGGAGATTCGAACGAGCCAGAGGACTCTGAGGAGGCAGACGAGACCGAGGAGTCGGACGAATCCGGCGACGCCGACGAGCCAGACGACTCCGAGGAACCGGACGATTCGGACGACACCGACGAGGAGCAGACCGATCCGGAGGATACTGAGGAGTCTGACGATTCAGACGAGCCGGACGCCCCCGGGGAGTCGGAGGAGTCGAACGCGTCTGACGAGCCCGACGAACCGAGAGAATCTGAGGAGACAAACGATTCGACGGACTCTGAGGGAACAGACGATCCGGGCGAGACGGACGAATCCGAGGCGCCTGCAGAGTCCAACGGTCCTGAGGAGTCGGACGATCCCAGCGAACGGGACGAAACCGAGGAGTCAGACCAGTCGGAAGAACCGGACGAATCGGAAGATCCGAGTGAGTCAGACGGTTCCGACGGCTCTGAGAGTCCTGACGATTCCGACGGTCCGGGCGACACTGGGGAGTCGAACGAGACGGGTGCCCCCGGCGGCTCTGAGGAGTCGAACGCCTCGGACGGGCGAGACGATTCGGACGACCCCGGGGGAACGGACGGTCCCACCGACCCGGAGGAGTCGAACGACTCTGGGGAGTCGAACGATCCCGACGACTCCGACGAGTCGGAAGATCCGCAAGAGGCCGATGAGTCGGCGGATTCAGACGGCTCGGACGGATCTGACAATCCCGGCGGTCCGGGCGGTGCTGAGGAGTCGAACGAGTCGGACGACACCGGTGGCCACGGGGAGCCGAACGGGACGGACGATCGCGACGACCCGGGGAACGCTGCGGAGTCGGACGGTCCCGAGAATCCGGGCGACGCTGAGGGATCGGACGACTCCGAGGGACCGGACGCGTCGGACGAGGCCGACGAAGGGGGCGATCCCGAACAGACCGAAGAGTCCGGGGAAGCGGGCGATACCGACGAGCCAGACGGCTCCGGAAAGTCTGATGATTCGAACGGATCTGCGGGGTCTGCCGACCCGGGCGACGCTGGAGAGAGCGACGACACCGACGACGAAGGCGGCTCTGAGGAGTCCGAGAACACCGACGAGCCGGACGAGGCTGAGGAGGTCGACGACTCAGACGACCCCGACGGGTCGGTGGGGTCTGCGGAATCGGACGAACCCGAGGGGTCGGACGATCCTGCGGGGTCTACCGACTCAGACGTTTCAAACGACTCGGTTCAATCGGCAGATCCGAACGATTCCGAGAATACCGAGGTGTCAGAGGCGCCCGAGGACTCAGCGGAACCGGACGAGTCTGGCGATTCGGACGACACTGAGCCGGCAGAGGAGTCGGACGGTACCGAGGAGTCGGACGGTACCGAGGAGTCAGACGGTTCGGACGAGTCCAGCGAGTCGAGTGACCCCGACGAGTCGAGCCAGCCTGACGAGTCGGAATCCCCGCGGGATTTCGACGCGTCGGACGACGACGATGAGCCGGACGAGCCGGACGACCCCGAGCCGACGGTGATCCGCTCCGAATCGGAGGGGGCCGTCACCGTCGACGTCGAGGGAGCGGACGGCGAACGCCGCGACGTCGCCGTGGACCTCGCCGGCCCGTCGGACTCGCGACCGGTCGTGTCGGTGTCCGCGGTCGGTATCGACCCGGCCGGTGACGCCAGGGCGTACGAGGCGACGATCGGACGACCGGCGGCCGAGCCAGACGGTCCCGACCCGGTCCCGCGCGGGACGGAGCTCGGGTACGTGGCGTTCGACTCCACGCTCGACCCGGCCGACACGAGCGCGGCGACGCTTCGGTTCGCCGTCGACTCCGAGTCGCTCCCGAGCGAGGCGAGCCCGGAGCACGTCGCGGCGTTGCGATACGCCGACGGCGAGTGGACGACGGAGAACGTCTCGCACGACCGGGAGGGCGATACCCACACGGTCACGCTGCCGCACGCGACGCCAGTGGCGGTCGTCGCGCTTGAACCCGGTCGCGTCCGGATCACTGAGAGCGAGGTGCCGGCGGACTGGGTCCGGGCCGGCTACGAGGCGACCCTCCGGACGACGGTGGAAAACCCCGGTGACCGCCCGGCGACCCGGAATCTCACCGTCGCGATGCACGGCGACCCCGTCGCCGAGCGGCGCGTGTCGCTCGGCCCGGGCGAGAGCGCGACCATCGGGGTGACGTTCGAACCGCCCGAGAGCGGGACGGTGTCGCTCGAAGGGGACGAAGCGGGGTCGATCGAACTCCGCGGCGACGGCGACGGCGACGCCGAGTCGACGTCGACGGGCGCCGAGACGAGCGAGACCGCCCCGGGATTCGGCGTGGTCGCCGCGGTGCTCGCGCTCTTGGTGGCGGGGCTCGGGGTCCGGAGGCGACGGCCGTAGCCCGCCCGTGGGTCCGTAGACCCGTGGTCTCGAACGCCGACCGCGAGGGCATAGGAGAGAGCCGAACGCGCCCCTCGAAGCCCAACGTTGATACGTCCCGCGTCGGATTCACGTGCATGAACCTCCCTCGCGTGCCGAAACAGCGGTGGGCGAGGGCGACCCTCGGGCTCTCGCTGCTGTTCGCGGTCGGCGCCGTCGCCTACTTCGCTATCGCCGGGGCGCCGATTCAGGGCGTCGTCCTCGGCCTCCTCGTCTTCGGCGCCGGCTACTGGGAGTACAGGAAGAAACTCCAAGAGAAGCGAGTGGCGAGGGAGTACGAGGCCAAAGCCGAGGAGCAGCGCCGGGACGGCGGGAACTGATCGGCGGGACGCGCTCCGCGCCGGTCCGGGCGCCGTCCCCGGAAATCGCCGCCGGAGAGTCCGGGGTTTCATGTGAGTGAACGGAGATACCACGAGCATGAGCGACGGACGCGAGAGCGTGTCGGACGCGATGGACTGGCTACTCGACGAGTTCGAGGCGGACGACGCGGTGTCGTACGCGGAGGTCGGCGGCGTCTACCAGGAGAAGACCGACCTCGTCGTCACCGGCGACGGCCCCCGGAACGCGACGGAGTTCACCGAGACGGGCGTGTGGCTCCGCGTCTTCGCCGACGGCGCGGCCGACTACCGCTACACGAACGCGCTCGACGAGGAGAGCCTGCGCGACGCCGCCGACCGGGCGATCCGGAGCGGCGAGGTGCTCGCGCAGGAGGAGCCCGGGCGGTTCGACGCCTACACGGTTCACCGGGGGACCCACGGCGGCTGGGCGGACGAGGGGATACACGCCCGCCCGCTCGACGAGAAGGTCGCCGCGGTGGAGGACGGGCTCGCGGCGGCGGACGACCTCGCCCTCGACCGCCGGTGGGCGAACTACACGGACGCGCACGTCGAGGAGGCGGTCGGCACCACGACCGGGAGCGTCGTCCGCACGACGCTCGACCGGGCGAAAGTCGATTTCAGCCTCTCGCTCGCCGACGGGCCGAAGGTGAGCCGTCACGCCGGGTCGACGGCGGGGGCGGCCTTCCTCGACGAGATGGGTGACGCGTTCGCGGCCGCCGCGGCCGACGCGCGCTCGCTGTCGGGCGCCGACCCGGTCGACGCGCCGTCCGGGGAGACGACGGTCGCGTTGAGCCCTGAAGCGGCCGGCCAGCTGTTCCACTTCGTGTCGCACTACCTCGAGACCGACACCTGCTACATGGGGATGAGCCCCTACGCCGTCGGCGACCGTATCGGTCCCGACGACCTCGATATCGAGGACGGGATCCGCGCCGGCTCGTGGGCCGCCCGCGCCTACGACACCGAGGTGAAGCCGACCACGCCGACGCGGCTGGTCTCGGACGGGCGGATCGAGCGACGGCTCCACAACACCACCACCGCCGCCGAGGAGGACGCCTATCCGGCGGGCAACAGCGTCCCGAGCCTCGGGTTCGCCGAGCCGCCGCGGATCCACGCCCGCCACCTCGAAGTCGGCGCCGGCGACGCCGACCCCGGAGCGCTCCGCGAGGGCGCCGACGTGTACGTCGAGCGGTTCGGGGAGCCGTGGTTCCGCGACGAGTTCGAACGCGTCCAGCGGGAGGGGTTGTTCCCGCCGAGCGCCCTCTACGCGAGGGACATCGACCGGAAGAGCGAGGACCGGCCCGACTGCGGTTCCGCGGAGTTCCCGGTCGCCGAGGCGTACCGGCTCGACGGCGGAGCGCGGGCCGGCCGCGTCGACGGGCTCGCCGTGGACTACACGCCCGAGGTGTTGGAGACGATATCGCGGATCGGGGCCGTCCGCGAAACCGTGACGGGCGTCTGCGAGAAACACAAGTCGCGGCTCCCGTTCGCGGTGACCGCGCCGGGCGTCCGACTGACGGCGCCGATCCGCGAGAAGGAGTAACGGGCCTAGTCGTCGGCCGGCGTCGACTCGGCGCCGTCACCGGCCGCCGCGGACGGCCTCCCCTCGAGCTCCTCGTAGGGGTCGTACCCCTCCGCGCTCTCGTAGAGGTGACAGGCGACCTCCTGTTCGAACGCCGTCTTCGCCTCGAGCGGCGGCACCACCTGGTCGCAGACGTCGCCGATGTAGTCGGGACACCGGTCTTTGAACCGACAGCCGGTCGGGACGTCGACGATGTCGCCGACCTCCCCTTGGAGCTCGACGCGCTCCCGTCCCACCGAGGGGTCGGGGACCGGGACCGCGTTGATGAGCGCCTGGGTGTACGGGTGCTGGGGGTTCTCGATGACCTGGTCGGTGGGGCCCTTCTCGACGATCTTTCCCATGTACATGATCGCCAGCCGGTCGCACATGTGCCGGAGCAGCGAGAGGTCGTGGCTGATGTAGACGACTGAGAGGCCGAACTCTTCGGTCATCCGGTCGAGAAGCGAGAGGACGCCCGCACGGAGGCTCACGTCGAGCATCGACACCGGCTCGTCGGCGACGATGAAGTCCGGGTCGAGCACGAGCGCCCGCGCGATGGCGACACGCTGACGCTGGCCGCCCGACAGCTCGTGCGGGTACTGGTTGAAGTACTGTTCGGGCGGGAGCAGCTCCGCGAACTCCAGGGCGCGCTGGACCCGCGCCGTCTCGTTGCGGATGTCGTGGATCCGCAGCGGCTCGGCGACGGTGTCGTACACCGTCATCCGCGGGTTCAGGCTCTCGAAGGGGTCTTGGAAGATCATCTGCGCGTTCTGCCTGAACCGCTTGATCTCGGCGTCGCTCGCCTCGGAGAGCCGCGTGTCGTCGTAGACGATGTCGCCGGCGGTCGGCTCGTGGAGCTTCACCATCGACATGCCGGTCGTGGTCTTGCCGCAGCCCGACTCGCCCGCCAGCCCGAGCGTCTCCCCCTGGCGGAGCTCGAAGCTCACCCCGTCGACCGCGTGGACGTAGTCGGGCCCGCCGCCGCCGAACGACTCCATCAGGCTCGCGATCCAGCCCTGATTGACCTTGAAGTGTTTCTTCAGGTCCTCGACTTCGAGGAGGACGTCGTTGCCGCTCATTCCTCGACACCACCGTCGGGGGCGGCGGTCGTCTGGTTCCACGTCCCGGGGTCATCCGCGTACGGCCGAAGCTCGGTGTCGATCTCGTCCGCGTAGTGACAGTACGACCGGAGCCCGTTCTCGTAGTGGGCCTCGGGCTCCTCCTCTCGGCACCGGTCCGTCGCCATCGGACAGCGCTCGGCGAACCGGCACCCCTGCGGCGGATCGATGAGTTCCGGCGGGTACCCCGAGATGGAGAGGAGGTCTTGGTTGCTCTGTCGGATGTTCGGGAACGCGCGCTTCAGCCCGATCGTGTACGGGTGATACGGTTGGTCGAATATCTCTTCGACCGGACCTTCCTCGGCGACCTTCCCGGCGTACATCACGATGACGCGGTCACAGGTCTCGGCGACGACGCTCACGTCGTGCGTGATGACCAGCATCGAGGAGTTGATCTCCTCTTGGATCGAGCCGATCCGCTTGAGGATCTGGTCTTGCATGATGACGTCGAGCGCCGTGGTGGGCTCGTCCGCCAGCATCAGCGACGGTTCGAGCGCGAGCGCCATCGCGATCATGGCGCGCTGGCGCATCCCCCCGGAGAACTGGTGGGGGTAGTCGTCGGCGCGCTCCGGGTCCAACCCGACGAGCTCGAACATCTCCGTGACGATCTCCTCGGATTCCACGCGGCCGGTTCCCGGCCGGTGGGTCTCGATCGCCTCGACGATCTGCTCGCGGATGGTGTACACCGGATCCAGCGAGTTCATCGCCGACTGGGCGATCATGGAGATCTCCTCCCACTTGAGGCGGCGGCGCTGGGGCTCGGGCATCTCCGTCAGGTCGTCGCCTTTGAAGTTGATGCTTCCGTTGTTGATGTAGCCGGCGTCGGGGAGGATGCCGATGATCGCCTTCGCGAGCGTGGTCTTCCCGCAGCCCGACTCGCCGACGATGCCGAGGTTCTCCCCCTGTTCGAGTTCGAAGGAGACGCCGTCGACCGCCTGTGCCGGCCCGTCTTCGGTCTCGTAGTAGACTTCGAGGTCTTCGACTTCCAATTGGCTCATTGTAGTTTGGGGTTCGTGATCTCTTCGTAGCCGCGGCCGATGAGGAAACCGCTGATGACGAGCAGGCCGATGCAGATTCCCGGCGGCACGAACCACCACCACGCCCCGAACGAGAGCGCGGAGTAGGCGCGGGAGGCCTGCAGCATCGTTCCCCACGAGACCGTGTTGGGGTCGCCGAGACCGATGAAGGAGACGCCGGCCTCGGCGAGGATGGCCCACGCGATGCCGAACGACCCGTAGAGGAACGTCATCGGGAGCACGTTGGGCGCGAGGTGTCTGCTGATGATGTGCCAGTCGCTGGCGCCGGCGACCTCTGCGGCCTTCACGAACGGGCGCTCACGGAGCGACAGCGACTGCGAGCGGATGACGCGGGCGGTCGAGCGCCACTGGAGGACGATCAGCGCGAGGATGATGTTCCAGAGGTTCGGCCCCAACACCGCGACGAGGACGATGACCGTCGGGAGCAGCGGCATCCCGTAGAGGAAGTCGACGAGCCGCATCAGCGCGTCGTCGACCTTCCCGCCGTAGTAGCCCGCGACGAGCCCGACGAGGGTACCGATCCCCGCGGTGAACACCGCGGCGATGATGCCGACCATCAGCGCCGCGCGCGTGCCGTACACGAGCTGACTGAAGATGTCGTAGCCCGCGGCCGTCGTTCCGAGCAGGTACTCGGAGTCCGCGCCGAGCAGCGACGGCTCCACCCACTTGTCGATGAGGACCCCGGCGTCGCCCTGGTACTGCCGGACGAGGGGCTGGTGGGTCGCGATGTACGGCGCGAAGATGGCGATGACGACGAACCCCGCCACCGTGAGCATCGAGAGCTTGACCGACAGCTCGTCGGTCAGCATCCCCCAGTGTTCTCGGAGGGTCTCCCGCCAGAGGCGGAACGTCCGCTGCCACTTGTTGACCTCCGCGTCGGTACTGGCGTCGTCGAGGTCGGTGAATATCGACTGGCTCGATTGTTCTTTTTGGGCCATTGTGTTAGTCGTAAGTCACCCGCGGGTCGAGGTAGCCGTACGCGAGGTCCGCGAGGAAGTTCAGGAAGATGATGGTCGACGCGAGCACGATGAACGTCCCCTGCGCGACGGGGAAGTCGCGTCGGAGCACCGCGCGGACCATCTCCCGGCCGATACCGGGCCACGCGAACACCGTCTCGATGAGGACGCTCCCCCCGACGGCGTAGCCGAGGGCGATCGCCGCCGCGGTGATGATCGGCAGGAGGGCGTTGCGGGCGGCGTGTTTGAACATGATCGTCCGCTCTTTGAGTCCCTTCGCGCGACAGACGTCGATGAAGTCCTCGGAGAGCACCTCGAGCATGCTCGAGCGCATGATCAACAGCGGGTACCCCATGTAGTAGAAGGCGAGCACCGCCGCCGGGGCGATGAGGTGACGGACGAAGTCCATCGTGAACACCATATCGAGGAACCCAGTGCTCTGCCCGCCGGTGCCGAGACTGGTCATCCCGCTCATCGGGATAACGCCGAAGGTCGCGCCGAAGATCCACAGCACGATGAGGCCGACGTAGAACGTCGGCACGCTGCGGGCGGTCAGGGCGGTGATGACCGTGCTCCGCTCGAAGCGGGAGCCGCGGTACCACCCCGACAACACCCCGAGCGTGATGCCGATGGCGTACGCGATGACGAACGCCGTCAGCATGAGCACGAGCGTGTTCGGCAGGTACGTCGCGATGACGTCGGTGACCGGTTGGTTCGAGTGGAACGACTGGCCGAAGTTCAACACGACGAGGTTCTCGAGGAACCGGAAGTACTGGATGTACAACGGGTCGTTGAGTCCGTAGCTCTCGATGAGCTGTCTGCGGGCCTCCTGCGTCATCTGCGAGGAGATCACGTACGACGTCGGATCGCCGGGCATGAGCCTGAACAGCCCGAACAGGACCGTCCCGACGGCCCACAGCGTCACCACGAGCTGGAGCGTGCGCCTGACGACGAAACTAGCTTTTCCCATGTTACTTGCTCACTGGTATCACAGTTATTCGTTTAAACTTTGTGTCGATAAACCCGTGGAACGGCCGTTCGCTCTACTCAGGCGCCTGAATGGCGCCGTCGTCGTTCCACGTGTAGCCGGCCTCCTCGAGCCGGCTCCGGGCGGCGTCGATGCTCTCCTCGTACTCGGTGACGTCCTCGGTGTGGAGCGGCCCGAACGCCGGCGAGACGATGTTGAACCCGCGCTCCGGGAAGCCGAACAGGATCTGGTCGACGATGGCCGTCCGCGGGATGGCCTCGACCAGCGCCTTCCGCATCTGGACGTCGCCGAGTCCCTCCTGGCGCTCGTTGGGGGTGAACATCCAGAACGTCGGAGCGGTTTGGAACTGGGTCCCGATGTTCTCGTTGTCCTGGTTCTGGTCGAGCTGGCGGTCGATCCGGCCGAACGGCTCGTAGTTGAGCTCGCCGTTGATGAGGTTCTCCCACACCGTCGACGCCTCGGGGATGACGCGCCAGAAGCGCTCTTCGAAGCTGACGGGCGCGAAGTGGTCGTCGAACTTGACCATCCCGAACTCGCTGCCCTGCTCCCAGTAGTCGAACATCATCGGACCGCTCCCGACGGGCTCCTCGATGTTCGCCTGACTGGGGTTGTCCCGGTCGGCCCACATGTGCTCGGGGATGATCGGGATGAGGTTCGCGACCGCGAGGTTGAACGGCCCGAGCGGCTCGGCCATGTTGATCCGAACGGTCTCCTCGTCGACGACCTCCGCGCTGTCGATGTACTGCGACTGCGTGGAGTACAGCGGCACCTCGTTGTCATTGATGTAGTTGTACGTGAACGCGACGTCCTCGGCCGTGAGGTCCTCGCCGTCGTGCCACGAGTGGTCGGTCCGGATCGTGTACTCCATCGTGGTCTCGTCGACGCGGTTCCAGTCGGTCGCGAGGCTGACTTCCGGGTCCGGCTCGGCGTTGTTGTTGAGCTGGACCAGGAAGTCGTACATCATGTTGAACTGGTAGACGTGCTTGCTCTCGTCGTTGTGCCCGAGCACGTTCATCGTCGAGAGCGTCTCCGGCCAGTACCCCTTCAGGGTGCTCGTGTCGCCCTCCATCTCCAGGTTGATCATCGTCCAGTACGAGTTGAACCCGTTCGCGAGGTCCGCCTGCCAGTTGCTCACCTGGTTGCTGTTGAAGATGGCCGCCTGGGGCATCTGGGTAATGGGCATCGTCGGCACGTCGTCCATCAGGATCTGCTGGATCTCGTGACACTGGTCGATCCGGGTGTCGGCGTCCGGCTCGCCCAGGTAGTTGCCCATCAGCTCGTCGAGGTCGGGGTTCTCGTACCCCGAGTAGTTGCCCTCGCCGGGGTCGGTGTTCCCCGAGTTGAACAGGTTGTTCAGCTCGGTCACCGGCTCCGAGACGAAGAACGTGTGCCACGTCGCGAAGCTGTAGTTGTACTCCTGGGAGACGCGACTGAACAGCGTCCCCCACTCGAGCACGTCGACCTCCATGTCGAGGCCGAGCTCGTCACCGAACTGGCTCGCGATGAGGTTGATCGCGTCGTGTCGCGGTGGGTTGTAGCTCTGCGCGTTGTTGACGTAGGTGTACGTCGGGAGGTTACTTCCCTCGTTGCCGGCTTCGTCGCCGCCGTCGCTGCCGTCCTCGCTGCTGTCGTTGCCGTCGCCGCCGTCGCCGCCGTCGCCGCCGTCGCCGCCGCTACAGCCGGCGAGGGCCGTGAGACCGGCCGTACCGCCCGCAGTCGTCGCTTTCAGGAACTTGCGTCGATTAACGTCCTCGTCTGACAGGACCATGGAACGGCCTACCATTTCAGGAGATAGTATATAAATTTACGGCCCATCCGCTTCAGCAGTCTTTTATCCATATAACGTGGGAGACAATCGCCGTTTCCCCCTGTGAATGTACTGTTTTGGCCCCTATTTCTGAACCCACATATCCTCATGGTCGTTAATTATAAACAATCGAAACACCGAGCCCGCGTTCGATTCGGCCTCGTCTCCCGACCGCGCGGTGTTCGCCCGCGGAAGGCGGCGAAAGGGCCGGCCCGTCCGAGGGACCGGGGCGAACGGCCTCACTCCGACTCGACCAACAGCGGGTCGTCGTCGGGGACCGCCATGTCGAGTAGCACGTCGTTCTCGTACACCGCGGCGCGCTCGCGGCGGCTGAGGACGTATCCGTCGCGGTCGGCGGCGACTTCGGACTTCAGCTCGCCGTGCTGGTCGACGATTTCGGCGACGACGTCGCCCGCCTCGACGAAGTCGCCCTCCGTCGCCCGATAGCGGACGATCCCCGCGACGTCGGTGTGGGGACCGTCGAACCGCCTGAGGTCGCCGTCGCGGTCGAACGCGAACTCGGGGTGCCGGTCGGCGGGCCGGTCGACCATTTCGAGCGCGTGGAGGACGTTCCAGACGCCGTCGACGGCCGCCGCGACGACGTCGCGCTCGACGACGAGCCGGCCGCCGAGCTCCGGCGTGAACGCGAGGATCCCGTCGGCGACGGCCGCGCCGCTGAGCGAGTGCTGGAGATCGCGGGTCTCGGTCTCGTCCGGCGGGAACTGGTTGACGACCGGCAGCCCGAAGGCCTCCGTCAGTTCGATGAGCCGGTCGCGGAGCACCGCCGCGTCCGAGACGCTCCGGTCCTCGCCGTACGAGACCCGCGGCTGAATGGTGTATGGGTGGGTCGCGACCCACGAGGTGTGAAGCGAGACGAGCGCGTCGGCCGTCGCGCGGATGTCGTCGTATATCCGGTCGCAGATCACCTGTTGGACGCGCGGCGGCGTCTTCGAGCCGTCGTCACGACCGAAGTAGCGGTTGGGGTCGTCGCCGTGATAGGAGGACGTCCGGGAGGCGGTTCGGAACCCCGTGGGGTTCATCACCGGGAGACAGACGACCGCCCCCGCGAGCTCGGCGACGTCGACTCGCTCCGAGAGGTCGTGTATCACCGCCGTTCCGGTGGGCTCGTCGCCGTGGATCGTGCCCGTTACCCACACCGTCGGACCGGTCTCGCCGCCGTTGAGCACCGTCACCGGGAGGTCCTCGGACCCCCCGACCGGGAGCTCCGCCACCGTCCGGTGCCCGGTCGCCGTCTCGCCGGGGCCGGCCTCGGCCGTGCCGACCTTCATCGGTCTCCCCCGTCGTGCCCTCGGTGGTCGTCGTTTCGAGCGGTCATCACGTCGCTTCGAGTGGGCCCGGCACTATCAGTTTATGTGCTGACTTGTGCTCCGTCGGGCGAGCGGACAGACGCGACCGCGGCGCACGCCGGCGGGCGGAGGCGACCGCGGCGCGGACGAGACCGCCGGTCACTCACCGGGTCCACTCGCCCTCGTACAGCGTGGTTCCCTCGTGAGCGACCGTCGTCCGGACGCGACACTCCGACGGGGAGATCCGGCTCGTCGCGTCCACGAGGAACGTTCCGAGGTCGTTCTCGACGGTCATCCGGTGGGCGTTCCGGGCGTCGATCGACGCCGGATCGCCCCCGTCGA
This sequence comes from Halorubrum sp. Ib24, assembly GCF_002252745.1. Lineage (NCBI taxonomy): Archaea > Methanobacteriati > Methanobacteriota > Halobacteria > Halobacteriales > Haloferacaceae > Halorubrum > Halorubrum sp. Ib24. Next base: position 167,833 of record NZ_NHOX01000040.1, on the reverse strand, counting down.
CCGTCGCCTCGTGAGTCGACTCGGCGGCGAACGCTCCGTGCGGGAGGTCGACGCGCTGCTCGCTCGACTTGACGGCGCGGACCCCGTCCGAGACGTGCGTCCGCGACGTCTCCCACTCGGTCGATCCGGTCGCCCGCTCGGCGCGCGCGGAGATCCGTTCCTCGTCCGGTCCCGCCATCCGGATCGCGTCGGCGAACGCGGGGTCGGCCGCCGCGTGCCGGCGGCCGGGGAACCGCAGGCGAGACGGCGCGGCCGGGCTCGACCGAACCGTGGTCGGCTCGCCGAGCGACGGCCCGTCCGGTCCGGGAATCGCCGCCACCTCGGGGAAGAGCGCCGTCCCGACCGCGAGTCGGATCCGGTGACCCGCCTCGAACAGGTGCGACGTCGGCTCCAGCGCGACAGCGAGGTCCGTCTCCTCGTCCGTCGGCAGCGGGTCTCGAGAGTCCAGCCCGTCGCGGAAGGCGCCGCGGACCGCCCCGTGCGCGACCGTCCGACCCCGACCGGCGGGGTCGACGTCGACCAGTCGCACGACGACCGTCGGGTCCGGGACGGGAGATTCGATCCGGAGTTCGACCTCGCCCGTCCCGGTGAGCTCCACGGGCCGGTCGAGCGGGTCGGTGTCGAAGGCGAGCGTCCGCGCGTCGTCGTCGTTCGTGAGCGGCGGCGCGGTCGCCGCGCCGTACGGGTCGACGGAGGCGAGCCCGACGGTCGGGTCCGGCTCACAGGCGAACGCGGCCGCTTCCGAGAACTCGCGAGCCGTCGCGGTCGACCCGTCGAATTCGTCGTCCCCGTCGAGGACGTCGGCGCCGTCGGGAACGTCGGCGCCGTCGACCGCGAGCCCGTCCGGCGTGAGCGCGAACGCCATCCGGTCCGCGCCCCCGTCGCCGAGGGTCGGCCACGCGTCGAGCCCGCGCCAGACCCCGCGCGAGTCCCGCCGCCCTCCCGCTCGGTCCAGACCCGGTAGGGCGGGTGATCGAGGACGCCGGTGTCCTCGTCGCGCAGGAACCGGTCGAACCAGTCGGCCACCTGCCGGCGGAAGTCGACGGCCGACTCGCGGCCGCGGTGGGGCATCCGGTGGCGCCACGGGCCGAGCAGGACGCGGGTCGGCGCGTCGATCCGGTCGACGTACCGGAGCGTGTCTTCGGTGTAGGGGTCGCGCCAGCCGTCGACGGCGAGGACGGGCACGTCGATCCGCTCGACCGGTATCGCTTTGTCCGCCCAGTACTCCCCGTCGGGGCCGGCGTCGAGGAACTGGAACAGCCACGGGTCGCGGTCGTCGAGTTGACCGAGCCGTTCCAGCCACGCGTCGAGCGACGCCGGGTCGCCGGACGGATCCGAGGGCGGTTTCGCGTCGAGCGCCTGCATCAGCGTGAGCCAGTCCATCCCGATGGTGAGCAGCTCGAAGAGGCCGCCGTAGGTGTACGCGTTCCTGACCCCCTCGAACGGGGTGTGGATCGGGACGATCGCCTCGAGCGCGTCCGGGCGCTGCGCGGCGGCGTCGAGCGCGGTGATCCCGCCGTAGGACTTCCCGAACATCCCGACCTTCCCGGTCGTCCACGGGCGGTCGGCCAGCCAGTCGACGATCGCGGCCGGCTCTTCGCCCTCCCGGCGCGTGAACGGTTCGTCGATGAACCCCGTCGACCCGCCCGTGCCGACCATGTCGGCCGCGATAACCTCGTAGCCCCGGGCGGCGAGGTACCGGTTGAGCGGGTCGTACCCGCCGTACGTGATGCTGTCCTGTTGCGGGTACGGCACGTAGTTGAGGAGCGCCGGCGACGGACCGGGCTTGTCGACGGGCTCGTAGCGGGTCGCCGCGACGGTCTCGTCGCCGACGGGGATCCGGAGTCCCTCGTGGCGGGCGATCCGCCCGGTCACTGCAGCTCGTCGGCCCACGGCCACGGTCGGTCGTCGCCCCACGGCCAGGAGTCCGTCGCCTTCATCCCGACGTCGTGGCCCTCCGCTATCGTCTCCTCTTTCACCGACTCGGGGTCGCGGCCCGCGACCTCGCGGTCCGCCTCGGCCAGCTTCGCGACCCCCGCCGCGGACAGCACCGTCAGATCGCGTAAGTCCCGGACGTCGAGCTTGTCGAGGGTGTCGCCGTGCGTGTGGCCCCACCCCCGGCCGCTGTCCTCGGCGGTCGAGCGGCCCTGCGCCGCGGCGACGCCGCGCTGGGCGAACGGCCAGTGGTCGCTGTGCGGGCGGAGCCCGTCCTCGACCGCGATCGGCACGCCGAACTCGTCGCTCACCTCCGCGAACGCCTCGCCGATCTCCGGCGCGCCGTGGGGGTAGATCTCGAGGTCCCGCGAGTAGCCCGCGCCGTCCATGTTAACGACGCATTTCACGCGGTCGAGGTCGTGGGTGTGCGACCAGTAGTACGAGCCGTAGAGCCCGGTCTCCTCGGCCCCGAAGACGAGGAGCCGGACGCGCGTCTCGAGCTCGTCTTCGATCGACGCGAGCGCCCGGCCCACGCCGACGACGAGCGCCGACCCGAACCCGTTGTCGTTCGCGCCGACACCCACGTCGTGGGCGTCGACGTGCGCGGTGTACAACACCTCCTCGTCGGTGTCGGGGCCGACGACGGCCTCGACGTTCGCGGAGGTGGCCGGCTCGTTCCGCGCCTCGACCGAGAGCGTCGCCTCGACGCCGCGGTCCGCCTCGGCGTCGTCGCAGTGGCGCACGAGCCGGTCGCCGAGCTCCTTGCTCAGCCCGACGGCCGGGATCGGCCCCGGCCCGTTCGTGTGGCCGACGTCGCCGGTCGGCGGGAGCGCCCCCTCGATGTGGTTGTAGAACAGGAACCCCTCCGCGCCCGACTCGGCCGCGTAGTCGTACTTCTCGCTCCGGTGGACCCACCGGTCGTAGTCGTCGGGGGTGAGGCTCGACGCCATCGCGATGCATCCCGAGAGGTCGACGCCCTCGAAGTCCTCCGGGAGGCCGTGACCCATGTCGACGATACTCCCGGTGACCGTCCCCGACGGCGTGCCCGGAAGCTCGACGAGCTCGTGGCTCCCGTCGAACGTCGTCGATCGGCCGCCGCGATCGACGGTAAGGGAGGCCTCCCCGCGCCACCAGCCGGGGATCGGGAACGGCGTCGTCGAGACCTCGTCGAGCCCCGCGTCCTCGAACGCGTCGGCCACGAGCGACGCCCCCGCGGCCTCGCCCTCGTGGCCGGGCATCCGATCGCCGAGGTCTGCGAGGTCGCCGAGCAGCTCCCACGCGGTCGATTCCGTGTACGCGTCACCGACGGTCTCGGACGGCAGGGTTGTCATACGCTCCCACACACGTGCGTCTCGTATATGATTCCGCGGGGACGGCGGGAGGATTGCCGGGAGATCGCGGTCAGTCCGCGTCGCTCGCTCGGTCCACGAGCCCGCGGGCGGTCGCGAACAGCTCGTCGGCGTCGCTCTCGTCCCGCGCCTCGGCGGTGATCCGAACCAGCGGCTCGGTCCCGCTCGCTCGCACGAGGAACCAGCCCGCCTCCGTCTCCACTCGTATCCCGTCGAGCGCGGACACGTCGTCGAACTCCTCGCGGGCGAGGTCGGCGACGCGGTCGACCACGGCTCGCTTCTCGTCGAGTCGGATCGAGTCCCGCCGGATCGGGTACGACGGGAGGTCGTCGACGAGTCCGGCCAGCGACCCCGCCGCGCCGACCAGCGCGGCCAGCGTGCAGGCGGCGAGCGGGCCGTCGGGACAGCGCGTCCGGTCGGGCCAGATCCACGCGCCGCTGGGTTCGCCGCCGAACGCGACGTCCGGCTTCCGCGTCTCGGCGGCCACGTACGCGTCGCCGACGGGCGTGTACGTCACCTCGGCGCCGACCTCGGCGAGCGCGTCGGCGACGAAGAGGCTCGTGTCGACCGGCACCGCCACGCGGTCGCCCGCCTCGGCCTCACGCCGGGCGAACAGCGCGAGCAGCGCGTCCCCCGAGACGAATCGTCCGCGCTCGTCGATCGCCATCAGCCGGTCGGCGTCGCCGTCGTGGACGACCCCGAGGTCCGCGTCGGTCGCCTCGACGACCGCGCAGGCCGTCGCGCAGTTCTCGGCGGTCGGCTCGCTCGGCCGCCCCGGGAACCGACCGTCTCGCTGGGCGTTGAGCGTCTCCACGTCGCAGCCGGCCGCGTGGAGCGCGTCGGCGGTGACGCGCCCGACGCCGTTCCCGAGGTCGACGACGACGGCGAGGTCGTCCGGGAGCGCGACCGACTCCCGGAGGGCGCGCTCGTGGCGGTCCCGGGCGCCCTCCAGCCGGCGGTGGGACCCGAGGTTGTCCCACGCCGCGAACTCGAACGCCTCCGCCTCGACGATCTCCGCGATCCGGGCGTTCGCGTCCTCGTCGAACGCGCTGCCGTCCGCGCTCCAGAGCTTGATCCCGTTGTCGGGCGCCGGGTTGTGCGAGGCGGTGACGACGACGCCGGCGTCCGCGCCCTCGGCGACGACCGCGCGGGCGACGGTCGGCGTCGACTGGACGCCGACGTCGACGACGTCGCCGCCGCACTCGGTGATTCCGGCGGAGAGGGCGCGGCTCAGCGTTCGCCCGCTCGCGCGCGCGTCCCGACCGAGAACGACGGTTTCCGCGCCGTCCGTCGCGAGCGCGCGGCCGACGTCGAGCGCGAGGCTCGCGGTGATCTCGTCGCCGACGCGTCCACGGACGCCGCTCGTCCCGAACATACCGCGGTTTCACCGCCGGGCGAAAAGACGTTTCTGGTCCGATCCGGGGAACCGGGGCCTCGCACGCCGGGAGAGGGACCCTCAGAGCGCCCGCCCACGTTATGGGCGTCGGCGTCCATTCCCCGCTATGTCGTCACCTCCGTTTATCGACCCCGAATCGGGAGAGTTGGACGTCCGGGAGATCCGAGCGGAGGCGTTCCCCCTCGCGGGCCTCATCGCCCTCTTCGGCGGTGCGGCCCTGGTGTTGTTCCTGATCTCCCTGCTGGTCGGCGGGAGCTCCCTGCTCGTCGGATTCCTCACCGTCGTCTCGCAGTTCGTGATCGCCGTCGGCACCGGGATCACGCTGATGTACGTCGTCGCGCGGGGGATTCAGCTCGCGGACCGCTGAGCGCGAGCAATTGAACGCGGACCGCTGAACGCGGACCGCCGGGTGTGCCACGGACGTGCGCCGGTGAGGGGCTAGCCCAGCGCGACCTGAACGAGCGAGAGCGCCGCCGAAACGCCGCCAAAACGACGGCGGGCCGTCTCACTCGACGTTCGGTGCTTTCTCGTCCGTTCGGCCCGGGAGTTCCAGCTCGATCTCGAGTTCGGGCTCGCCGACGCCCTCGAGGTCGATCTCGAGTTCGACCGGCTCGCCGAACGAGAACGGGAGCTCCCACTCGTCGGTGCTGATCGTCAGTTCGTCCCCGTCGCGGAGCTGTTCGCCCAGCTCGATCAGGAACTCGCCCGCCTCGCTCGCGTCGAGCCGGTACTCCTGTTCGAAGTCGCGGCCCGTTCGAATGGTCGTGCGCTCGGTCTCGTCGGTGTCGGATTCGGTGTGTGACATGTGGGTGGTCCTCTCGAAAGACGTCGACGGTCACGTCGCTCGCATTCCCTCCGACCGCGGTTCCGGATCTCCGCGAGTATCGACGTTTCGAGGTTTGCGCGCGGCGAGACGTCGGGGACTCGTGTGCCTCTTGATCCGATGTCGGGGACCCCGTGCGTGTCGGAACCCGACGCCGGCTCGGAACAGGAGTGGGTATCAGTGACCGTCGGCGTATTTAGGCAGGCCTAAAGCAAAAGCGGTGTGGTTCGCGTCGCCGACGGCGGCCGCGTGGGTCGCCGGCCGGAAACGGGCGGGTTCGTCGAACGATTCGACCGTCGGCGTCGGAACGAGAGGTCCCGCCGAGCGTTACATGTAGCCGAGGTCGCGGAGCCGCTCCATCAGGTCCTCTTTGTCCTGAGCGCGGCCGGCGCGCTCGGTCGTCCCCTCGAGGTCTTGGAGCCACGCCGGTTCCTCGGTCGTCTTGTCCGTGGACACTTCGCTGCCGAGCGAGCGGAAGCCCGCGAAGTACTTCGGCGAGATGGGGACGTCTTCCTGGGTGACGCCCTCGGGGAGGTCCTCGGCCGAGTCGGGGACGTACCCCTCGTCGGGGAACGCCTCGACCGTGTCGGGGACGACGTAGTTCCAGAACGCCTCCCAGACGTCAGCCTCGGCGAACTGGAGGATGGGTTGGATGCGGTCGTGCGGCGGGAACAGCTCCGGGTCGTGGCGCGGCGAGAAGAACGTCTCGTCCGCGCGCGCCTCCTGTTCGTCCCACCGCACGCCCGAGATGACGCCGTCGATGTCGTACTCCTCGAGCGCGTCGTTGAGCGCGACCGTCTTCAGCAGGTGGTTACCCACGTACGTGTCCAACAGGAACGGGAACGACTCCTCCTCGTACTCGAGGATCTCGCGGATGTGGTGCTGGTTGTGCTCGGAGAGGGCGTCGACGGGGATGTCGTCGCCGGGTTCGAGCCCGTGGTCGTCAACGTAGGCGCCGACGTCCTCGTTGCGGGCGTACACTAGGTCGATCTCCCACTCGTCGGCCCAGCGCTCGACGAAGTCGGTGATCGAGTCGAAATGCTGGAAGTGGTCGATGAAGACGGCGGTCGGCTTCTCGTAGCCGTACTCCTCGGCCACCTGATTGATGAAGTACAGCGTCAGCGTCGAGTCCTTCCCGCCGGTCCACATCACCGCCGGGTTCTCGTACTGCTCGAGCCCCCGCCGCGTGACCTCGATCGCCTTCTCCAACTTGTGTTGCAACGACGGGTAGTCCGCCGGATCCTCGCCCTCGCCGTCGGTGTAATCGACGTCGACGCTCGCCGGGAAGTCATCGCTCATACGGGCTGAGTGTCAGTGCGAAGCGAAATAGGCCTTCTGAATCCGAACCGCGCCGTCGCTCCCGGCGATCGGGTCCCGCTCGGCGTAGCACAAGGGATATGTCGGCGGAACCGGACTACCGGGTCATGGGACTGTTCGACCGGCTGCGCGGCGACGACGACGAGCGCGTCGTCTTCCTCGGCATCGACGGCGTACCGTACGACCTCGTTCAGGAGCACCCCGACGTGTTCGAGAACCTGACCGACATCGCCGAGACGGGATCGGCCGGGCGCTTGGAGAGCATCGTACCGCCCGAGTCGAGCGCGTGCTGGCCGAGCCTCACGACCGGCGTGAACCCCGGCGAGACGGGCGTGTACGGCTTCCAAGACCGCGAGGTCGACTCCTACGAGACGTACGTCCCGATGGGGCGACACGTGAAGGCGACGCGGCTGTGGGACCGCGTCACCGACGCGGGCCGGGACGCGACCGTGCTCAACGTCCCGGTCACCTTCCCGCCGTCGACGCGGATCCAGCGACAGGTCTCCGGCTTCCTCTCGCCCGGGCTCGACGCGGCGGCGAGCGACGACGCGGTCGAGCGGGTGCTCGGAGACCGGGACTACCGCATCGACGTGAACGCGAAGCTCGGCCACGACGAGGACAAGAGCGAGTTCATCGAGAACGCTCACGCCACCCTCGACGCTCGACAGGACGTGTTCACCCACTACCTCGATCAGGACGACTGGGACCTGTTTTTCGGCGTGTTCATGAGCACCGACCGGGTCAATCACTTCCTGTTCGGCGACTACGCGAACGACGGGACGTACGGCGACGACTTCCTCGACTTCTACCGCACGCTCGACGGCTACATCGGCGAGATCCGCGACTCGCTCGACGACGACACGACGCTGATCGTCGCCTCCGACCACGGCTTCACCGAGCTGGAGTGGGAGGTGAACTGCAACGAGTTCCTCGCCGGCGAGGGGTGGCTCTCGTACGACGATGACGACCACGACTCGCTCGAAGACATCGACGACGAGGCGCGCGCGTACTCGCTCATCCCCGGGCGCTTCTACCTCAATCTCGAGGGCCGCGAACCCGAGGGCGTCGTCCCCGAGTCGGAGTACGAGGCGGTCCGCGATGAGCTCCGCGCCGACCTGGAGGGGCTCACCGGCCCCGACGGCCGGCAGGTGTGCAAGCGGATCGTGAACGGCGAGGACGCCTTCGACGGCGCCCACGACGAGATCGCGCCGGACCTCGTCGTCATCCCGGCGGACGGCTTCGACCTGAAGTCCGGCTTCGGCGGGAAAGAGGCCGTCTTCACCGAGGGGCCGCGCAACGGGATGCACAAGTTCGAGAACTCGCTTCTGTACACGACTGACCCCGACGTCGACGTCGCGGGCTCGAACCTCTTCGACGTCGCGCCGACGATTCTGGACCTGATGGACGTCGACGCCGACGCCGACTTCGACGGCGAGAGCCTCATCGCGGAGTAGACCGTCACCCTCGCGGGCGCGCCGACGGGGCCGCCGCCGGGCTCGGTTCCGGTTTCGCCGCCCACCTCACCCGAGCAGCGACCAGCGCTCGCCCGGTGCGGCCCGGAACCCGTACAGATCCGCGTCGTCGACGACGATCAACCGCCCCCCGACCGCGAACAGCTCCTCAACGCGGACGCCCTCGGGGAGGGGGGCTGACCAGCGACCGTCCCCGTCGGCGCCGACCGCGACGATCGCGGGTCTCGACTCGACCCCGTCTCCGCCCGATTCCTCGCCGACGCCGTAGATTCCGCGATCGTCGACGGCCGTCGGGCGGGAGGCCGGGAGGCCGGCGTGCTCCCACGCGACCTCGCCGGCAGCGACGTCGAGCGCCCGGACGACCTCGCCGCGGTGGAGGTACACGCGCCGCCCGGCGCCGTCGTCCCCGCTCGTTTCGCCGTCGTCCCCGCTCGCCCCGCCGACGGGCGGGCGCTCGTTCGGCGCCGGCACGTCCAACGCGAACCGCGGGTCGAGGTCGCGGTCGAACCCGCGCACCGACGGCCCGCCGTCGGCGGCGACCACGACGGCGTCGTCGACGACGGTGAGCCAGTCGACGCCGGCCTCGAGCGACCGGGTCGCCGACCGCTCGCCGGCCGCGTCGAACCGGGCGATCCGGGCGCCCTCCGAGTCGCCCTCGTCGAGGGCGACCCAAACGGCGTCCCCGTCGACCGCGACGCGGTCGGGGGAGAGCGAGCGCGGCGACCCGTCGCCCGCGTCGGGCCACGCCTCTGCCACCGCGAAGGCGCGATCGCCGGAGCCGGCGTCGAGGACCACCGCGTCGTCACGCGTGACGGCGACCGCGAGACGCCCGCCCGCGCGGACGGCGTCGACGGTCACCGCGGGCGCGTCGCCGGTCGCACCGTCGTCGTCATCGGTCGCACCGTCGTCGTCATCGGTCGCACCGTCGTCGTCGCCGGTCCCGCCGTCGGCGCTCTCGGCGATCGCGTCGGTCCGCCAGCGGACGGGGTCTGGCTCGTCGGCCTCGTCGCCGCCGCTGTCGGCGGTGTCGACCGTCGGGTCGTCGAGGTCGAGCGCGGCGCGCTCGCGGTCGATCGCGGTGACGCGGCCGCCCTCGACGGGGACGAACACCGACGTCTCGGTGACGGCCGGGACGCCCGTCGCCTGTCGGTCGGTCTCCGCCTCGAGCCGGGCGTCGCCGGCCGGGTCGAGGCCGGTCACCTCGGCGTTCTCGTAGTCGCGCCACGCGTCCTCCTCGAAGTCGAACGTCCGTCCCGACTGGTTCCGGACGACGAACAGCCGGTCGCCCGCGGGGCGGAACCACCGGTCGCCGGCGCCGAACATCCCGCCGCCCCCGAGCGACGACTCCCACGCGAGGTCGCCGCCGCCGGGGCGGTAGCCGCAGCCGGCGAGCGCGCCCGCGAGACCGACGCCGGCGGTCGCGAGGAACCGGCGCCGTGAGGGGTGTCCGGGGGAGCCACGCCCCGTCACGCGGCCTCACCCGCGCGCTCGCGGAGCCGCCGGACCCGCTCGCGGGTCGGGGGATGGGTCTCCGGGAACACGTCGGTGCTCACCAGCTCCTCGTCGCCGAACGCGCGGCTCTCCAGCGGCGCGACGTACAGCGACTCGGCGCCGCCGTCGAACTCGCGGAGGTCGCGTTCGGGCACCGCCGGCATCGATTCGTCGAGCGTCTCCAGCGCGCTCGCGAGCGCCGCCGGCGACCCCGTGATCTCGGCGGCCGCGCCGTCGGCCGCGTACTCGCGGTACCGCGAGAGCACCCGGTGAATGAGGACGCTCCCGAACCAGAACATCGCCGAGACGGTGAGCGTGAGGACCGCGCTCACCGTGATCACGACGATCCCGACCGCGAGCGCCCGGCCGTCGCGGTTCCCGCCCGACCCGCCGCCGCCGACGCTGAGGAATCGGAACAGGCCGTAGAGGACGTAGAAGGCGAGCACGGCGAGGTAGTAGGTGACGGTCGGGAGCACCCACGCGACGGTCATCAGACTGGCGTCGCGGTTCGCGAGGTGCGCGAGCTCGTGGGCCACCACGGCGTCGCGCTCGTCGTCGTCGAGCGCCTCCAACAGCGCGGTCGTGACGACGACAGTGCCGTTCCCGGGCGTCCCGACCGCGAAGGCGTTCGGCAGCTCGGTCCGCGCGACCGCCACGTCCGGCTTCGGGACGTCCGCCTGCGCGGCCAGCCGCGTGACGGCGGCGTGGAGCTCCGGGTACTCGTCGGGCGACACCCGCCGCCCGCCGACGGAGCGGAGGACGGTCCGCGGGCCGTACCGGTACTGGACCGCGAGTCCGACGAGGACGACGACCGTCAGGAGGACGGGGTCGACGTAGAACTCGCCCGTGTACGGGCGCTCGTTCGCCCACTCCAACAGGGGGAGCCCGACCGCGTTGATCAGGAAGACGAACGCGTAGACGAACGCGAACGGGAGCGCGATCACCAGTCCGGTCGCGATCGCCATCCGGAGGCGGAGCCGCTGGTCTCGGTCGAGCCGGTTCGACGGGGCGAGCGCGCGGAGGGGACGGAGGAGGTCGGCGATGGAGGGCGACATCGTATGCGACGGCCGCGTAAGACTGCCGCCGGCTTAAATCTGCTCGGTCGGCGTCGAACACCGCATACAGAGCACGTCGGTGCCGGCCCAGTTGACGTCGTTCGATCCGCAGCTCGGACACCGGTGCGTCTCGTTGCCGTACTCGGTCGTGCCCCGCGGCGCCGCGAGGTGGCCGTCCGCGACCGCCTTCTCGACGAGGCCGGCGAAGCGCTGCTTTTTGATCCGGGCGCGGTGCGCGAGGAAGTCGCCCGCCCTGGCGGGGTCCGACCCGTGGAGGTCCTCCCACTGGATCGCGATCTCGCCGTTCGCCTGCCCGCGGGCGACCTGCTTGATCGTCGCCGCCGCGGCGCCGAACAGCGGGGTCGTCGCGAGCGCCTGCGGCGAGTCGATCGCGTCGCCGGCGGTCGCGTACCGCTCCGCGGCGTCGTCGTAGGCCTCCGCGGCGCCGTCGAGTCCGCCGGCGACGCGGAAGTCGGCGACGAACTCCCCGAGGCAGGCCGTCTGCCCGGGCGCGTCGAGGACGCGCTGGAAGTCGCGCGTCGCGGCGATCCCCTCGACCGCTCGCTGGGTGGCGCGGCCGTCGACGCCCGCGACCCGGTACGCGACGGTCGCGGCGAGCAGCTGTTGGAGCCCCTGGCCGATCCACCCCTTCTCGTCCGGCGCGAACGGGTCGAGGTCCTCGCGCGGGTCGGCGAGCACGCGCCGCCCGCCGCGCGTGTATCGGTCGCCGGCGCGCTCGTACTCGCGGACCGCGAGCGCGTCCACCGCCGCGTCGTGGTGGCCGCCGTCCTGCGTGTTCATACCGATCCCACGTGCGCCACGGGATTATCGCTGGCGGTCGTCGAGCCGCCGCGCGGCGGGGTCGGACTCACGCCGGCGCGGCGCCGGGGCTGACCGCCTCGTAGAACGCGACCGAGTAGGTCGCGTAGAACGCGGCGAACGCGCTCGTCAGCAGGAGGTAGCCGACGCCGGCCGCGGCGATCACGGGCAGGGTCGGCTCGACCCCCGCCAAGTCGGCGAACGGCGTGCCGGGCATCCCCGCGGACTGGGGACCGAGGACGACCGAGGCCGCCGCGGCCAGCGTCCCGAGATCGACGCTCCCGACGAGGAGAATCAGCGTGTAGCCGGCGACGCTCAGGAGGTTCGACCGGACGAGCCCCACGCTGCGCCGGAACCCGTCGACGAGCTCCGCGTCGTCGAGGACGACCGCGTGGGCGTAGAACTGGACGGCGAAGGTGACGAGGAGGTACGCGAGGAGGAACCCGCCTCCGACGACCGCGAGGAGCGCGAGCAGCGTCGGGTCGACGCCGACGCCCGGCGCGTCCGCGGGCATCGACGCGTGGCCGCCGATCACGGCGATCAGTCCGCCCACGAACGCGACGAACCCGAAGACGAGGTTGATCGCGAGCAGGACGAAGTAGCCGAGCAGCAGCGACACGTAGTTCGCCTTCCCCTCGGCGACCAGCGTCCCGAGGCCGGTCCGTCCCGCGACGGCCTCGCTCGCCACGCCGAGCAGCCCGCCCTGGACGAACGGGAGCACGAGAACGAACGCGGCGAAGGTCGCGAGCGAGACGCCCGCCGACAGGATCGGTCGCGTCGGCGGAACGAGGAGGTTCGGGGCCTGCGCGAGCCCGTACAGCGCCGTGACGAGCAGGAGGACCGGGTTGCGAACGATACCACCGACTGCCGGACGGAGGGCGTGGAGGGCCGCCATGGCCTCACGTTTCGGTCGGCGTATATAAATTGACCGTCCGCGTCCGTCGCCGGAGCGGGCCTCACTTCCAGGGCGTCCCGACGACCTCGGCCTGGATCTCGTGGCCGACGCGGAGTCGACAGTCGGACTCGGGCGCGGCGACGCAGGGGAGGACGTAGCCGGCGTCGAGGGCGGACGGCTTCAGCGCTCGCGGCGACCGTCCGTGACGCACCTCGCCGTCGAGCAGCTCCGCCGTGCAGGTGCCGCACGCGCCGTACAGGCAGCCGTACGGGAGGCCCACGTCGACCCGCTCCGCCGCGTCGACGATCGTCTCGCCCTCCGCGACGCGGATCGTCTCCGTCCCCCCGTCCGGGCGGACGAGTTCGACGGCGTGGGTCGTCGCGTCAGTCACGACCGATCACTGCCAGACGTCGCTCGTGCAGTCGCCGCCCGGCCAGCGGATCTCGTGGGCGCGCGCCGGGCCGCCGGGCGCGTCGCCGAAGTCGACGAGGAACTCCTCGTCCAGTTCCAGCCGTCCCTCGTCGGGATAGACGTCCGCCTTGAGCATGAGCGACCCCTCCTCGGCGATGTCCGGGAAGAACTGGTTGTCCCACGACGAGAACAGCGACGTCGTCCAGTAGAGCCGCTCGCCGTCCCGGGAGAGCTGGAGCATCTGCGGCGCGCCGCGGATCTCCTCGGCCTGCACCGTCTGCCGGTCGCCGAAGAGACCGCCGGCCCACACCCGATCGACCAGTCGCGGGTTGCCGGCGTCGCTCACGTCGTACATCCGGACGTCGCCGTGGAGCCAGTTCGAGAAGAACAGGTACTGGTCGTCCAGCGACAGCAGGATGTCCGTGATGAGCGGCGGCACCGGCATGTCCCAGTCCTCGTGTTCGCGCGGCTCCTCGTCGATGACGACGTCCCAGTCCCACGTGCCGTCGGTCGTCTCGTAGAAGCGGATGATGTTCGAGGAGAGCGCCGCGCCGACGTACCCCTGCGTCTCCTCCGGGTTGTGGCTCATCCGGACTTCGAGCGGAATCCGCCCCTGCTCGCCGAACTCGAGCGTCTGTACGTGCTCGCGGTCCTCCCACGACCAGATGTGGATGCTGTCGCCGTAGTCGCCCGCCTCGACGTCCTCGAGGTCGAACCCCGGGTAGTAGGTGTTCGGCGCGGCCCACTCGCTGGAGATCATGACGTCGTGGCGGGGCTGATACCAGTAGTCGTAGTTCATCTCCATCTCGCCGAGGTCGGCCTCCCAGCGGCCGTCGATGCTGAAGTCCTCCTGGTCCAGCTGGAGGAACCCGCCGGGGAGCTCGCCGTTCGCGTCGCCGAGCATGCTGATGACGACCTTCCCGCCGGGGACGCAGTGGACCGTGTGCGGGGCGGACAGGTCGTGTTCGAACACCTCCTCCGGTTCGATGACCCTCACCATCTCGGGGTTGCGCGGGTCCTCGGCGTCGATGACGTGAATGCGCGAGGAGCGCTGGCCCGGAACGACCAGGTACTGCCGAGAGAGCCCCTCGGCGTGACACGACGAGGAGCAGGCGTTCCAGCCGAAGTGGTGGAGCTCGTCGCCCTTGTTTGGCATCTCGACCGCGTCGATCAGCTCGCTGTAGGTGTCCGACGCGGGGTCGAGGTCGACGACGCCGATCATGTCCGGCCCCTCGTTCTCCATACCCACCCGTGGCGCCATCACGTACGCCGTCTTTTCCCGACTGCTCTCGGTCCGCATCGCGGCCGGCGTCGGATACCCCGGCCCCTCGACCTCGTGGTGCTCGTGACCGTGCTGTTCCGCGTCGTGGCTGGGTTCGTCGGTGCTCATCCCAGATCGCCGGTTGGCATTCAACACTATTAATAATGTAGTATCGTTTATATTCTAGTCACACAGTTATTTATCGAATTACATGTCAGTGCCGACTGACGGTCCCGAGCGCAACGACGTCCGGACGACCGGCGTCCCTCGGGTTATCGAACGCGGTAGTCGCCGCCGCTACCAGGTGAGCCCCTCGTACGTCAGGCCGTCGCACCGCTCGATTATCCGCCGCCCGTCGATCACGACGGGCTCGGCCATGGCGTCGAAGGCGTCGTCGAGCGCCGCGAACTCGTCCCAGTCGGTGACGACGAGCGCGGCGCTCGCCCCCTCCAGCGCGGCGACCGCGGAGTCGGCGTACGCGAGGTCGGGGAAGCGCTCGCGCATGGCGTCGGTCGCGACCGGGTCGTAGCCGACGACCTCGGCGCCGCGCGCCCGCAGCCCCTCGACGATCGGGATCGCCCGGGAGTTCCGGGTGTCGTCGGTGCCCGGTTTAAATGCGAGCCCGAGCACGGCGACGCGCTCGCCCGCGACGTCGACGTGCGAGTCCAGCAGTTCGAGCATGCGCTCCGGCTGGCCGTCGTTCACCGCGACCGCGGCGTCGAGCATCGGCGGCTCGTAGCCGGCTTCGCGGGCTGCTGCCCTAATTGCATCAACATCTTTGGGAAAACAACTTCCGCCCCAGCCCACCCCCGAGCGCAGGAACCGCGCCCCGATGCGGTCGTCGAGCCCGACCGCGTCCATCACCTCGTAGGCGTCGATCCCGAACCGCTTGCAGACGTTCCCCAGGTCGTTCGCCAGCGAGATTTTCGACGCTAAAAAGGCGTTGTTGGCGTACTTGATCATCACGGCGGTCTCGGGGTCGGTCCGGATCACCGGCACGTCGCCGTCGGTCGCGTCGAGCAGGGGCTCGTAGAGGGCCTCCAGCCGATCGGTCGCCCAGTCGGAGTCGGCGCCGAAGACGAGCTTGTCCGGGTGTTGGAAGTCGTCGACTGCGGACCCCTCGCGGAGGAACTCGGGGTTGGTCGCGAGCTCGACGCGGCCGGCCGCGTCGCCGGCGCCCGCCAGGAGCGCCTCGCGGACCTCGCGGACGCCCGGCGGCGTGATCGTGCTCTTGACGACGACGAGGTGGCGGTCCTCGGGGTCGCCCGCCGCGGCGGAGTCTCCTCCTACGTCCGCCAGCGCCTCGCCGGTCATCCCCGCGGCCGCGGTGAGGGGACCGAGGTCGATGCTACCGTCCTCGCGCGAGGGGGTACCGATCGCGAGGAACGTCACGTCGGCGTCGGGGACGCCGTCGTACTCGGTCGTCGCCCGGAGCCGGTCGCCCGCGTGCTCGGCCAGGAGGTCGTCGAGCCCCGGTTCGTGGATCGCCGCGCGGCCGTCGTTCAGGGCGTCGACGACGTCCGGGTCGATATCGATCGCCGTGACGTCGTGACCCGCGTCTGCAAGGCAGGCCGCGAGGGTGGTACCGACGTAACCGCTGCCGACGACGGTGACTCGCATGCCGAAACGAGCGACCCCCGACACAAAGAGCGTTGCGCGTCGCGCGGGCCCGTCCGGCCCGGGGGAGCCGATCCCGGTCGATTCTTACGGGTCCGCCTCCGAGCGATCGGCATGGTAGAGCGACCGCCGCACGGGGCCGGCGCCGAGCGAGCCGACGGCGAGCGGTCGGGCGGGGCCGTCGCGAGCGAGCGCGGTCCCGTCGCGCGAATCGGCTGGGCCCTCGTCCTCGCGCTGCTCGCGGTCCCGATGGCCGTCATCTCGGCCGGCGGCGATCTCACGGTAGTGAGCCTGTGGGGGTTCCTCAACGCGGCGGCGTCCGGCTCCGGGGTCGGCGGGTACCCCGTGTGGGCGTACTTCCTCGACCAGTCGCGGCCGTTCGCGGCGCTCCCGGCGTCGATCCGCGCGTGGCCGCTCGCGATCGGGTTCCACCTGCTGTCGGCGGCGAGCGCCGTGGCCGGCGTGGCGCTCGGGCGGGAGGACCGACGCGTCACCGGCGGCCTGCTCGTCTTAGCGGCGACCGCGAGCCTGTGGGTCTCCGTCGGGCTCGCGACGCGGTTCGGCGTCGGGACCACGTCGAGCGTCTTCACCGTGCTCCCGGTCGGCGCGGTCGCGACGCTCGCGGTCGCCGTCGTCGCGTACGGCGGCGACCTCCGCGGAGTCGTCACGCGGTGAGGCGGTCGACGGCCGCTCCCACATCGACGGCGTTTATATAGGCGGCCGCGGAAGCACGCGCCATGACGACGCTGCCGAACGTCGTGGCCGTCACCGGGATCGCGGGGCTGGCGACGGGGCTCGGCGCGCTGCCGGTGTTCTTCCGGGCGGGGGTGACCCACCGGGTGTACGACGCCGCGCTCGGCCTCGCCGCCGGGCTGATGGTCGCCGCCAGCGTCTTCGGACTGATCGTCCCCGGCATGGAGGAGGGGACGCTCCGGGCGGTGATGTCGGGGGTCCTGCTCGGCGGGGGCGTGCTGCTCGGCGGGAACTACGCGATCCCGCACCTCCACGCGCAGTACCGCGAGTGGCTCCCCGAGGGCGGCGCGACCGGCGACGACGCCGCCATCCAGACGGGTGACGGCCCGACGGCGGACGAGCCGGGCGTCGAGGTCGACGCCGACGGCTCTCCGTCTGCGGTCGCCGCCGCGCGCGAGGTGACGCTCCGGAAAGCCGTGCTGATCGGGGGAGCGATCACCCTCCACAACGCCCCCGAGGGGTTGGCGATCGGCGTCGCCTTCGCCTCCGGGTTAGAGGAGGTCGCGCTGCTGCTCGCGGTCGTGATCGGCCTCCAGAACGTCCCCGACGGGTTCGCGTTCGCGGTGCCGATGGCGGACACCGGGATGTCGAGCCCGCGGGTGCTCTGGTACACCACCCTCTCGGGGGTGGTCCCGCAGGTCGTCGCCTCGGTGTTCGGCTTCTCGCTCGTCGGGCTCGCGGCCGGTCTCTTCCCGGTCTCCGCCGGCTTCGCCGCGGGCGCGATGCTCGCGGTCGTCTTCCGGGAGCTGATCCCCTCCTCGCACGGTCACGGCCACGCCGACGCCGCCACCGGGGCGTTTCTCGTCGGGTTCGTGCTCCTCGTCGTCGTCGACGCGGTCGTCGTGGTGTGAGCCGCGCCGACCCGCGACAGCTTTTCGAGCCGCGAGTGGCAGGACCCGACCATGTCCGCCACCGTGTCGACGCCGACGGCCGACGAGACGTGCGCCTACTGCGGCTCGCGCATCTTCGAGCACGACCCGATCTGCGTGCGCGACTGCGACGACGACTGCGGGTCGCCCGCCTATTTCTGCAACTACGCCTGCCTCTCGGCGCACATCGACGAGGAGGACCTCACCGCGGGGAACGCCTGCGAGTGGTCGCCGGGTGAGTGACGCGGCGGACCGGCGGACGCTCGCTCGCTACTCGTTGTCCGGACTGCTCGGGTGGTAGTCGGTGTCGTACTGCCCCGGGTTGCCGTCGACGCGGTCGGGGTTGATCCGGCCGGCGAGCAGCATGAAGTCGAGGACGGTGCAGTACAGCATCGCCTCGACGACGGGGACGGCCCGCGGCGGGAGGACGGGGTCGTGACGCCCCACGACCTGCACCTCTTTCTCCTCGCCCGTCTCCCAGTCGGCCGAGCGCTGCTTCTTCGGGATCGAGGTGGGCGCGTGCCACGTCGCCTCGCCGTAGATCGGCTCGCCGGTCGTGATCCCCCCCTGGAGCCCGCCGTGGTCGTTGCCGACGGGGACGGGGTCGCCCTCCTCGCTCTCGACGTGGTCGAACGACTCGCCGTCGTCGAACGTCCAGTCCTCGTTGCGGTCGCTGCCGGAGACGAGGGTCGCGTCCGTCCCGAGGCCGTACTCGACGCCGGTCGTCGCCGGGATGGAGAACATCGCCTGCCCGAGCCGGGCGGGGAAGCTGTCGAACCGCGGGGCGCCGAGTCCGCCGGGGACGCCGCGGCACTCGAAGTAGATAGAGCCGCCGATGGAGTCGCCGCGCTCTTGATACCCCTCGATCAGCTCCTGCATCTCGGCGGCGGCCTCGGGGTCGGCGCAGCGCACGTCGTTCTCCTCGCTGTGCTCGAGCAACTGCTCGAAGCTCACGGGCTCGGCCTCGACGTCGCCGATCTGGTTGACGTGCGCTTTGATCTCGACGTCGTGTTCGGAGGCGTCGAGCACCTGCTCCGCGACCGCGCCCGCGGCGACCCAGTTCACCGTCTCGCGCGCGGAGGAGCGCCCGCCGCCGCCCCAGTTGCGCGTGCCGAACTTCGCGGAGTAGGTGTAGTCGCCGTGCGAGGGGCGCGGCGCCGTGACGTACGGCTCGTACTTCCCGGAGCGCGCGTCCTTGTTCTGGATCACCATGCCGATGGGCGTCCCGGTGGTGTAGCCGTCCTGGACGCCGGAGTTGACGACGACCTCGTCGGGCTCGCCCCGGGAGGTCGTGATCATCGACTGGCCCGGCTTGCGCCGGTCGAGCTGCGCCTGGATCGCCTCCTCGTCGAGCTCGACCCCCGCGGGGACGCCCGAGACCGTCACGCCCATCGCGTCGCCGTGGCTCTCGCCGTACGTCGTCACCTGGAAGAGCCGACCGAACCGGTTCCCGTTCATACTCGCACGTGTGGCCGGGGGCATATAGGGGTTGCAATCCGCGCAACACGACGGGCGGCCGGTCGGCCGCGGCCGGGACGGGCGCCGCGCGGTCGACGCCTCGCCGCGACCGACGGGAGTATATAAGGCGACGCCGTTGATGGGAGCGTGCGCGAACGTCTCACCTCCGACCTCGGCGTGTACGCCCTCTCGGGCCTGTTCTCGCTGGTCGTGTTCGCCGTGGCGCTGGGGATCCTCTCGCGGACGCTGCCCGGCGGGCTCGGCTCGCGCCAGCTCGTCGGTCTCGTGGTCGGCTACCTGCTGTTCATCGGCGCGTACACGGCCGCGTGGTTCATCTACAGCGAGATCGACAGCCGCGAGCAGATCTGACGCGGCGGCGTCCCCTCTGCCGTCGAGAGCGCGTCTGCCGAACGACTTTCACGCCGGCCCCTGAGTGACCGGTATGACGTGGGACACCATCACGCTCGACGTCGACGCGGACGGCGTCGCGACGCTCACCGTCGACCGCCCGGACCAGCTCAACGCCCTCACCGTCGACACGCTCGAAGCGATCGGGGAGGCGCTCGACGAGGCCGAGGCGGACGGCGCTCGCGCGCTGGTGCTGGCCGGCGCGGGCGACGAGGCGTTCGTCGCGGGCGCGGACATCTCCTACATGGTCGAGCTGTCGACGCCGGAGGCGCAGGCGTACGCCGAACTCGGCCACGGCGTCGCCGACGCGATCGAGTCGTTCCCGGCGCCGACGGTCGCGGCGATCGACGGCTACGCGTTCGGCGGCGGCTGCGAGCTGGCGCTCGCCTGCGACCTCCGGGTCGCCGCCGAGAGCGCCGTGCTCGGTCAGACCGAGATCGACCTCGGCATCATTCCGGGGTGGGGCGGCACCCAGCGGCTCTCGCGGCTCGTCGGCGACGAGACGGCCAAGCGGCTCGTCTTCCTGGGCGAGCGGATCGACGCCGCGGAGGCGGCCGAGGTCGGCTTCGTCGGCGAGGTCGTCGCGGACGACGCGTTCGACGACCGGATCGACGAGCTGGCGGGTGAGCTGGCCGCGAAGCCCGCGTTCGCGACCCGCGCCGCGAAGGAGGCGCTCAACGCGGTCCACGACGGGACCCAGAAGGGCGGGCTCGCCCTCGAACGTCGGGCGTGGGCCGGGCTGTTCGGCACGCACGACCAGCGCGAGGGCATGCGCGCGTTCCTCGAGAAGCGCGAGCCGGAGTTCGAGTAACTGCCGGCCGAGAACGCCGAGGAGACGGTCGGGGTCGACGCGGTCGACACCGCTGCGACCCGTGACACCGAGGTCCACGGAACCGGGGGATCGCCACGCTTTATTAATCCGCCCGAGTACCGGCGACATGGACCAGTTGCGGCAGTCGCTCCTCGACGCGCCGATCATCGAGAAAGGCGAGTACCAGTACTTCGTCCACCCGATCAGCGACGGCGTCCCAATGCTCGAACCGGAGCTGCTCCGGGAGATCGTCATCCGGATCATCCGGAAGGCGGAGCTGGAGAACGTCGACAAGATCGTCACCCCCGCGGCGATGGGGATCCACATCTCCACCGCGCTCTCGCTGATGACCGACATCCCGCTGGTCGTCATCCGCAAGCGCCAGTACGGGCTCGACGGCGAGGTCCCGCTGTTCCAGGAGACGGGCTACTCCGAGTCGGAGATGTATATCAACGACGTGGAGGAGGGCGACCGCGTGCTCGTGCTCGACGACGTGCTCTCGACGGGCGGCACGATGAAGGCGATCCTCGACGCGCTGACGAACGAGGTCGGCGCGGACGTCGTCGACGTCGTCGCCGTGATCAAGAAGGCCGGCGACAACGAGCTCGACGACACCGACTACAACGTGAAGACGCTGATCAACGTCACCGTCGAGGACGGCGAGGTCGTGATCGTCGACGCGCAGGGCGACGACTAGGGAGCTGTTCGGTTTTAATCACTCCGTCAGTCGAGCCCCGTCGAACTCTCTATCAACGGACACGACGGACCTGCTGCATACAGAGGATTTCAACAGAGCCGCTTCTGAAAGTGCTGGCATTCCGTGGTGTCTCATTCCAGTTTCCGCACACTCCCCCCGCTCGTATGTGTACGAATATGGAATGCCAGCAACGTAGAGTCCCGCTTTAGCAACCAAAAAGATACCGTATCACACACTTATCGCGTACTCACTCGCCTAGCTGCGGACTACCTGCGTAGCGGCCTGCACGCGAATCCCTTATTCGACTACAAAATACCCTCCTCAGCCGAGAATAGAACTGCTACAGGCTGAATACAGCTATCTATTGTAGGATTTCCAGGTAACGAACACGATTCGCTAAGAGGTGGTGTGATGAGAGTCGACCCTCATAATGATAAGATTGGCTCTGTTGAAATACTTAAGAACTGATAGAATCGGCGTGCGAGATTCAGAGAGTGAGTTCAGCACGACTACTTGATGAAGTTCATACTCTACCTGACCGAACCGCCATCCAGAACGTGTATATAATCAGATAGGTGAATCCCTTCCGCAAATAGGAATTGGACGTGTGAATTACTGTGCATCCATAGTTCGTTCGAGAATTTTGAGACCGATATAGACGGTACCTCCTACGAAAAGACCGTTTAGGACTACGCGTGCGACTTCAGATTCCACAAACGGGATGTGTATAAATAACGTGGCTCCCACACTAAGAGCTGTAAGAATTCCTGCAGCAAAGGCTAATCTGAGATTGGTCACAGTAGCGTTCTACTGGTTGAATACATAGTCCTAGTGTTTTATTGACAGGGTTTGTCTATAGTCAACGGTCCACTCTTCGCCTTTATCGACCGATTGGCTGTTCGCAATCTGCCCCCTCTTCATACGAGACACGCGCTCTGTACGCAGCACAGCCGCTGACACCTGTCATTAGCGACGGATTTCGACAGAGCCGTCTCGTCGACGAACGGGCGCCGATCCGACGGCCTGCTCGGAGACGTGCGCCACAGTCCTGACGAGGCAACTGATAAACCCCGCGTCCGCCCGTCGTCGCTGCCGGGCGCGGGCGCCTTTTATGTCGCGGTCGTGAATGAGGAGTACACATGAGTAGCGCGCTGTTCGTCGTGAGCGAGGAAGGGTACTGGGCCGAGGAGTGCATCGAACCGCTGACGACCCTCGAAGCGGAGGGCGTCGACGTGACGGTCGCGACGCCGTCGGGGTCGCCGCCGGTCGTCGACGAGCGGTCGCTCGATCCGGAGGCGGCGGGCGGGGAGGAGCGGGTCGCGGAGCTCCGCGAGGTCGACGAGGAGCATCCGGGGCTCAACGATCCGGAGCCGATCGCGACGGTCGAGGCCGCGGGATACGACGCGGTCGTCTTCCCGGGCGGCCACGGCACCGTCTGGGACGTGAACCAGGACCGGCACGCGCGCCAGCTGCTGCTGGACGCGGTCGGCGGCGACGATGGCGTCGCGCTCGTCGTCTGTCACGCGGTCGGGATCCTGGCGTTCACCCGCGAGGCCGACGGGACGCCGCTCGTGGAGGGCCGCTCCGTCACCGGCTTCCCGAACGACTGGGAGGACGGCATCGTGGACGACCACGACGTGATGCCGGACGGCCGGAAGCTCCCGTACTGGGTCGAAGACGAGGTCGTCCTCGCCGGCGCCGACTGGGACGCCGAGCTGGACGCCGACACCAGCGTCACGGTCGACGGCGACCTGATCACCGCCCGCGGCCCGGGCTCCTCGGCGGCCGCGGCGGCGACGCTGCTGGACGAGCTGTAACCCCGTCGCGCGCGAATCGCCCGCGTTTCGGACGGCTCCGTGTCCGTCCGCAGGCCTCGTTACGGCTATAGACGGCTATAGACCGCTATTACCGAGGTTTATGATCGGCCGCGACGAGTGGCGGGCATGGCCTCGACAGAGCGGATCGGCGAGACGTCGATCGGGACGTACCGGGAGTACGTCATGGACGTCCGCGTCGTCGAACTGGACGGCGGACGCTACCGGTTCGAAGCGCCGCGTCACGACGGGATCGAGTTCGGCGACGCCGAGACCGCCGAACTCTACGCCGACATCTACTTCGACGTCAACGGGTTCGAGGAGGCCGGTACCGGCGATCGGGGCGTCCCGCCGATCATCATCCAAGCCGGCCGAGACACGCTCGCGGCGTACCTCCTCACCCAGCCGTACGCGGACCGTCAGTGGGTCGGCTCGTTCATGGGCGTCCAGCCCGGAAAGATAGAGCGATACGCATCGCGAGTCCGGAAGCGGGCGGACAACATCCGGCGGAACGTCTCGGAGATGGAGGACGCGGAGACCGATCTCTGAGCGGGACGAACGCAGTTCGTTTTCGGCGGGACGTACGGACCGTCGGGAGGCGGGGCCAGCGCCGCGGTTGTTTCCTCTCGGCTGAACGGGTAGCGGTACGGCGGCCGACGCGAGCGGACCCGACGGGTCACGACCGCGGTGGATCGGTCCGTTCCGCTTCCGTCGGCTATATAGCGACGGTAACCGCTCTAATCAGGGGTGTTAACCTATTATAAACGGGTTTTACGCTGGGATGCGCGCCCCCATGTGGATGGTTAACCAATCCAAACGGCGTCTGATGAAAGCCTCCGTCGCCGCCCTGGTCGGCGCGGGGGTCTCGGGCGCCGCGAGCGGAGCGGAGGATAGCTACCGGGGGTACAGCCCCGCTGACTCGACGGACGACGAGGACACGCAGACCTCGGGCGCACCGAGCGTCGTCGGTGACCTCAAGCGGTTCTCGACGACGGCCTTCGGCGCGGAGATGACCGGACCGTTCGTCTTCGAGGACGGCTCGCTGCTGATCAGCGTCCAGCACCCGAGCCGCGACAACCCGGCACCGTACGACAGGGCCGGAGTCGGCTACTACGAGGGGTTCCAGTTCTCGTTCGATGGGGAGAACGACGACTTCAGCGAGTCCCCGGCCCCGGTCGAGGAACAGCAGGACGGCGTCTTCGCCGCCGCCGGCGACTTCGAGTACCTGATCCGAGAGGGGGACGCGATCAACGGCGGCACCGAGCGCTGGGGGATCACCCAGACCCCCGACGGACGGGACGTCACGACCGAGAACTTCGCGGGCACGACCTACGGCGACTCGGGGTACAACCCGGACGCCAACCACTTCGTCGCGACGGACGACGACGGGACGGAGGGATTCCTCTTCACGAACGACGAGAACAGTCCCGGGAACGTCATGCGGACCCCGCTGTCACAGACCGAGGACGGCGAGTGGGAGGCCGACGCCGAGAACGCGATCAACGCGGTCAACACGGACGCGTTCCGAGAGATCGGCGGGACCCGTATCAACTGCTACGGCGACCTCAGCCCGTGGAACACGCCGCTGTCCTCCGAGGAGAACTACGCCCACCCCCGAGCGAACCTCACGGGAACGATCGGCGATATCGTCGAGGCCGGCGACGGCGAAGGACTGCGCGGGGCGGCCTACTTCTGGAACCGGCCGAACCCCTCGGAGATCCAGCCGGCGGTCAACGACTACGACGAGGTCGACGGCTGGTACGTCCAGGGCTACTGGAACATGACCGGCGTCGAACACCTCGCCTACCACCTCGGCGCCGAGCCGGTCGAGTCCGGCGACGGGAACCCGATCGAACCGATCGGGGACGTCTACCCCAACCCGTACCGCTACGGCTATCACGTCGACGTCCGGAACCCGACGGCCGCCCCGGGAGAGCTCGAACCCGTCAAGTACTACGTGATGGGTCGGGCCGCGTGGGAGGCCCCCGATTTCCTCCCAGACGAGCGGACGGTCTACGGCTGCTCCGACGGCGACAGCAAGGGCATCTACAAGTTCGTCGCCGACCGACCGATCTCGAGTTACTGCGATCCGATGGACGTCGCCGGGACGCTCTACGCGCCGAAGATCACCAACGACGAGGCCGCGTCCGGGAAGTCGCCGGCCGAAGTCCCCCTCGACGTCGAGTGGCTGCCGATGGGACACGCCTCGAACCGGGAGGTCGAGTCGTGGATCGCCGAGTACGACGGCGTCACCCAAGTCGACTACCTCGAGAGCCACGCCGATTGGAGCGAGGGCGACGAGGTCACCGAGGCGGTCCTCAAGCAGGCGGATCTCGAAGTCATCGCGAACGGCAACGAAGATTACGTCTCGGACGAGCAGATCGTGGAGTGGGCCGAGCAGTACGCGGAACGGGGTCCGGACGGCGTCAACGAGGAGCTCAGGCGGGTGCCGTTCATCGAGACGCGGGCCGCGGCCAAGGAGATGGGCGCCTCCATCGAGTTCAACAAGGCGGAGGGCGTCGACAGCGTCGACGACGCCGAGCCGGCCGACTACGTCTACTTCGGCATCTCCGAGTTCAACGACGACCTGGCCGGTCCGACCAACGACGGCGGCGACATCGCGCTCGACCGCGTCGACGGCGGCGTCGTCTACCGCGCCGAGCTCGGGCCGCGATACGACGTCTCGACGCTCGAACCGGTCGTCGTCGGGCCCGACTTCACCAGCGAGGAGGCGATGAAAGACGTCGACGATTCGCTGCGCAACGTCGACAACGTCTACGCGATGCGCGACGGCCGCGTCCTCCTCTGTGAGGACGGCTGGCGGGGCGGGAACCGAAGCTACCCGAACGACGCGATGTACGTCTACGAGCCCGAGGAAACCGAACGGCGCGGGCCACCCGGTGGCGATCCGCCGGGCAACGGGAACGGCGGCGGAAACGGGAACGGGAACAGCGGTGGGAACGGCGGCGGAAACGGGAACGGCAACGGAAACGGGAACGGCGGCGGAAACGGGAACGGCAACGGAAACGGGAACGGCGGCGGAAACGGGAACGGCAACGGAAACGGGAACGGCGGCGGAAACGGCGGATAGGTTCGGGACCGCGGTCGCCCGTTGAGCGCTCGCCGTTTCGTTGGCGGCCGGGTTCGCGCCGGGACCGGTCCCTTCCGTCGTCGTGCGCTTCGGCCCTCCCACGGGGGTCGACCGCGGGACCGCCGGTTCCCGGTCGGGCTACCGAATCACGAACGCCGGCTCTCCGATCCGTTCGCTCTTGCACTCCGGGCACCGCGACGGCTCGTTGACCGGGTCGTCGAAGCCGTCGAAGCCGCAGTCGCGGCACTCGGGCGGCGCGACGAGGAACCGCTCGTCGGCGTCGTCGTCGTCGACCGACCGCGAGACGTGGTCGAGGTGCTCGTACACGACCGGCGTCGGCAGCGACAGCGACTCGCCGAGGTCGCTCGCGGTCGCCGGGCCTTCGCGGAGCGTCTCGGCGATGCGCTGACGGGTCGTCTCCATGCCGGCCGTTCGCGGGCGGTGAATAAAACGGCGGCGGGAAACTGCTCGCCCGACCCTCACTCCGCGGGCCGCGGCGCCAACGCCACCAGCGCGACGCTCTCCTCGCGCGCGGTCGGTTCGACCGTGGACTCCCCCCCGAACCGGAGGATCTCCCCGGCCTCGACTCGGTGGAGGTCGCCGTCGAGGGCGACGTCGACGGCGCCCTCCAGCACGTGGAACAGCACGGTCCGGTCGGGATGCTCGTGTCCAGGCACGCGCTCGCCCGCCTCCAGCGACAGCCGGATCGTCTTCGGCTCCCGCCCGGGGAACGCGTCCGCGTGCGGCTCGCCGTCGAGGTCGGCGATGCGAGCCCGGTCGGCCCCGGGAGCGTCCCGGTCGGCCGCCTTCGGGAACTCGGCGACGAACCGAGAGGGGCCCTCCCGCTCCGACTCGTAGCCGTCGGCGTCGAACGCGGGCCTCTCGACCGCCATCTCGTGGTACAGCGGTTTCGGATCGTGGTCGTTGACGACCGTCAGCGTCTCACCCGGTGCCAGCTCCTCGAAGGCGCCGTGTATCCGGCCGTGTCGCTCGCTCGGCGGGAGGTCTCGCACGTCGAGTTCGGTCATACGCGTTGGATTCCCCGCGACCCCTATGTGCGGTGTCGCGAACACGTTCGGGCCGCACCGGCGGTGGTCGGGGCGGGACGGGTGCGGTCCGCGACCGGGACGGCACGGGTCGGTCGAAGCAGCGGGACGGCTCAGGCCAGCCACAGGAGCCGGACGTTGCTCGCGGTGAGGTACGTGCCGACGAGCGTCAGGAGGACGGGCGGGAAGTAGTAGAGGAGCGCGTCGCCGTCGCGGGCGCCCGAGACGCTGATCCACAGCATCACGAGGTAGACGGCGATCTTCAGGGCCACGAGTCCGGAGAGCCCGAAGGAGTCGAGCGCGAAGACGACGACCGGGTTCGCCTCGTCGATCGTCGGGACGTACTCCAGGAAGGCGATCGTCGAGACGACGTCGCCGACGCCGTACGTCGCGGTCGCCGCGATCCACAGCCAGTAGAACTCCTGCGGCCGGCGGCTGTACGCCGGGCGACGTCGCCGTCGATCGCGGGACCGGGACACGGTTCGAGGTGTCGAGGCGACGACGTGAATCTGCCGGTTCGCCGCGGTTGGCCGGTGGGGTCGCTCCGCCGCGGTCGCGCCGCCGAGCCCGCCCGCGCCGCCGAGGCCGCCCGCGCCGCTTCCGGATCGTTCAATGTCGGCCGGCCGGAGGGATCCCCATGGGCACGCCACTGGAGCCGCGGGCGGAGCAGGTCGAGGAGGTCCTCGACCGGCTGTACGAGGAGTACCCGGACTCGACCATCTCGCTGAACTACTCGAACCGGCTGGAGCTGCTCATCGCCGTGATCCTCTCCGCGCAGTGCACCGACGAGCGCGTGAACGCTGTGTGCGCCGACCTCTTCGAGACGTACGAGACGCCCGAGGAGTACGCGAACGCGCCGCAGGAGGAGATGGCCGAGGCGATCAACTCGATCACCTACTACAACAACAAGGCGAAGTACATCCGCTCGGCGTGCGCGGACATCGCCGAGAAGCACGACGGCGAGGTGCCCGACACGATGTCCGAGCTGACCGACCTGGCCGGGGTGGGACGGAAGACCGCCAACGTCGTCCTCCAGCACGGCCACGACGTCGTCGAGGGGATCGTGGTCGACACCCACGTCCAGCGGCTCACCCGGCGGCTCGGTATCACCGAGGAGGAGCGCCCCGAGGCGATCGAGCGGGACCTCCTCGACGTCGTCCCCGAGAGCGACTGGCAGCAGTTCACGCACCTCATGATCGACCACGGGCGCGCCACCTGCACCGCGATCAACCCGGACTGCGCCGACTGCGTGCTCGCGGACGTCTGCCCGTCCGAGAAGGGCGACGCCGAGGTCGACCTCGCGAGCGGAGAGGCGTGGTAACGGGTCCGCGCGACCGACGGGAGCGATGAGCGAGCGTCGCACGCGTATTTAAACACCCCTTCGAACGGGGGGTCTCCCCGAATGCCTCCACGCGAGAGGGAACTCGCTTCGTAGTTTATCTTCCATACCGGCGTACTCGCAAGTGAGGAGAGACGCTATGTCAACCAAAACCACAAACGAGTTCGGCGGGGAGATCGGCGGCGTCACGCTACTGGGGAAGGCGCACTCGCTGTCGGCGCTGTTCATCGTGATGCTCCGAGCGACGATCGGCGGGATGATCCTGTTCGCCGGGCTCGGGAAAGCGACCGGCGAGCCGTTCGACGCCAGCGGCTACCTCGTTCACGCGCCCGACGCGGCGAGTCCGGTCAGCGGCCTGTACGCCGCGATGGGCTCGACGCCGTGGTTCGTCGAGTTCGCGAACGTGTTCGTCCCGGCGGCGCAGCTGCTCATCGGGACGGCGCTCATCCTAGGCGCGTTCGTCCGGCTGGCCGCGCTCGGCGGCGCGATGCAGATGGCGCTGTTCTACCTCGGCGGGTGGAGCGGCGACGCCCTCGCGCTGTTCGACTCGACGCTGGTGTACGCGGTCGTGTTCCTCACGGTCGCCGCCTTCGGCGCGGGTCGCGTCCTCGGGCTGGACGCCTACATCGAGCGGATCGAGGTCGGCGGCGAGGCGCTGACGGAGAAGTTCCCGGCGCTCCGCTACGTCCTCGGGTGAACGAGGGCGACGCCTAGCGCGTCGGTCGGGTAGCCGCGAACCGCCGACTCGTCTTCAGACCGTTCGGTTCTCCGGCCGCTTCGTCGCCGAGCGTCGACGCCGGCGACCGTGTCATCGCACGGACTCGGCCCCGACACCGGCGCTCCGTTTCGGGTTCCATTCGATATAAGAGCGCGGGGGCGAAACGGAGCGGTAATGGATCTCGGTTCGCGGGACGCGTTCGCTCGGATGGGGACGCTCGGCATCGAGGAGGAGTTCTACATCGCGGATGCCGACGGTCGCCCGACGTCCGGAACCGACGACCTCGTGTACGGCCGCGACCCGCCGAGCGCGGTGCCCGACGGGTTCGACCACGAACTGTTTAAATGCACCATCGAGGCGCAGACCCAGCTGATCGAGGACCCCGCGGACGCCGAGGACGCCCTGTCGGCGGTCCGGGAGGCGCTCGTCGACCACGCCGCGGCCGACGGCTACCGGATCGCCGCCGCGGGGCTCCACCCGGCGGCGAAGTGGCGCGAGCTGGACCACGTCGAGAAGCCGCGCTACAAGGCGCAGCTCGACCGGATACGGTACCCCCAACACCGCAACACCACGGCCGGCCTCCACGTCCACGTCGGCGTCGACGACGCGGACAAGGCGGTGTGGATCGCCAACCGCCTCCGCTGGCACTGCCCCGTGCTGCTCGCGTTGTCGGCGAACTCCCCGTTCTGGAACGGCTTCGACACGGGGCTCGCGTCGGCCCGCGCGAAGATCTTCGAGAACCTCCCGAACACCGGGATCCCCTCCGCGTTCGACGACTTCGACGCCTTCCAGCGCTACGAGCGCCGGATGGTCGAGACGGACTCGATCGCCGACCGCGGCGAGCTCTGGTTCGACGTGCGCCCGCACACCGGCCACGGCACCGTCGAGGTGCGCGCGCCCGACGCCCAGCGCGACCCAGATGTCACCCTCGCGCTGGTCGAGTACGTGCACGCGCTCGTCGTCGACTACGCGGAGCGCTACGACGACGGCGAGCCCGCGCCGGCGCTCCGCCGCGAGCTGTTAGACGAGAACAAGTGGCGCGCGATCCGCCGCGGGCACGACGCCTCGTTCGTGGCCCGGAGCGGCGAGGAGACGGTCTCCCTCGGCGAGGTCGTCGACAGTGAGTGCGACCGGCTCGGGATCGACGGGATCCGCGGTGTGTACGACGCCGAGAGCGGCACCGAGCGCCAGCGGCGGCTCCGCGAGGAGTCCGGGCTCGACGCGCTGTGCGAGGACCTGGTCCTGTCGACGTGAGGCGGGCCGGGCGGCGACGGTGCCGGATCGTCGATCGCCGCGACTTCCGTCGGAACGAAAGCGACGAGAAACCCTTTTGGGCGCGCGGACACCACTCACAAGTATGACGAGTGACGAGTTCGACGACGACCCCGCCGCGGATCCCGACGGCGGCGCCGCCCTCGGGGCGGGAGAGGGAGGAGACGAGTCGCCGACAGAGCGGACCCGCGAGGAGCTCCGCAAGACGAGAGAGCGGCTCGGCGAGGGGGCCGACAAGGCGGTCAAGGGGTTCGACGACAACGTCGTCGACCTGCTGGCGTGGCTGCTCGACACCGAGACCCGGGCTCGGATCTACGTCTACCTGCGGGACAACCCGCGGAGCACGAGCGACGAGGTCGCCGACGGCACCGGCCTCTACCCGAGCACGGTCCGCGAGGCGCTCGCGGAGCTCCACGACGAGGAGAAGGTCGAGCGAGACAAGCGCGAGGCCAGCGGCGCCGGCAACAACCCCTACGAGTACGAGGCGATCGCGCCCAGCGAGCTGGTCCGGGGCGTCGTCGGCGACGTCCAGCGCGAGCTGAACGCCGTCTTCAACCTCGACCGACGCCTCGGCGGCGAGTCGCCGGACGGCGACCTGGAGCCCGTACAGATCTCCGTCGGTGGCGACGAGAGCGGGGAGGGACACGACGCGGACGGGGACGCCGGGGGACACGAGGCGGACGACACCGCGGCGAACGACGAGGACGACGCCGCGAGCCGATAGCGACGACGCGGCGGGCACCGAACGGCGAAGAGGACGCCGCGACGGTTCCGAGTTCGGGACACTTTAAGTTCCGCCCGCGCAACCGACGGGCATGAACGTCGCGCTTGGTGGCACGTTCGACCCCGTTCACGACGGCCACCGGAAGCTGTTCGAACGGGCGTTCGAGCTGGGGGACGTCACCGTCGGCCTCACGTCCGACGAGCTCGCGCCGAAGACCCGACACGTCGAGCGCTACGTCCGCCCGTACGACCGCCGCAAGCGCGAC
Organism: Halorubrum sp. Ib24; assembly: GCF_002252745.1. Classification (NCBI taxonomy): domain Archaea; kingdom Methanobacteriati; phylum Methanobacteriota; class Halobacteria; order Halobacteriales; family Haloferacaceae; genus Halorubrum; species Halorubrum sp. Ib24. Next base: position 136,727 of record NZ_NHOX01000040.1, on the reverse strand, counting down.
CCAGAGGCCGAGCTGGCGCCCCGGGCCGAGGAGTACGACCGCGAGTTCGCGGTCCGCGAGCTCACCGAGCCGACCGGTATCGCCGTCGAGCCGGAGTTCGACGCCCTCATCGTCTCCCCCGAGACGAGGGCGGGCGGCGAGCGGATCAACGAGATCCGCCGCGAGCACGGGCACGACCCGCTCGAACTGGTCGTCGTCGACCACGTCCCGGCCGAGGACGGCGAGCGGATCTCGTCGACGCGGATCGTCGCGGGCGAGATAGACGAGCACGGCAACCTGACGCCCGACCGCGAGGGTCGCGGCGCGACCCGGCCGGAATGACGGCCGACGACGACCCCGGACGGCTCGCCCGCGTCGCGGTCGGAGAGACCGGATTCGAGCGCGCGGCCGTCTGGAGCGCGGTCGGCTTCGCGGTCTCGTACGTCGCCTTCGACGCGGTCGCGCTCGCCGGCGAGGTCGGGGGCCTGACTCCCGCCGGCGTCGTCGCGCCGGTCGCGGCGGTCCTCGCGGCGCTGACCGCCGTCGGAACGACCGCGTACGCCGCGGTCGGCGCCGGCGCGCTCCCCGCGGTCCTGCTCGCGTACGGCCCCCTCGCGGCCGCCCTCCTGCGGACGATCGGACCGACGCCGTACGCGATCCCCCTCGCCGACCCGCTCCCCTTCGCTGTCGCCATCGCCGAGCCGCTCGGGGTCGCCCTCGCGGCCGCGGTTGCAGTCGGCCTCGCCGGCTACGCGATCGGCCGGGTCGTCGCCGGTATCGGCGGCACCGACGGGGAAACGGACGAGTCGGCCGGCACGGACGGGTCCGCCGCCGCCGCGAACGGAGACGGGGAAGCGGGCGCGAGCGACTGACGCGAACGCGGGCGCAGGCGACCGAGTCGGACCTTACTCCCCGTCGAGCTTCCCGTTGAGCACCTTCGCCGCGACGAGGACCGGGTCCCACACCGGGCTGAACGGGGGCGCGTACGCCAGGTCGAGCCGCTCGACCTCGGGGACGGTCATGTCGGCCTCCAGCGCGGTCGCGAGCGTGTCGATCCGGATCGCGGCGCGGTCGGGGCCGACGATGCTCCCGCCGATCAGCCGCCCGGTGTCGCGGTCGGCGACGAGGGTCACGTCGGTCGGCGCCGCGCCCGGGTAGTAGCCCGACCGCGAGCCGGCGGTGACTGTCTCGCGGACCGGATCGAAGCCGGCCTCGCGGGCCGCTTCCGCCTCGACGAGGCCGACGCGACCGGCCTCCATGTCGAACGCCTTCACGACCGCGGTGCCCGCGACGTCGCCCACCGGCGAGGGGTCGCCCGCGACGGTGGCGCCGATCGCCCGCCCGGCGCGGTTCGCGGTGAGGCCGAGCGGGATCCACGCCGGCTCGCCCGTCACGGCGTGCCTCGCGGTCGCGCAGTCGCCGGCGGCGTACACGTCGGGGAGGCTCGTCCGGCCGTGCTCGTCGGTCGAGATCGCGCCGCCCTCGCCGAGCTCGACGCCGGTCCCCTCCAACAGCTCCGTGTTCGGCCGGATCCCGACGCCGACGACCGCCATGTCGACGGGGAACGTCTCCCCGTCGAACGCCACGGCCTCGATCCGGTCGTCGCCGACGAGGCCCTTGACCGGGCTCCCCGTGTGGACGGTCACGCCCTCGTCGACCAGCTCCGCCTCGACGCGCTCGCCGACCGCCTCCCCGAACGGCGGGATCAGGTGGTCGGAGCGCTGGAAGACGTGGACGTCGAGATCGCGGCCGGAGAGCGCCTCGGCCATCTCGACGCCGACGTAGCCGCCCCCGACGATCGCCGCCGTCTCGGGGGCCGGCATCGCGGCGTTGCGCTCGACGCGCTCGCGGTCGACCGCGCTCACGTCGGCGCGGTCTGGGTCGTACGCGTCGGGCTCAGCGATGTACGCGTCGATCGCGGCCGCGGCGTCCATGTTGTGGAGGGTAAAGGCGCCGTCGACCCCGCGCACGTCGAACGGCCCGGTCGACGCGCGCCCGCCGGTCGCGACGAGGAGGTCGCCGTACGACTGCTCGAAGGCGTCGCCGTCAGCGGGTTCGACGGTGACGGTCTTCCCGGCCGGGTCCACCGCGACGACCTCGTGGCCGCGTCGGAGGTCGATCCCGCGCTCGTCGACCTCGCTCGGGGACAGCGAGAGGAGGTCCGACATGCGCTCGATGCGGCCCTCGATGAAGTACGGCGTCCCGCAGTAGGCGTACGAGATCCATCGGCCTTTCTCGAAGACGACGACTTCGCGGTCGGGCGCCTCGCGGCGGAACTTGCTGGCCGCGCTCAGCCCGGCCGCGTCGGCGCCGACCACGACGAAGGGATCGCTCATGAATTCGACGACGGCGGGACCGTATAAAAAGGCACTCCGCGGGTGCGGACCGGGCGCCCGATCACGGGACGGCCGCCCGGGCGTCGACGGTGAGACGCGACAATCGCGACAGCCGTTACCTAGGCGTCGTCGTCTGCCAGCCGCGACAGGGTCTCGCGGGCGTTCTCGACCGCGGCCTCCTTCTTCGCCGGGTACGCCTCCACCTTCGCGCGAACGGTGATTCCGGGGCCGAGCCGGACCTCGCCGCGGAACGCGGCCTGCTTGTCGACGCGGAGGAACAGCGCGCAGTTGTCGTCGACGCGCTGGTCGAGCTCGTCGATCACGCGGTCGACGTCGTCGAGGTCGGCGAGCGCGTCGAGCACGTGGCGCATCCCGTCCGCGTTCTCGATCCGGGCCGAGAGCACGACGATCCGGTCGCCGTGGTGGCCGACGTTCTCGACGCGGTCGAGCTCGGCGTCCTCCGGGAGGAACCTGCGGAGGGCGTCTTCGACCCGCTTCTCGTCTTCGGTGGCGTACGAGAACGCCCGGAGGTCGACGTAGTGGAAGGGGACTTTGGGCATTGCGGGTCGGAAAAGGGGTCGGTTACTCCTCGCTCTCGACGGCGTCGAGCGCGTCCTCGGGGACGCCCGTCTCCTGGCCGTCCTCGAAGCTGACCGTGTAGGTCGCGTCGCCGAACATCGTCTCCATCACCTGCGTGATCGTGCCCGTCTCGCCGTCGTACTCGCTGTGTTTGTCGTGGAGCACGACCTCGTCTTCCTTCTCGAAGCTCATGCGCGTTCGTTCCGGTGGGACGCTTAAAAGCGCGCGGATCCGGAGCGGCGGACCGTCCCCGGGTCGGGGCGACGGACCGGATCCGCGCGTCGCACCGCCGACGGTCACGCGACCGCGAGCAGCACGGCCGCGATGGACACCGTCAGGACGACGCCGACCGCGACCGAGACGATCGCGCTGTCGACCGCGATCGCGATCGCGACGCCGGCGGCGACGGCGAGGAGGCCGAGGACGGCCCCCGGCACGCCGCCGCGCTTCACGAGGCCGACGACCGCGTTCGCGGCGCGCTGCCGGGGCGGGGGGTCCGGCGGCCGCTCCGGCGGCTTCGTGAGCGTCTCGTCGATGACGATCTCGTCCGGCCCGGAGTCCGGCGGCGGGTCGAGTCTGACGTCGACGTACCGGGTGTTCGAGCCGTAGCCGGTGACGATCTTCAGCTTCCCGACGGTCGGCTCGTCGACCTCGTCGGCGGTGACGTGGACCCGTCTGGTCGCCTCGTCGTCGACGTAGTGGTTCGTCTCGCCGATCGAGAGCGCTCGGTCGAGTTCGTCGTCGAAATGCAGGTGGACGTGCGTCGATCGGCCGAGATTCTCGAGGGCGATCGAGAAGTGACCGGTCGTCGCGAACCGGTCCGGTGCCCGGATCGAGTGGACGGCGTCCCCGTTCAGTTCGACGGCGAGTGTCGGCACGGACGAGTCGACGAACTCGCACTAAAAAAAGATGTAGTACGATTGCGGACTATGCGGCCGCCTCCTCGCGCATGTCCGGCGGCAGGAGGTTCGGGATCCCGTCCTCGATGGGGTACGTCTCGCCGCACTCGGTGCAGGTGAGCGTGCCGGCGAGGATCTCCTCGTCGTCCCGGTCGTCGACGTCGAGTTCGAGGTCGGCCTTGTCGAGCGGGCAGCAGACGACATCCATCAGTGATTCCTTCATACCACGCAGTTCGCGTGGACCGATAAAAAAGCGTGCGGGTCCGGTGCGCCGAGGCGAGCGCGACGGATCGCGGAGCGGAACCGCTGCGGGCTCCCGGCCGGCTTCTCCCGACGGACTTGCGACGACTGCGACGTGTACCTCCGCCCCGGCAAGACGGGGCGCGTCCGGCTCCGCCCCGGCCGCGTCGTCGTGCGCTGCCGCGAGTGCGGGTCGACGGCGCGGTACCCGTTCGACTGACCGCGGCGCGAGCCTCGCGCCCGCCCCCGGGGCTGCCGCCGTCGCCACGCTTTATGACTCGACGGCGAGTGGAGCGGGATATGGACTACCGACGGCTCGGCGACACCGGACTGAGCGTCTCGGAGCTCTGCTTCGGGACGTGGCGCTTCGGGCGGGAGACGAACGGCGTGGTCGAGACGGGGCGCGAGGAGGCCCACGAACTGCTCGACGCGGTCGAAGAGCACGGTATCAACTTCATCGACACCGCGAACGTCTACGGGAGTCCGAACGGCACGAGCGAGGAGTACGTCGGCGAGTGGCTCGCGGAGCGCGACCGCGAGGACTACGTGATCGCCTCGAAGGTGTACTTCCCGTTCGACGGGCGCGGCGAGCCCGGCCCCAACGACTCGGGGCTCGGGCGCAAGCACATCCGCGCGCAGGTCGAGGGGACGCTCGACCGGCTCGACACCGACTACCTCGATATCTACTACATCCACCGCTGGGACGAAGAGACGCCCATCGAAGAGACGATGCGCGTCCTCGACGAGCTCGTCTCCGAGGGGAAAGTGCACTACCTCGGCGCGTCGACGATGGCGGCGTGGCAGCTGACGAAGGCGCTGTGGACCGCCGACGCCAACGACTACGCCCGGTTCGACGTGGTCCAGCCGCTCCACCACGCCGGCTACTACGAGGACGTGAGCGAGTACCTCGACGTCTGTATCGACCAGGACATCGCCGTCTGCCCGTACTCCCCGCTGGCGGGCGGGTTCCTCACCGGCAAGTACGAGCGCGCCGACCCGGACGACCCCGAGCAGGTGATCGCGCCGGACGGGTCGCGCGCCAGCTTCGACGACCGGTTCGAGCGGTTCTACCTCTCCGAGCGCGGCTGGAAGGTGCTGGACGCGGTCCGCGAGGTCGCCGCCGAGCTCGACGCCACCCCGGCGCAGGTCGCGCTCGCGTGGCTCACCGAGTGGGACGAGTTCACCTGCGTCCCCATCGTCGGCGCGCGGACGACCGACCAGCTCGCGGAGAACGTCGCCGCGACCGACCTCGCCCTCTCGGACGCGCAGTGGGACCGGATCATGGACGCGCGGTACGCCCCCGACGGGGCGCTCTGGGGGCACTAGTCGAGCGGGGCGGGACGGCGGGCGCCGCTGGCGAGCGGGGCGCTACTCCTCGAAGTCGGGCAGGTCGTCGGGCGCCTCGAAGTCGGCCTCCCAGTCGATGTACTCCTCTTTGAGCGTCTCGCAGACGATCTGGCCGAGCTCGGTGAGCCCGGCGTTGATCGCGGAAACGGTCCCCCACGAGTCGAGGTCGGGGTGGAGGTCGCGCTCCTTCCAGTCCTCGGGCAGCCCGGGGGCGTGGTAGCCGACGCGGTCGGCGAAGTCGTCCCAGAAGAAGTCGAAGCGGGAGACGAGCCCGAGGTCGACGGCGATCTCCCAGTCCGCCTCGTCCATGTCGCTCCCGGCGGCCCACTCCTCGAAGGCGTCCTCCCACGCCCCCTCTTGGAGGAGCGCCTCCAGGTCGTCGCGGCGGTACTCGCCGCCGGCGACCTCCGCGTCCTCGTACTCGTTCGGGTCCACGGCGGCGAGCTCGGGCGGCTCCGGCGGGTCGACGTCGAGGCTCATACCCCCACTCCGCGCCGGCGACTCAAAACGGTACGGGGCTCGGGGACGGACGGGACGGGAGAGGGGCGGAAGATGGACGGTGGAGCCGGGCGGTCGGCGGTGCCGCCGGCGCCGATCCGGTCCTTTTACCGCGGTCCCCGACCGACCGACGGGCATGAATCTCCGCGACGTCTCTCGCCGGACGGGGATCGCCGCCGGCGTCGTCACCGTGGTCGTGCTCGCGGCCCCGTACGCGCTCGTGTCGGGGTACGCGACGCAGCTCGCCGGCTACTACGCCGCCGGCACCCTCGGCGCCGGCGGGATCGCGCTGTTCGCGCTGCTGACCGCCGTCGTCGTCGCCTCGGTCGAGGAAGGGAACCTCGACCCGGGGACGCTCGCGGGCGTCGCGGTGATCCTCGGCGTCGTGACCACGCTCAGCGCGGGGACGTGGGCGCTCGCCGTCGAGCCGACGACGATGTTCGGCGACTACCGCTGGCTGCAGTGGCACGCGCCCGCCGTCGTCGCCGTGTCGGTCCCGCTCCCCGTCTCCGCCGCGGTGTACGCCCGAGCGCTGCTGTCGTAGGGAGGGCGCCGCCGAACGAAAGGCCCTTATGCCGGACCCGAGTATCGTCAAACGGACTAGGTCGGGCGGTTAGGCCCCGCTCGTCACCCGTGAGGTAGTCTTTAGCGGGGACCGAACAGCGGGCGCGTCCGGTCAGACCGGCGCGGGCCCCGAGAGCCAACGTGGAAGCCTCGTCCGCCGGGGACAGCGGTCCGTGGCGCCCGCTCGCAGGAGCGGTCCGTCGCGGTTCGTCGGCGATATCGGGTCAGGCGCGGAAGCGAGCAGCCCATCGCCGAACGCCCGTCGCTCGTCGGGTCGCGGGGCGGAGAAGGCAACCGGGATACCCCGCGCCGGAACGCCGGGCCACCCCGCCTGTCCGCCATTCATACGCGTTTTTGCTCCGTGAGCGTGGGCTATCCTCGATCGGTGACACAGACGTTCGTTTAAATGAGATTGACTCGGGATCGGGGGTGAACACCTCCAAAGCCCCAGCCACGAGGAGCGCGCACGCTCGCTGCGCTCCTCAGTCGCTCGTTCCACTCGCTCCCTGCGGTGTCGCCGGCGGCTTCGCCGCCGGCTGCCCGTGGCGCGTAGCGCCACGCTGCTTGCGTCGCCTCCGCGCTCCTCGTGGCTGCCCCTTTGTGTCCCACCCGACCGCACAGCACCGCAACCTCACGCCTCCCCAGCCTCGTCGCCGGACTACGTCCGGCTGCAAGCGAGAGCTTCGCTCTCGCCCTGTCAGTCGCCCTCCGCGTCGCTCCGGGCGACTGACTCCAGCGAGAATCGAAGATTCTCTGGCAGCCGGCGCGGAGCGCCGGCGACCTCGCGCCGTCGGTTCGCGGCCCTCCGGACCGCTGGCCGGGGCGCGCCGGATCGGTTGGTGCGGTCTTCGGCCGTCCGTTTTTATAAGTGCTACTCCGCGTCACCGCTGTCTTTCCAGGCCGAGAAGCCGCCCTCGACGAGCGTCTCGGACTGTCGGTCGATGTACTCCCGCTGGGTGTCGTGGACCGCGGTCTCGAAGTCGTCGCCGGCGTCGAGGCGCGCGCGGACCCGGTCGCGCTTCCAGCTCGCCGGCGTGGTCCGGTTCGCGACGCGCCACCGGAGCGGCGCGAGCCACGAGGCCGCCTCCTCCTCGGGACAGCCGGCGGTCCGCAGGCCGGCCTCGGCGTGATCGAGGAGGTCCTCGTATATCGCGTCGGTGTCCGTCGTGGTCTCGCCGTCGCGGCCGATCCACTCGACGTCGGCGCCGAGCCCGTCGGCGACGGCGGCGTAGAAGTTGTCGCGGGCGGTCTCCCAGTCGAGCCGGATGACCGGGTGTTCGCGCTGCGGGAGCGCCTCCATCAGCCCGGCGAACGCCGCCTGAAAGGCGATGGAGTCGCGGACGGTGGGCTGGGCCGCGATCGGGCGGAACTCGATCCGGGCGTTCGCGCTCGACCGGCTCGCCCCCTCGAAGACCGGGCGGACCCACCGCCAGTAGCTGCCGTGCTTCGTCCGGAAGGTCGCGAACGCGTCGTCGAAGCGGTCGGTCCCCTCGGGCTCCGGCATCGGGACGAGCGTCTCGTCGCCGGCGATCCGGTCGACCGCGGTCTCGACGTCGTGGACGTCGCGCGGGAACCGCACCTTGTCGTCCTCGGTGCGCTCGTTGAGCACCGACTCGAACACGTGGATCCGGTTCTCGGCGGCGCCCTCGGCGAGGACGCGCTGGCCGTCCCAGCCCTCGTCGTACAGCTCCGGCGGGAAGAACGGCGAGTTGACGCCGAGCGCGAGGAGGGGCCCCGCGATCCGGAGCGCGTAGCGGAAGTGCCGCGGGAGCGTCTCCGCGTGTGCGACCTGGTAGTGCGGCTGGATCGAGGTGATGAGGCTCTCCGGCATCACGGTGTCCGCCGCGAGCGACACCCCCGGCGCCTCGACGACCGTCCCCCACCGGTCGTCCGCGCCCGCGTTCGCCATCGCGTGGTACCGGACCGAGTCGCTCATGTTGACCGCGACGGTGACGCCGTCGACGTCGACGCAGTCGGTGAGGTACCCCCGGGCCGTCTCGCCGGTCGGGGGGATGGTCCAGATCCCGTCGGAGACGAGCCGCATCCCCTCGACGCCCGCGGTGTTCTCCGCGGCCTCCAGCCGCGCGCGAACCTCCGCGAGCTGCGCCCGGAGCCCGTGGTCGGAGAGGGGCTGCGGGCTCGTCGACATCTCCGCGTTGTGGAGCCCGAGCTCCTTCTCGAACCCCATCAGCTCCAGGAGCCGGCGCGGGACGCGCATCAGGGCGTACTCGCCGGCCCGCGACTCCTCGCTCCAGCGCCCGTCGGCGACCGCGTAGAACTCGTACTCGAAGCCGACGATCGACTGGTGGTTGTCGAAGGACCCGTCGCGGAGCTCCTGTTTGACGATCTCCGCCTCCTCTTCGGCGCGCGCGGCGAACTCGTCCGGGTCGACGGCGAGCGCCTCGCGGACGCCGTCTGCGAGGGCGGAATCCGTGCTCATGGGACGGTCGACGTGTCGGCCTCGTAAAAAGGGCTACGGCCGATCGGCGGCGTGGGGACGGTCGGCACGACGTGGGGTCGGGGCGGAGAGCGGGAGCACGTGGGACGTATCGGGGCGCTTTTGCCCGCCGATTTCCGACCCACCCTATGGAGTTCGCCACGTTCGCCGCGCGCGCCGAGCGGCTGGCGGCCGAGCCGGGCGACATCGGGACGACGCTCGCGGTCGCCGACCTGCTCGCGGCGGCCGGCGGAGGAGGGAACGCGGCCGACGCGAGCGACGACGCGGAGCCGGCCCTCCGCGCCGGCGACGACCTCCCGACGGTCACCCGCTTCCTGCTCGGGCGCGTCTTCCCGGCGCACGACACGCGGACCCTCGATATCGGCCCGGCGCTGTGCCCGGAGGCGATCGCCCGCGCCGCGGGCCCGAACGTGACGGCCGCCGACGTCGAGGACCGGCTCGCGGAGGCGGGCGAGATCGGCGCGGTCGCCGCCGGCTTCGACTTCGGCGGCCAACGCGGCCTCGCCGCCTTCGGAGAGGGCCGCGACGCGCTCACGGTCGCCGAGGTCGACGGGGCGCTGCGCGAGCTGGCGGCCGCGTCGGGCGACGGCAGCGAGTCGCGCAAGCTCGACGCGCTGTTCGGCCTCTTCAATCGGTGTGATCCGGCCGAGGCGAAGTTCCTCGCGCGCCTGGTGCTCGGCGAGATGCGGATCGGCGTCGGCGAGGGGACCGTCCGCGACGCGGTCGCCGAGACGTTCCTCTCGGAGTCGGTCGGGGACGCTGGCGACGGCGAGGAGTCGGAGCCGGACGCGGGCCCCGCCGAGAGCGACGACGCGGAGCCGACCCTCTGCGCCGGCGACGAGGCGGTCGCCGCCGTCGAGCGGGCGCTGCAGGTGACGAACGACTACGGCCGCGTCGCGGCCCTCGCGCGCGACGAGGGGCTCGCCGGCCTCCGCGCGGAGGGGCTCGTCGTGGGGCGTCCCGTGCAGGCGATGCTCGCGCAGGCCGGGACCGCGACCGACGCGGTCGAGGCGTTCGGCGAGGTCGCCGTCGAGACCAAGTTCGACGGGGCGCGCGTGCAGGTCCACTACGTGCCCGGCGACGGGGGCGAGGCCGACGACGAGAGCGAGGCCGACGACCCCGAAGTGGACGGCGGAACCGACCGCGAGGCGCTCGGTCCGCGGCTCTACTCCCGGAACATGGACGACGTGACCGACGCGCTCCCGGAGATCGCCGAGCGCGTCGCGGACCGCGTCGACGTCCCGGTCATCCTCGACGGCGAGGTCGTCGCGGTCGACGAGGGCGGCGACCCGCTCCCGTTCCAGGAGGTGTTGCGGCGGTTCCCCCGGAAACACGACGTCGACCGCATGCGCGAGGAGGTGTCGCTCCGGCTCCACGCCTTCGACTGCCTCCACGCCGACGGCGCGGACCTCCACGACGAGCCGCTCCGGGTCCGCCACGACCGCCTCGTCGACGCCGCTCCGGACGCGGCCGCGACCCTCGACCTGGCGAGCGACGTCGAGGCCGTCGAGGCGGCGGAGGCGGCCGCGCTCGACGCGGGCCACGAGGGGGTCATGCTGAAGGACCCGGACGCGCCCTACACCCCTGGCGACCGCGGGCGGGAGTGGCTGAAGCGCAAGCCCGACGTGGAGACGCTCGACGCGGTCGTCGTCGGTGCGGAGTGGGGGGAGGGGCGACGCGCGGAGCTGTTCGGCACGTTCCTGCTCGGCGTGCGGGCGGGAGCTGACGCGGCGGACGGGGGAACGGGCGGGGGCGACGAGTTCGCGACCGTCGGCAAGGTCGCGACCGGGCTCACCGACGAGGCGCTCGCCGACCTCACCGAGCGGCTGGAGCCCCACGTCGTGAGCGAGGACGGGACCGAGCTCTCGATCCGGCCCGCGGTCGTCCTGGAGGTCGGCTACGAGGAGATCCAGACGTCGCCGACGTACTCGTCCGGCTACGCGCTTCGGTTCCCCCGGTTCGTCGGCGTCCGCGAGGACAAGTCGGTGGCGGACGCCGACACGCTGGAGCGGGTCGCGCGGCTCGCGGGCGACGAGGCGTGAGGCGTCGGGACCGGCGTCCACCGGGTGGACCGACCGCGACGCCCACGCGAAACCCCTTCACGCTCGGGCCCGTACCCCCTCGTATGCCAGGCCCGCTCGGGGACGCGACGCGACGGCGGCTGACGGAGGCGGCCGCGACCCGGCTCGCCGACGACGGGTACGAGGTCGCGCAGCCGGAGACGCGGGCCGAGCCCCCGGCGGTGGCGACCCGAGGCGACGCGACGGCCCTCGCGGTCGAGCCGCTCACGCCGGACGACGCGACCGCGACGGTGATCGCCTCGCGGCTCGCGCACGCGCTCTCTCGCGACCGCCGCGCCTACTTCGTCGTGGACGACGACTCGACCGCCGAGCGAGTGCGGTCGCTGCTCGCCGACCCCCCGCTGCTCGTCGCCGAGCGCGACGGGCGCCGGGAGTTCCACGCCGGGCCGGACCGGATCCCCGTCGCCGGCGGGGGGTACGCCTGCGTCCGGTTCGAGGGGCTCGGGGAGCCGACGTTCGCGTGGCGCGAGACCGACACCCCCGTCGGGCCGGTGCCCGCGGGGCCGGGGATCGATCCCGCCGCCGTCGACGACGCGGGTCGCCCGGTCGTCCCGCGGCTGGTCTGCGAGGTCGACGGGCGGGTCGTCGCGGTGCTCGCGGGCGTCGAGAGCCTCCGGGAGCCGCCGGCGCAGGCGTTCCCGTACGCGTACAGCCGCCATCCCGACGACAAGCGGTTCCGGGTGCGGCGCGGCGCCGACGGCGCGGTCGTCGAGAGCGCCAGCGGCTTCGCGCCGATGCGGGCCGCGGGCTACGTCCCGATCCCCATGCCGATCGTCCCCGAACACGTGCTCGGTCCGGCGTTCGCGCCCGACCGGGACTCGGATACCGAAGCCGCCGCGACCGACCTCGACGACGCGTGGGACCTGATCCGCGTCGACGCGGTCGAGCGGTCATAGCCACCCTGAAGGCGCCCGGGACCGGAACGGGAGCCATGACAGTTCGCTACGACGACTTCGCGGTGGAGTGGCTCGGCTACGCGACGGCGCGGCTCGCGCCGGACGAGGGCCCCGTCGCCTACACCGACCCGGGACGGTACGGCGTCCTCGACGACTACTGGGCGCGCGACGGCGACCTCGTCGTCGTCACCCACGACCACCACTACGACACCGACGGGATCCGGTCGGTCGCGAGCGAGGACGCGACGCTCGTGATCTACGACGCGGTCGACCCCGCGGGAATCGACCGCGACGTGGAGTCGGTCGACTCGCTCGCCGAGGACTACGACGTGGTGCGCGTCGACGACGAGGCGCGCGTCGACGTCGACACGCCCGCCGGCGAGGCGACCGTGTGGTCCGTCGCCGCCCGCAACGACCCCGACGGACCGAACGCGGGCCCCGACGGGTCGGTGACGCACCCGCCCGGATTCGGCTGCGGCTTCCTCCTCGGCCTCGGCGACCGCACCGTCTTCTGGCCGGGGGACTCGGACGCGCTCGACGCGTTCGCCGAGCTCGACGTCTCGATATTCCTCGCGAACATCGGCGGCGGCGGCATCGTCTCGGACCGACACGCGAGCGCGGACCTGGCCGAGCGGATGGACCCGGACCTGGTGGTCCCGATCCACTACGACACCTTCGAGCAGTTGGAGGCGGACGGCGAGGCGTTCGCGGGCGACGTCGCCGCCCGGTCGATCCCCGTCGCGCTGGACGCCCGATCGGCGAACCAGTAGCGTCGCCGCCCGGGGGCCGTCTACGGCCGCCGCGCGATCAGCGCCGCCGCGATCGCGGCGACCAGCGCGGCGACGACGCCGAAGCCGGGCGCCTCGTCGCCGGTGCTCGCGTCGCCGCCGTCACCGCCGTCCTCGGTCGATCCGCCGTCGCCGTCGGTTCCGCTCTCGCCGTCGTCCGTGGCGTCGTCGTCGGTCCCGTCCTCACCGTCGCTCCCGTCCTCGCCGTCGGTGGCGCCGCCGTCCTCGGTCTGGAGCTCCGCGACGGCGGTCGAGAGCGTGGTCGTCGACTCGATCACGCTGCGCGGCGCCGGCTGATTGAGGTAGTTCACGTTCATCACGACGTAGTTGCCCTCGGTACCGGCGGTGGTGCTGGCGTACGGCTCCTCCTCCAAGATGGCCGCGTCGGGGGTGGTCACCAAGATCAGATCGGGGTCGGTCTGGAGGATCACCTCGTTCGAGAGCTGCGGGTAGCCGTCGCCCTCCGCGGCCGCGACGTTGTTCACGCCGCCGGCCTCCATGATCGAGTTGATGAAGGTGTTGTTCGCGGCGACGAAGCCGCTGCCGAGCGGGTAGAGCGCGTCGGGCCGGTCGAGGTCGGCCGTCCGATTCTCGGCGTCCGCGACGGCCGCGTTCATCTCCGCGTTCGTCTCGGCGGCGGCCTCGCAGTTCCCGACGAGGCGGCCGACGGTCTCGGTCTTCTCCGCGATGTCCTCGATGGAGGTCGCCTCGGAGAAGTGGTAGACGGTGAGGCCCTGCTCGCGGAGCGCCTCGACCTGGCCCGCCGACGCGTTCGGCGCGAGCACGAGGTCCGGCTCGGTCGCCACGACGCGCTCGACGCTGACGCCGAGCCCCTCCGCGGAGACGTTCTCCCGCTCGCTCGCCCCGTCGAGGTACGCGGCGTACTGGGTCACGCCGACGACGCGGTCCCGCTCGCCGAGCTCCCAGAGCGTCTGGGCGGCCGACGGGTTGGTGGTCGTGATCCGCTCGGGCGCCTCGTCGAGCGTGATCGTCGTCCCCGTCGCGTCCGTGATCTCCAGCGGGTACCCGCACGCGTCGCCCGTCTGGTGGACGATCGGTCCGTGAGCGACACCGTCGAGCGCCGGTTCGTCGGTCGGCGACGCGGTCGTCGTCGGCTGTGCGCCCGCGGCCGCGCCCGCGACGCCGCCCACGAGGGCGGTCGTCACGAGCAGGGCCATCGCGATGACGTACCTGGTTCGCATCGGATTGACGACGCGGCTCGTCCAATAAGTATTTACCTACTACAAGTTGTGTTGGAGAACGAATGAGTACATGGACGCGAGCGTCGGTCTGGTCGGCGGGGTTAGCGGTCGTGCTCGTCGCCGTGGCCGTGGTGAGCGCCGCGATCGGCCCCGTCCGGATCCCGCCCGCGGAGGTCGTGAAGGCCGTGCTGAACGCGGTTACCGTGCCGGCCGGGATCGAGGCGAGCTCGGACGGGACCGGGGCGCTGATGCTGCCCGGCCTCGGGCTCACGTACGCCTCGCCGTTCGCGTTCCCGGTCGACGACGTCCACGCGCAGATCGTCGTCGGCGTCCGGCTCCCCCGCATCCTGATGGCCGCGCTGGTCGGCTTCGCGCTCGCGGCGGCCGGGACGGTCATGCAGGGGTTCTTCCGGAACCCGATGGCCGACCCGTCGATCATCGGCGTCTCCTCGGGCGCGGCCGTCGGCGCCGTCGCCTTCATCGTCTTCCCCGCGGCGCTGTCGGCGACCGTCACGCTCCCGCTGATCGGCGCGGTGGGCCTGGGGCTCTCGCACGGCGCCGGCGTCAGCCTCTTCGCCTTCGCAGGCGCGCTCGCGGCCGCTTTCGGCGTGTACGCGATCGCGACTCGACACGGGCGGACCCCCGTGGCGACGCTCCTGCTCGCGGGCGTCGCGGTCCAGACGTTCCTCGGAGCGGTCATCTCGTACCTCCAGCTGCAGGCCGGCGAGTCGCTCCGCCGGGTCGTCGCGTGGCTGATGGGTCACCTCTCCGGCGCCTCGTGGAGCGAGGTCGCCGTGACGGCGGTCGTGGTGCCGCCGCTGTTCGTCCTCCTCCTCGTGTACGCCCGCGACCTCAACGTCCTCCTGCTGGGCGAGGAGGAGGCCCGGGGGCTCGGGATCGCGGTCGAACGCACCAAGCGGATCCTGCTGGGCGCCTCCGCGCTGATCACGGCCGCGGGCGTCGCTTTCGCGGGGATCATCGGCTTCGTCGGGCTGATCGTCCCCCACATCCTCCGACTGGTCGTCGGCCCCGACCACCGGGTCCTGCTGCCGACCGCGGCGCTCGCGGGGGGATCGTTCCTCGTCGCCGCCGACACGGTCGCCCGCGCGGGGAGCACGGAGCTGCCGGTCGGTATCGTCACCGCCGCGGTCGGCGCGCCGGTCTTCGTCTACCTGCTCTCGAACCGGGAGGTGCACGAGCTGTGAGGGCGGAATCGGCCGCGGACGGAGACGAGAGCGGGGGCGACGCGGTCGGCGGCTCTCCGGCCACCGACGCCAATGCCGCCGGTCCCGACGCCAATGGCGCCAGCTCCGACGCCGATCCGCTCGTCGAGGTCGGCGACCTGACGGCGTCGTTCGGCGACGTGCCGGTCGTCTCCGGGGTCGATCTGCGGCTCGACCGCGGCGAGCTCGTCGGCCTCGTCGGCCCGAACGGCGCGGGGAAGACGACGGTGATCCGGGCGATCAAGGGGACGCTCGCGCCGGATTCGGGGACGGTGCGACTCGACGGCGCCCGCGCCGACGACCTCTCAGCGCGCGAGGCCGGCCGCCGCGTCGCCAGCGTCCCGCAGGAGACGAGCCTCGCGTTCGACTTCCGGGTCCGCCACGTGGTGGAGATGGGCCGGACCCCCCACCTCGGTCGGTTCGACGGCCACGGCGCCGACGACGACCGGGCGGTGCGGGAGGCGATGGACGCGGCGGGCGTCGCGCGCTTCGCCGACCGCTCGATCAGGGAGGTCTCGGGCGGGGAGCGCCAGCGCGTCCTGCTCGCGCGGGCGCTGGCGCAGGGGACCCCGGCGCTGCTGCTCGACGAGCCGACGGCGAGCCTCGACGCGAACCACGCCGTGCGCACCCTCGAACTCGTCCGCGACCTCGTCGACGACGGGCGCGGCGCGCTCGCGGCGATCCACGACCTCGACGCCGCGGCCCGGTACTGCGATCGGATCGTCGTCCTCGCGAACGGCGGCGTCCACGCGGCCGGGCCGCCGGACGAGGTGCTGACCGCGGGCGCGCTCCGGACCGCGTTCGACGCGGAGGCGTTCGTCGGTCGGAACCCCGCGACCGGGACGCCCGCGGTCACCGCCTTCGATACGGTCGACGCGGCCGGCGGGGGCGACGCGGCCCGCGACGGCGCCGACCAGCGCCGGCTCCACGTCGTCGGGACTGGACGGGAGGCTTCGCGGGTCGTCGCCCGCCTCGCGGCCGCCGGACACGACCTCTCGGTCGGGGTAGTCCCCGAGGGCGACGCCGCCGCCGAGACCGCCCGTGACGCGGGCGCCGCGCTCGTCGCCGCGCCCCCGTTCGAGCCCGTCGGTCCGGAGGCCCGCGAGGCCGCGACGGCGTTGGCGCGCGAGGCCGACGCGACCGTCGTCGTCGACGGCGCCGGCGGCGACACCGATCGAATCGAGGGCGACCGACCCGACCCGAACGGGACTGTCCTCGCGGCCGCCGACCGGGTCGTCGAGGGCGACGCCGCGGCCGACGACGGCGCTCTCCTCGACGCGGTTCGCGGTCTCGACGACGCGTAGCCGGCGACCTCGACGAGCGCCTCGCGGAGCGCGACCGTCGCCTCGACGACGCGGGTCGCGTGACGCGTGACGGCAATCGGTTCCGGTATCACACACGTCGGGCATCGGACGGCTCGCGGCTCGCGGACAGACTCAGCCGCGCGGACCGCCGTCAGAGACTCCGAGCCGGCGGATCAGTCCCTGTGTTCGTCTCTCATGCCACAGAATAAATTACTATTAGACATCATAGGTGCAGATAATTATTCTCTATAAGCATACGCCCTTATCAGTGGCACCGGTACGAGGTGGTACGATGGAACGAAGACAGTTCCTGCGCGGCACCGGCGCGGCGGTCGGCGGCTCGCTGCTCGCCGGCTGCGCCGGGAGCGACGGACGAACCGTGACGGTCGACTACGCCTACTACAACCCAGTCAGCCTCGTATTGCGCGAGAAGGGCTGGCTGTCGGCGGCGTTCGCGGAGACGGACGTCGAGATCGAGTGGGTGCTGAGCCTCGGCAGCAACCAGGCGAACGAGTACTCGCAGGGCGGAGAGGCGGAGGTCGCCTCGACCGCCGGGATCGCGGCGCTGATGGCGCGGTCGAACGGCGTCCCGATCACGACGCCGTACGTCTACTCCGAGCCGGAGTGGACCGCGCTCGTCACGTTCGCGGAGACGGGGATCGAGTCGGTCGCCGACCTCGAGGGGAAGCGCGTCGCCGCCACCCGCGGTACCGACCCGTACTTCTTCCTGCTGCAGGCGCTCGACGACGCCGGCCTGAGCGAGGACGACGTCGAGGTCGTCCACCTCCAACACCCCGAGGGGCAGTCGGCGCTTGTGGGAGGCGACGTGGACGCGTGGGCCGGGCTCGACCCGCACATGGCCGAGCTGGAGCTGGAACACGACGGCGCGGAGCTGTTCTTCCGCGAGCCCGCGTACAACACCTACGGCTTCCTCAACTTCCTCGACGGGTTCCTCGCGGATCACCCGGGTGACGCCCGGCGGGTCGTCGAGGCGTACGAGCGCGGCCGCGAGTGGGCGATCGAGAACCCCGCGGAGACCGCGGGCATCCTCGCGAGCGAGTCGGAGATGTCCCAATCGGTGGCCGAGCGCGTGTTCACGCGCCGCACCGACCTCTCCGAGCCGCTTCCGGGAGAGGCCCACCGCGAGCTGCTCTCCGACCTCGCGCCGATCTTGGAGCGGGAGGGGCTCGTCGCCGACGACGCCGACCCCGCGGGGAGCATCGACGACCTGCTCGACGCGGAGTTCGCGGCCGAGAGCGTCGGCGACGCCGGGAGCGGGGGAGAGTGAGATGGCGACGACGCGCGAGACGGGACGGACGGGAGCCGAGGCCGCCGCCGGACTTCTCCCGGACGCCGACCGGTTCCGGTGGCTGCTCGGGCTCGTCGTGCCCGCGGCGATCGTCGTCGCCTGGCACCTGCTGGTCGCGACCGGCGTCTTCGCCGCCCACCAGCTACCGACGCCGCTGCGAGTGGTCGAGACCCTCTACGGGCTGAGCGCCTCGGGCGAGCTCTGGGGCCACGTCGCGATCACGGTCCAGCGCGTGTTCCTCGGGGTCCTCCTGGGCGCGAGCGTCGGGGTCGTCCTCGGGACGCTCACCGGGCTCTCCGGACTCGCCGCCGACCTGCTCGACCCCCTGCTCCAGAGCCTCAAGAACATCCCCTCGCTGGCGTGGGTGCCGCTGTTCCTGCTCTGGTTCGGGATCGGCGAGGGCGCGAAGGTGCTCCTGATCGCCGTCGGCGCCTTCTTCCCCGTCTACCTCAACCTCTCGACGGGGATCGGCGAGGTGAGCGAGGACCTGCTGGAGGTCGCCGAGGTGTACGACCTCGGCCGGATCGAGTCGCTCCGGCGGGTCGTGTTCCCGGCCGCGGTGCCGAGCCTGCTCGTCGGGATCCGGGGCGGCGTCGGTCTGGCGTGGATGTTCGTCGTGGCCGCGGAGCTGATCGCGGCCAGCGAGGGGATCGGATTCCTGCTGAGCGACGGCCGCGTGCTCGCGCGCCCGGACATCATCGTCGGCTCGATCCTGCTGTTCGCCTTCCTCGGGAACCTCTCGGACCTGGCGGTCAAGGAGGTGAAGAACCGTGTCGTCGTTCGGTAGGGGCGTGCTCGCTGACAGCGACGTCGAGACGGACGACGACGAGCATCGTCTCGACGGCGACGCGACGACCGAGACGGAACGAGACTCCGAACCGACGACGGACCCGGCGACCGATCCGCCGACCGACCCACCGACCCTCGCCGTCAGCGGGCTCACCAAGCGCTACGGCGAGACTGTCGCACTCGACGGCGTCGACCTCGCGGTCGGCGACGGGGAGTTCCTCGCGGTGGTCGGCCCGTCCGGCTGCGGGAAGTCGACGCTGTTGCGCGTGCTCTCCGGATTGGAGGACCGGTTCGAGGGCGACGCCGCGGTCGGCGGGGTCGACGTGCGCGAGGGCGGCAGCGACGCCGTCGGGATGGTGTTCCAGGAGCCGCGGCTCCTCGCGTGGGCCGACGTGCGTGAGAACGTCGCCCTCGGGCTCCCGGCCGACGTCGACCGCGACGACCCCGCCGCGCGCGACCGAGTCGACGAGCTGATCGAGACGGTCGGACTCGGCGGCTTCGCGGAGAGCTCGCCCGGCGAGCTCTCGGGCGGGATGGCCCAGCGCGTCTCGCTGGCGCGGGGGCTGGCCTACGAGCCGGAGGTGCTACTGCTCGACGAGCCGTTCTCGGCGCTCGATCGGCTAACGAAACGCGAACAGCAGGACCACCTGCTCGACGTGTGGGCGGCGCGGGGGACCACGGTCGCAATGGTCACGCACGACGTCGAGGAGGCCGCGTACCTCGCCGACCGCGTCGCCGTCCTCGGCGCCCAACCCGGGACGGTCGAGACGGTGGTCGACGTCGACGCCGCTCGCCCCCGCGACCGAACGGACGAGGCGCTGCTGGCGGCGCGTCGCGAGATCACCGACGCGCTCGGTCTCTGAGCCGGCGGCGCCGCGGCGGCGTGTCCGGGCGCGGCCGAAACGAAACGAACGTCGATCGGGCTTATCAACGCGGTTCCGAAACCACATACCCGGCCGTTCGCGGTTAGCGTATAAGGAGTATAAAGAATGGGTACGACGCTCACGTCAGGCGGTTTTTCGACGACGCCGACACGAGAGCCACTGTCAGCGAGGCGTCGTTTTTGCTATTGGCACAAGCGTTAAGTTCTCGACCGTCCTGTCGACAGTCGATGACAGACATCACGGAGGCTTCGTCGGACACCCCGGCGGATCGAGTTCTTCCAGGGCACGATAGCTTCTAACATCGAAATCGGTCCTGTACGGATCTTCGACACGACGTTACGAGACGGAGAACAGTCACCACGGACGTCGTTCAGCTACGACGAGAAACGCCGCATAGCGGCGACGCTGGACGACATGAACACCCACGTCATCGAGGCGGGGTTCCCGGTGAACTCGGACGCGGAGTTCGAGGCCGTCAGCGACATCGCCGCCGCGACGGACACCACCGTCTGCGGGCTGGCGCGGGTCGTCGACGGCGACATCGACCCCGCGATCGACTCCGGCGTCGAGATGGTCCACGTGTTCGTCTCCACCAGCGACGTCCAGCTGGAGGACTCGATGCACGCGACCCGCGCGGAGGCGAAGGAACGCGCCGTCGCCGCCGTCGAGAAGGTGAAAGACGCCGGCGTCGAGTGCATGTTCTCGCCGATGGACGCCACCCGGACGGACCCGACGTACCTGACGGAGATCGTCGAGGCGGTCAGCGACGCCGGCACGGACTGGATCAACATCCCGGACACGTGCGGCGTGGCGATGCCGACGAGCTTCGGGAAGACCGTGGAGGCCGTCGTCGACGCGACCGACGCCCGCGTCGACGTGCACACGCACGACGACTTCGGGATGGCCGCGGCGAACGCGATCATGGGCTTCGAGAACGGCGCCGAGCAGGCGCAGGTGTCGGTCAACGGGATCGGCGAACGCGCCGGCAACGCCGCATACGAGGAGGTCGTGATGGCCGTCGAGTCGGTGTACGGCGTCGACACCGGCATCGACACGACCCAGATCACCAAGCTGGCGCGGATCGTCGAGGAGGCGTCCGACATCCCCGTGCCCGCGAACAAGCCCGTCACCGGACGGAACGCGTTCGCGCACGAGTCGGGCATCCACGCCGCCGGCGTCATCGAGAACAGCGACACGTTCGAGACCGGCGTGATGACCCCGGAGATGGTCGGGGCCGAGCGCGAGTTCGTGCTCGGGAAACACACCGGCACCCACAGCGTGCGCAAGCACCTGGAGGAGGCCGGCTTCGTCCCGAGCGACGGCGAGGTCCGGCGCATCACCAAACGCGTCAAGGAGTACGGCGCCGGCAAGCGGCAGGTGACCGCCGGCGACGTCGAGCGGTTCGCCGAGGAGGCGGGCATCGACCGCGAGGAGGAGGTCCGGGTCTGATGGCCGCCCCCCTGACCGGGGAGCCCGCCGAGCGACCGCCGCGCGAGTCGACGGGGGCTCCGGGGAGTCCGCGTGCCCCGAACCGGTTCGGAACGGCGGACCGGTTCGACGCCGCGATCCGACCGACCGTGTCGGCGCCCCGACAGGGATTTATACCCGGACTCCGTTGGTCAGGGCGAGATGCGACGGCACACCGCACTTCCGACGACAGCCGACGTCGCCGGAGCCGTCGCGCCGATCATCGTAGGGGTATAATCCCCTACATCACCCCTTCCTCACCGACTCGACGAACTATCGACCGCCGGCCGACGGACCGCGATCCGATCGCGGCGGCGGTCGGACCGACCCTCGACGCGCGAGAGATGCCACACCGAACACCACCACGACAATGAGCGACACAGCAGCACACCCACGAGAGGACGATCCGGAGGGCTCCGAGGAGCCGGCGACGGGAGCCGACGACGGGGCGCCCGGCGCCGATCCCGACGAGACGCCCGCCGCGGGGACGGTCGCGACCGGCGCGGAGTCGGTCGTCGCCGCCCTCGAGGCGGCCGGCGCGGAGACGGCCTTCGGCGTCCAGGGCGGCGCGATCATGCCCGTCTACGACGCGTTGTACAGCTCCTCGATCGACCACGTCACGATGGCCCACGAGCAGGGCGCCGTCCACGCCGCCGACGCGTACGGCGTCGTGTCCGGGGAACCGGGGGTCTGCCTGGCGACCTCGGGCCCGGGCGCGACAAACCTCGTCACCGGGATCGCCGACGCCGACATGGACTCCGACTCGATGCTCGCGTTGACCGGACAGGTGCCGACCGAGTTCGTCGGCAACGACGCGTTCCAGGAGACCGACACGATCGGGGTCACCCGTCCGATCACGAAGCACAACTACTTCGCGAGCGGCGCCGACACCGTCGGCGACACCGTCGGCGAGGCGTTCGAGCTGTCCCGGGCCGGTCGCCCGGGGCCGACGCTCGTCGACCTCCCGAAGGACGTCACGCAGGGCGAGACCGACGAGACGCCGGGGCCGGCGACGCCCCCGGCCGGCACCGACCCCGACCCGAACGCCGACACCGACGCGGTCGAGTCGGCGGCTCGGGCCATCGAGGAGGCCGAGCGGCCCCTCTGTCTGTTCGGCGGCGGCGTGATCAAGGCCGAGGCGAGCGACGCCGCGCGGACGTTCGCGCGGACGTACGGGATCCCGGTGACGACGACGATGCCCGGGATCGGCTCGTTCCCCGAGGACGACGATCTCTGCCTCTCGTGGGCCGGGATGCACGGCACCGGCTACGCGAACATGGCGATCACCCACACCGACTGCCTGATCGCGGTCGGCACCCGGTTCGACGACCGGCTCACCGGCGGTATCGACACCTTCGCGCCCGAGGCCGAGGTCGTCCACGTCGACATCGACCCGGCCGAGATCTCGAAGAACGTCCACGCGGACCACCCGCTGATCGGCGACGCGGAGCGCGTCCTCGACCAGCTCACCGCGGCGGTCCGCGAGGCGCCCGACGCCGGGGCGTGGCGCGAGCGGTGCGCCGAGTGGAAGGAGACGTACCCGCTCACGTACGCGACGCCCGAGGACGAGCCGCTGAAACCGCAGTTCGTCGTCGAGGCGTTCGACGAGGCGACCGACGACGACGCCATCGTGACGACCGGCGTCGGCCAACACCAGATGTGGGCCTCCCAGTTCTGGACGTACACGGAGCCCCGGACGTGGGTCTCCTCGCACGGTCTGGGGACGATGGGCTACGGCGTGCCCGCCGCGGTCGGCGCGCGGGTCGCCGCCGACGCCATGGGCGAGTCCGACCGCGACGTGGTCTGTTTCGACGGCGACGGCTCCTTCCTGATGACGATGCAGGAGCTCTCCGTGGCCGTCCGCGAGGACCTCGACGTCACCATCGCCGTGCTCAACAACGAGTACATCGGCATGGTGCGGCAGTGGCAGGACGCCTTCTACGAGGGGCGTCACATGGCCTCCGACTACACGTGGATGCCCGAGTTCGACAAGCTCGCGGAGGCGTTCGGCGCCCTCGGCCTCCGCGTCGACGACTACGACGAGGTCGCGCCGGCGGTCGAGGAGGCCCTCGACTACGACGGCCCCGCCGTGATCGACTTCCACGTCGACCCCGAGGAGAACGTCCTGCCGATGGTGCCGAGCGGCGGCGCAAACGGGAAGTTCGCCACCGCGGAGGACCAGCTATGAGCGGCGATTCGCCCGACTCCCGACCCGCGACCGACGGCGGCTCCGCGTCCGGCGGCGTCCCGGAGCCCGACTCCCGGCCGGCGCCGGGCGAGCAGCCGGGCCCCGAGGAGCGGGACCACCCGGAGGGGCGCCGAAATCTCGAAGGGATCCGGATCGACCCCGTCGTCGAGGCCGAACACGAGTCGCGGCGCGCCGTCATCTCGGCGCTCGTGGAGGACGAGACGGGCGTGCTCGCGCGCGTCTCCGGGCTCGTCTCCCGCCGCCAGTTCAACATCGAGAGCCTCACGGTCGGGCCGACGACCGTCGACGGACACTCGCGGATCACGATGGTCGTCGAGGAGACGGACCCCGGCATCGACCAGATCGAAAAGCAGATGGCGAAGCTGAAACCCGTGATATCCGTCGGCGAGGTGTCCGGCAACGCGGTGACGGCGGAGCTCGTCCTGCTGAAGATCGAGGCGGACGACCCGGCCGCGGTCCACGCCGTCACCGAGATGTACGACGGTCGGACGCTCGACGCCGGGCCGCGGACGATCACCGTCCAGCTCACCGGGGACGAGGCGCGGATCGACGACGCGCTCGACGCGTTCCGCCAGTTCGGCATCATCGAGATCGCTCGAACGGGCCAGACCGCGCTCGCGCGCGGCGACGTCCCGACGGCGCCCGGAGAGAAACCCGGAACGGCCGGCGAACCGACGACGCACGACAGCTGACGCAGACACACACTCACACATTACACAATGAGCGACAACGACATGCAGACGGTCGAATCCAACGTATACTACGACGAAGACGCGGACGGCGAAGCGATCGCCCAGACGGTCGTGGCCGTGCTCGGCTACGGCTCGCAGGGGCACGCGCACGCCCAGAACCTCCACGAGAGCGGGATCGACGTGGTCGTCGGCCTCCGCGAGGACAGCTCCTCGCGCGCGGCCGCCGAGAGCGACGGGCTCGAGGTCGCGACGCCGGCCGCCGCCGCCGAGGCGGCCGACATCGTGAGCGTCCTCCTGCCCGACACGGTCCAGGCGGACGTCTACGAGGAGTCGATCGAGCCGAACCTGGAGCCCGGCGACACGCTCCAGTTCGCGCACGGGTTCAACATCCACTATAACCAGATCCAGCCGCCCGAGGACGTCGACGTGACGATGATCGCGCCGAAGTCGCCGGGCCACATCGTCCGCCGGAACTACGAGAACGACCAGGGGACGCCGGGGCTGCTGGCGGTGTATCAGGACGCCACGGGCGAGGCCCACGACGAGGCGCTCGCGTACGCGGCCGCGATCGGCTGCACCCGCGCCGGCGTCGTCGAGACGAGCTTCCGCGAGGAGACCGAGACCGACCTGTTCGGCGAGCAGGCCGTCCTCTGCGGCGGCATCGCCTCGCTGATCAAGCAGGGGTACGAGACGCTCGTCGAGGCGGGCTACTCCCCCGAGATGGCGTACTTCGAGTGCATGAACGAGATGAAGCTCATCGTCGACCTGATGTACGAGGGCGGGCTCGGCGCCATGTGGGACTCCGTTTCACACACCGCGGAGTACGGCGGACTCACCCGGGGCGACGAGATCATCGACGACCAGGTCCGCGCGAACATGGAGGAGGTCCTCGAAGGCGTTCAGAACGGCACCTTCGCCCGCGAGTGGATCTCGGAGAACCAGGCGGGCCGGCCGTCGTACACCCAGCTCCGCAACGCCGAGAAGAACCACGAGATCGAGGCCGTCGGCGAGGAGCTTCGCGGCCTGTTCGCGTGGCAGGAGGAGGGCGAGGAGGAAGAGGAGTCGGCCGAGGTGACGGCCTGATGGGCGTCCGCGGCGACGGGACCGAAGCGACGGCGACCGCGCCCCGCGCGGGTGATCCCCGATGAGCGAGGGGACCCTGTACGACAAGGTGTGGGACCACCACAAGGTGACGGAGCTGCCAACGGGACAGGACCAGCTGTTCGTCGGGCTCCACCTCGTCCACGAGGTCACCAGCCCGCAGGCGTTCGGCATGCTGAAGGAGCGCGGGCGGGAGGTCGCCTTCCCGGAGCGCACCCACGCCACGGTCGACCACATCGTGCCGACCGGCAACCGCGACCGGCCCTACAGCGACGAGGCCGCCGAAAGCATGATGGCGGAGCTGGAGGAGAACGTCCGCGGCTCGGGCATCGACTTCTCCGACCCGGACTCCGGCGATCAGGGGATCGTCCACGTCATCGGGCCGGAGCAGGGGCTCACGCAGCCCGGCATGACCATCGTCTGCGGCGACTCGCACACGTCGACGCACGGCGCGTTCGGCGCGCTGGCGTTCGGCATCGGCACGTCGCAGATCCGCGACGTGCTGGCGACGGGCTGCGTCGCGATGGAGAAACAGAAGGTCCGCAGGATCGAGGTCACGGGCGAGCTCGGTGAGGGCGTCACCGCGAAGGACATCATCCTCACGATCATCGGGAAGCTCGGGACCGACGGCGGGGTCGGCTACGTCTACGAGTACGCCGGCGAGGCCATCGAGAAGCTCGGGATGGAGGGACGGATGTCCATCTGTAACATGTCCATCGAGGGCGGCGCTCGCGCGGGCTACGTCAACCCCGACGAGACCACCTACGAGTGGCTCCGGGAGACGGACGCCTTCGCCGACGACCCCGAGAAGTTCGAGCGGCTGAAGCCCTACTGGGAGTCGATCCGGACCGACGACGGCGCGGAGTACGACGACATCGTCACCATCGACGGCTCGGCGATCGAGCCGACCGTGACGTGGGGGACCACGCCGGGACAGACCGCGGGCATCACCGAGCCCATCCCGGACCCGGACGACCTCCCCGAGGAGGACAGCGACACCGCGCGTCGCGCGCAGAAGCACATGCGCGTCGAGCCGGGCGACACGATGGAGGGGTACGACATCGACGTGGCGTTCCTCGGCTCCTGTACCAACGCGCGCCTGAAGGACCTCCGCGAGGCCGCGGCGTTCGTCGAGGGCCGCGAGGTCGACGACGACGTGCGCGCGATGGTCGTCCCCGGCAGCCAGCGCGTCCGGGACGCCGCCGAGGCCGAAGGGCTCGACGAGATCTTCGTCGAGGCCGGGTTCGACTGGCGCGAGCCGGGCTGTTCGATGTGTCTCGGCATGAACGACGACCAGTTGGAGGGCGACGAGGCGAGCGCGTCCTCCTCGAACCGGAACTTCGTCGGCCGGCAGGGCTCGAAGGACGGGCGGACCGTGCTGATGAGCCCGATCATGGTCGCGGCCGCGGCGGTGACCGGCGAGGTCACCGACGTCCGCGAGATGGAGGAGGTGGCGACCGTATGAGCTCGCCCGATTTCAGCGCCGGCGAGGCGCCGGCGGAGAAGGTGACCGAAGTCTCCGGTACCGGGATCCCGGTCCGGGGCAACGACATCGACACCGACCAGATCATCCCGGCGCGGTTCATGAAGGTCGTCACCTTCGACGGGCTGGGCCAGTTCTCCTTCTTCGACCAGCGGTTCGACGACGACGACAACGAGAAGGACCACCCGTTCAACGAGGAGCAGTACCGGGGCGCGAACGTCCTCGTCGTCAACGCCAACTTCGGCTGCGGCTCCTCGCGCGAACACGCCCCCCAGGCGCTGATGCGCTGGGGGATCGACGCCGTCGTCGGCGAGTCGTTCGCGGAGATCTTCGCGGGGAACTGCCTCGCGCTCGGCATCCCGACGGTCACGGCCGACCAGGAGTCGATCGAGGCGCTTCAGGACTACGTCGAGGCGAACCCCGACGCGGAGGTCGACATCGACGTGGCCGCGGAGACGATCACCTACGACGACACCGCGATCGACGCGACGGTCCACGACGCCCAGCGGAAGGCCCTCGTCGAGGGCGTCTGGGACACCACGGCGCTGATGGGCGCGAACGCCGGCGCGGTCCGCGAGACCGCCCGGTCGCTGCCCTACGTCCCGGAGGCGGACATCCCGGGGGACGAGGCGTGAGCCACGAGGTCGCCGTCATCGAGGGCGACGGGATCGGCCGGGAGGTCGTCCCCGCGGCCCTGGAGGTGTTGGAGTCGTTCGACCTCGGCTTCGAGTTCGTCCGGGGCGAGGCCGGCGACGCGACGAAGGAGGCGACCGGCGAGGCGCTCCCGGCGGAGACGTACGAGCTCGCCGCGGACGCCGACGCGACGCTGTTCGGCGCGGCCGGCGAGACCGCCGCCGACGTCATCCTCCCGCTGCGGGACGCCGTGGACTCGTTCGTCAACGTCCGACCCGCCAAGGCGTACCCCGGCGTCGACGCGCTGCGCCCGGAGACGGACGTCGTCTTCCTGCGCGAGAACACCGAAGGCGTCTACGCCGGCCACGAGGACCGGCTCTCGGACGACCTCTCGACGCTGAATCGGGTGGTCACCTCGTCGGCGTCGCGGGAGCTCGCGGCGTACGCCTGCGAGTTCGTCGCCGACGGGCGCGGCCCCGCCGGCGGCCCCGAGGACGGGTTCACGGTCGCGCACAAGGCGAACGTGATGCGCGAGACGGACGGGCGGTTCCGCGAGGAAGTGCTCGCGGTCGCCGCGGAGCGCGGCGTCGACGCCGACGAGGAGCTGATGGACGCGTTCGCGACGAAGCTCCCGCTCGACCCGACGCAGTACGGCGTGATCGTCTGCCCGAACCTCGCGGGCGACGTGCTCTCGGACCTGGCCGCCGGGCTCGTCGGCGGGCTCGGCCTCCTTCCCTCCGCGAACGTCGGCCACGACAACGCGCTGTTCGAACCGGTCCACGGCACCGCGCCCGACATCGCCGGCGAGGGGGTCGCGAACCCGACGGCGGCGATACTGTCGGCCGCCATGCTGCTGGAGTACCTCGGCTACGGCGAAGAGGGCGAACGGGTGCGCGACGCGGTGGAGGGCGTGCTCTCCGACGGGCCGCGCACCGGCGACCTCGGCGGCGACGCGACGACCGACGAGATCACGGCGGCGATCGTCGAGCGGTTGTAGCTCTCGGGGCCGTAACCCTCCGGGAGACACCTTCTCGCACGGCGACCGCGGGCGAACCACAAGAAAGGAAACCCTGCGGCCCGTCCACCCGGATATGAGCAACTACGAAGTCGCGATGGAAGCCGCCTGGTTGGTCCGTGACGTCGAGGAGACCGACGACGCCATCGGCGTCGCGGTCAGCGAAGCCGGCAAGCGACTCAACGAGACGGACAAGCAGTACGTCGAGGTCGAACCCGGCGTCACCGGCTGTCCGGCCTGCGGTGAGCCGTTCGACGCCGCGTTCCTCGCGGCCAACACGGCCCTCGTCGGACTCCTCTTGGAGATCGACATCTTCAACGCCGACAGCGAGGAGCACGCCGAGCGGATCGCGAAAAGCGAGGTCGGCGGCGCGCTGCGGGACGTTCCCCTCGAGGTCATCGAGATCGTCGAGACGGACGGAGACGACGACGGCGACGCCGAGTAAGGCGCTCCGATCGCGGAGAGCCCCGACCGTCGCCGCGATATCGGTCGCCGTCGAAACCTTTTCTAATAACCCGGAGTTATTGACCGTATGGAACTCCCCACGCCGCAGGACCTCCGCGAACGGCGGACGACGCTGGAGCTGACACAGAGCGAGTTGGCGGACGCGGCGGACGTCTCACAGCCCCTGATCGCCCGGATCGAGGGCGGCGACGTCGACCCGCGGCTCTCGACGCTCCGGCGGATCGTCAACGCGCTCCAAGAGGCGGAGGGCGAGGTCGTTCGCGCGAGCGACCTGATGAACGAGACGGTGATCAGCGTCGCGCCCGACGACGCGGTGCGCGAGGCGGTGGACCTGATGGAGGAGGAGGCGTACTCGCAGCTCCCGGTGCTCCAGAACGGCGTGCCGGTCGGCTCGATCAGTCAGGGCGACGTGGTCCACGCGGGCGAGAACGTCGGGGACCACCCGGTCAGCGAGGTGATGAGCGAGTCGTTCCCCACGGTCGCACCCGGCGCGACCGTCGACGAGGTCCGGAACCTGCTGGACCACTACAAGGCGGTGATGGTCACCGACGGCGGCGAGACGGTCGGGATCATCACCGAGGCGGACATCGCCGCGCACCTGTCGTAACCGGACCGCGGCCGACGATCGGCCGTCCCGCTACGCGTCCCGCTCCGCCTCCCGCCGCTCCGAAAGGTGTTCCCAGATCTCCGTACACCCGACCCCGTCATCGATGTCGTCGAGATGTTCCGTGCCATCGCCCTCCTGAGTCTGTTCCGGCTCAGTCTCCGGGTCGGCGTCATCACTGGACTCGGTCTCCGGCTCGTCGTCGCCTGCGCTCGACGCGGATCGATCTGTCATCGCTCTCGCGGAACGTCCTCGAAGAGCTCGGGAGCGACGTCCGCGGAGGTGTGCTGTCGGTTGACTCTTTCGTCATCGGTATCGACGGATCGATCGACGGCACGATCGGGGGTCGGATCCATCATCGCGTCGAGGTACGACTCCATCGATCATAAGCCTCGTCACACGAGTAAATCGAACCACTACTCCATGGTACCGGAAAGGAATTCCGGTATCCGTGACTGACGTACCCCCTCCAACCCGACCGTAGTCGGGCGGTTCCCCGTCATCTCGGCGTTATCAACCGCGTCCGCGTTTGCGAGCATCGGCACCGTTTGATTCGTCGAGACCGAACCCGGTGTGTGACCACCCGCTTACGCGTCCTCGATGACGGGGCGTGGCTATCCATCGACGACACCCGAGAAGTGCGTGTTAGCGAACTCTGGCGCCTCGACGCGCCCGGTTTCTGTGACTGCGATCTCGCCGATCTGGTCGTCGAGAACTTCCAGACGGTCGGCGTCGACGGGGCGACGATCGAGACTCGCGTCCATGGCCAGTGTATCGCGTGTGGCGTGACGGGAACGACGGCCTGGCTGCCGGTTGGACGGATACGGGACGGTGAGTTCGTCGAATTCGACCGATCGTCGGTTCGACGTTCGCGGACGGCAAACCACCGGCAATAACCGCCTCTGAAATAAACCACCGGGGAAGGTTGACTCCACGCGGTCACCTATGTGGGCGTCGGGTGTAGCCGACAACGATGCCAACAGACGTCGAGAACTGGAAGTCGGAGGTCTACGGGAACGAGGTTCGTGACCGCCTATTCGAGTTCGCCGAGCAGGGGTACGACTCGATCCCGGACGACGAGCGGGACGCCTGGTTCGAGCGGTTCAAGTGGTGGGGGCTGTACCACCAGCGGAACGGACAGGAGGGGTACTTCATGATGCGGATCGGGACCCCGAACGGCGTGCTCGAGCCGGGGCAGCTCCGTACGGTCGGCGAGATCGCCGACGAGTACGCCCGTGGCCCGGGGACGAATCCGATCTTCGGCGACGCGTACGCCGACTTCACCACCCGTCAGTCGATCCAACTGCACTGGATCGAGCTCTCGGACGTGCCGGCGGTCTTCGAGAAACTGGCGGCGAACGGACTCTCGACGCAGCAGGCGTGTGGGGACTCGTGGCGGAACATCGTCGGCAATCCGGTCGCCGGGAAGGACGGCCAGGAGGTCGTCGACGCGTGGCCGGTCATCCGCGAACTCAACGAGACGTTCAAAGGGAACGACGATCACACCAACCTACCGCGGAAGTGGAAGGTGTCCGTGACGGGCTCCGCCGACGGCTCCGGACAGGGCGATATCAATGACCTCGCGTTCGAGCCCGCTTATAAGCAGGTCGAGACGGACGGGGCCGAAAGCGAGGACGCCGTCGGCTTCAACGTCCGCGTCGGCGGGGGGCTCGCCCGCAACGAACCGCGCCTCGCCCGCGACATCGACGTCTGGGTCCCGCCGGAGCAGGTCTCGGCCGTCGCCGGCGGCCTCTCCGCGCTCTTCCGTGATTACGGCGACCGTGAGGACCGATACAACGCCCGCGTGAAGTTCCTCGTCGACGAGTGGGGAGCGGAGACGGTCCGCGAGACCCTTCAGGAGGAGTACGTCAATTTCGAACTGGAGACCGCCGGCCGGGACGTCCGCGAGGAGTACACCTACAACGCGGGCGAGGGCGAGCGGAACGACCTGATCGGCGTTTACGATCAGAAGGACGGGCGGAACTTCGTGGGTCTGAACGTGCTCGTGGGCCGAATGGGTGCGGCCGACGTCCTCGACCTCGCCGACCTCGCCGAGGAGTACGGCTCCGGCGAGGTCCGACTCTCCCAGCGACAGAACGTCATCCTCACCGACGTGCCCGACGCGGAACTCGACGACCTCCTCGACGAGCCGTTGCTCGACCACTACTCGCCGGATCCGTCGCCGTTCATGCGGGGCTCCGTCGCGTGTACCGGGACCGAGTTCTGCTCGCTGTCGATCGTCGAGACCAAGAACCGGCAGGTCCGCTTCGCCCGGTGGCTAAAGGGGAACGTCGACCTCCCGGACGGCGTCGACGAGTTCCACATCCACCTGTCCGGCTGTACGGCGTCGTGCGCGCAGCCGCAGATCGCCGACGTGAGCCTGCGCGGCATGAAGACTAGGAAGGACGGCGACCCGGTGGAAGCGCTCGACGTCGGCCTCGGCGGCGGCCTCGGCGAGAACCCCCAGTTCGCCCGCTGGGTAACCCAACGCGTCCCGGTCGACGAGGTCCCGGGCGCGATCGCGAACCTGATCGAGAGCTTCGCCGCCCGGCGCGAGGACGGCGAGTCGTTCCGCGCCTTCGTCGCCCGCCACGACGACGACGAACTCGACGCCCTCGTGGACCCGGAGGAGACCGACTACGACGACCCGATGATGCACAACACGAAGCGTACGTGGTACCCGTACGCCGAGAACGACGGGATCGACGAGGGGCCGCCGGTGCCGGCGGACGACTGACGATGCAGGCCTCGACGACACCCACGACGGCGACGTCCCCGACGCCTTCGACGACGCCGAGGGCGAGCGAATGAGCAACCGCCTGCTCCGCGTGAACGCCTACACCACGCTCGACCTCGTCGACGGGCGGGTTCGCGGTCACGACTTCGAGGAGGACGCGCCTGGCGTCGTGAACGTCACCGCGCCGCGAGAGGAACCGGACCACGTGACGCTGCAGGTCGAACTCGACGACACCGCGTTCGATTCCCTTCCGGCACACGCCGACGAGATCGAA
The DNA here is from genome assembly GCF_002252745.1 of Halorubrum sp. Ib24. Classification (NCBI taxonomy): domain Archaea; kingdom Methanobacteriati; phylum Methanobacteriota; class Halobacteria; order Halobacteriales; family Haloferacaceae; genus Halorubrum; species Halorubrum sp. Ib24. Next base: position 104,671 of record NZ_NHOX01000040.1, on the reverse strand, counting down.
CTCTCCGCGGCACAGGCGAGAGCGCTCGCCGAGGCGCTGGAGTCGACTGCGGACCGAGTCGCGGCCGCTCTCGACGAGACGGCCGACGACGCGGACTGACGCGCTTACAGTTCGAGTCCTCGGATCGCGACTGCTCCGGACGGCTCCCCGGTCTCGCCGCCGTCGGCATCTGCTACCCGGCCGATCACGCGCCCGTTTGTCTCGGCCGCCAGCGACTCGGCGTCGTCGGGGTCGAGGGCGGCGACGAAGCCGGTGCCCATGTTGAACGTCCGGTGCATCTCCTCGTCGGAGACGCTCCCCTCGGACTGCACGAACTCGAAGACGGGCTGGGGGTCGAAGGCGTCCTCGACGACGTACCCGTGGTCGCCGAGCCGCGTCAGGTTCGTCCAGCCGCCGCCGGTGACGTGGGCCGCGCCGCGCACGTCGCGTTCGCGCATCGGGTCGAGCAGGTCGGTGTAGATCCGAGTCGGCTCCAAGAGCGCCTCGCCGACCGTCTCGTAGCCGTCGAACGGGCAGGGGTCGTCGTAGTCGTGGTTCCGCGTGGCGGCTTCGCGGGCGAGCGTGAGCCCGTTGGAGTGGATCCCAGAGGAGCGCCAGCCGACCAGCGCGTCGCCCGGCCGCGCCTCGCCGTCGAACACGGCGTCCTTCGCGGCGAGTCCGGCGCAGGTGCCCGCCAGGTCGAGTCCCCGGATCACGTCCGGCATCACCGCCGTCTCGCCGCCGACGAGCTCCATGTCCGCCAGCTCGGCGCCGCGGGCGAGGCCGTCGCCGACCTGCTCGGCGAACCGCTCGTCCGGCTCGTCGACCGCGAGGTAGTCGACGAAGGCGACGGGGCGGACGCCGGCGGCGACCAGGTCGTTGACGTTCATCGCGATGCAGTCGATGCCGACCGTCGAGTAGTCGCCGAGCGCCTCGGCGACGAGGAGCTTCGTCCCGACGCCGTCGGTCGCGAGCGCGAGGTACCGATCGCCGATGTCGAGGAGGCCGGCGTAGTCGCCCTCGGCCTCGCCGACCGCGCCGATCAGCGCCGCGGTCGCCGCCTCGCTCGCGTCGATGTCGACGCCCGCGTCGGCGTACGTGAGTTCGTCGTCGCCCTCGTCCGCTTCTCCCCCCGTCTCGTCGCCGTCGCCCTCGGTCATGTGTGTCGAGGGACGCCCGCGGAGCAAAAGCGCACCGTTCCGGCCGGCGCGACCGCCCCCGTCGCGTCGCTCCCCTCAGAACGGCCCGCCGAAGCCGAGCCCGCCGACGAAGACCAGGCCGATCGTGAGCAGGACGGAGACGACGAAGAAGCCGACCCACACGCCCTTGCTCCAGTCGAACACGGTCTTCCCGTCGAGCGGGCCGTACGGGATCAGGTTGAACGCCGCGGGGAAGACGTTGATCGCGATCCCGCGGGAGCCGATCAGGGTGATCACGGGGCTGCCGACGACGGGACCGAGCAGGAACGCCGGGAGGAAGACGAGGGTGAGAAGCAGATTGACGACCGGGCCGGCGAGCGCGATGTGGCCGTGCTCTCGCGGCGTCAGGCGACCGCGGTGGTGGACCGCGCCGGGCGCGGCGAAGATGAATCCGAGGAGCGAGCTCATCACGGCCAGAAACAGCATGCTGTTGTCGGCCCGGAACTCGGCCACCTGGTCGTAGTGGACCGCGACGACCTTGTGCGCGATCTCGTGGAGGAGGAACGCGACGCCCGCGGTGAGGAGGCCGACGAGCAGCGGCGGGAGCACCCCCGCGGCGAGGAGCCGGCCGAAGCCGGCGGTGCCGTTGACGAAGAAGAACGTGAACGCGACGCCGAGCGCGAGCCACGCGACGAGCAGGTCGCGCAGCTCCGTGCCGCTGAAATAGAGGCCGGCGATCCGGCGACCGCGGAAGGCGGAGCTCACGCGCCACCCCCGACGGCGGACCGAGTCACGCCCCACCACCGCCCAGGATGGCGTTCCGTATCAGCTCCGCGCCGGTGCCGGCGCCGTCGATCATGAGGCGGCCGACCTCGTCGACGCCGCCGACCTCGGCGCCGAACATCGCCGGGATCACGTAGACGGCGAACAGGAAGCTCGCGACGATGCTGCCGACGTTCGTCATCGCGACGACGACGATGAGCTTGAACAGCGGGACGTCGAGCATCGCCGAGACCAGCTCGGAGGGCGACCGCGTCTCGTCCGAGAGCAGCTCGTTGAGCGTCCCGATGTCGCCGACGTTCACCGTGAGGTGCCGGAGCTCGACGTAGCCGGTGAACCAGCCGGGCGCGAGCACCGGGTTGATCGAGGTCATCCACGCGACCGCGCCCCCGACGCCCGCGGCGGTCCACCGCGCGCCGGCGACCTTCGCGAAGGCGAAGGCGAACGCGCCGTTGATGAGGAACCACGCGCCGAACAGCCGGAACAGGAAGGCGTTCTCGACGCCCGCCAGCGCGAGCAGGACGAAGAAGCCGACGAAGCCGACGGTGATCGCGTAGCCGACCGCCTTCTTCCACGGTAGCCTGCTCCCGCCGCGTTCCCGGCCGACGAGCTCCTCCATCGGCGGGAGCGTCTCGGGGCTCGCGAGGTATCGCTCGATCCCCGTCTGATGCCCCGCGCCGACGACGGCGACGACGTCCTTGCCGGCGTCGCGGAGGGCGACGAGCCGGTGGGCGATGAACGCGTCCCGCTCGTCGATGAGCGCCTCGGCGCCGCCCGGCGAGAACTGGCGGAACTCCTCCATCATCATCGTCACCACGTCGGTGTCGGTGAGCTCCTCGACGCCGAGCTCCTCGATGCCGCCGTGCTCCGGCTCGCCGCCGCGGTCGGTCAGGCCGAGCAGCGCCGCCACGACGACGCCGAGCGTCAGCCCGAGCGAGACCCCGAGTCCGAGACTGCCGATCGCCGTCACGGCGAAGCCGCCGAGGTACGTCGAGACGAGCCCGTTCGCGACGCCGGAGGCCGCCGCGGCCACCCCGGCGCCGACGCCGAGCCCGCTCGCCGCGTAGAGGCGGCCGTCCGGGGAGAGCGCCAGCTTCCCGACCTGATCGACGGCGATCCCGGCGGCGACGGCGACGAGGACGCCCGCGGTCACGCGCGTCAGCAGCGCGGTGGTCACTCCGAAACTGCCGCCGAACAGGCCGATCGCCGGCCCCGCGAGGACCCCGACGAACAGCCCCGCGAGCACGCCGACGATCCGCGAGTCGGTGACGCCGAACGCGAGCCCGCCGACCATCCGGAGCTTTTCCGTGACCGTCATTCGCGCCCAGAAGCGCTGGATCGTCGTCTGGATGTCACGGTCGACGAGGGCGACGTCGATCCCGAGCCCCTCGGCGACGTCGATGGCCGCGCGCATGTCAGCGCCCGGTTCGATGTCGAAGCGCTCGCCGAGCTGGGTCTGGACGTACGAGAGCATCCAGTAGGCGAGGAACTGGAAGACGGTGTTGCCGCGCAGGAGGTCGCTCGCATCGAGGTCGTCAGGCGTCTCGCCCTGCAGCTGACGGTACCGCCCCTCGTCGAGCTCGACCGCGACGACGTCGGGGCGCTCGCGATCGATCGTCTCCTCGACCTCGTCGACCGAGCGCTCGGAGACGTGCGCGGTGCCGACGACGGTCACGGAGCCGGCCGCGCCCCCGTCGCCGTCGCCGTCGCTCCCGCCCGACCCGGGTGCCTCGTCGGGCCCGGACGCCGCCGCGGGGTCGCTCGCCGTCGGGGGCACGGACGCGCCGTCGGAGCCCCCTGGCGTCTCTGTCATTGCCGTGACGTACCCCCTCGCCGCGTTTAGGGTTTGTGAGTCGATATCGGATCGTCGGGCGCGTAACCGATCCAACAAATTTGTATCCTCACGGCGTAGAATGGCGATCATGTCGCGGCTGTTGCCCTCCCTGCCCGACGCGACGCCCGAGGACCGAGAACCGCGGGTCGTGGGCGTCGACGACGAGGACGCGGACGATCTCATCGCCGCGCTCGGCTCCGAGACCGCTCGCGAGATCCTCACCCACCTCCACGACGAGCCGGCGACGAAGTCCGAGCTCGCGGCCGAGGTCGACACGTCGCTCCAGAACGTGCAGTACCACCTCTCGAAGCTCGACGGCGCCGACCTCGTCGACGTCGTCGACACGACCTACTCCGAGAAGGGCCGCGAGATGGACGTGTACGCCGCCGCCGACGAGCCCCTCGTGCTGTTCGCCGGCGGCGAGGAGGAGTCGGCCGGGATCAAGAGCGCGCTGATGCGGCTGCTCGGGGGGTACGGCCTCATCGGACTGGCGGCCGTCGCGGCCCAGCGCCTCCTCTCGGTGGCGGGACCGACGGCCCGCGTGACGACCACGACCGGGGGCGACGACGCCGGCGTCACCGCGGAGCAGTCCGGGGGAGACGGCGGGGGAGCCGCCGACGGCGGCGACGCGGCGGTCGACGGCACGGTCGAGTACGTCGTCGACCCGCTCGCCGAGTACGCCGTCTCGCTGCTCGAACCGGGCGTCGTCTTCTTCATCGGCGCGGCGCTCGTCTTCACGGTCGCGTGGGCGTACTGGTACCGGACGAGCGGGGCCTGAGGCGGGAGCCCGCCGAGGACGGGAGCGCTCCGCTGGCGCCGAGCGGCGTCGCCCGTGGGACAGCTATTCATGCCGCCGCCACCACGATCCGGTATGGAACACGAAGCCGAGGTCGTCGGGGTCGGAGCGGGCTCCGCGCCGGGCGGCGACGTGCCGGCGGTCATCCTCTCGGTCCGAGACGAGTACGTCCCGATCTTCGTCAGCGCCGACCAGGCGCAGTCGATCGGGATGGCGCTGGAGGGCGAGCCGTTCGACCGGCCGTTGACGCACGATCTGCTCGTCGACATCCTCACCGAGTTCGGCGGGGCGATCGACCGCGTCCGGGTGGACGACCTCCGCGACGGCACCTTCTACGCGAAGGTCGACGCGGAGCGGTACGACGACGGCGAGCCGGAGCGGTTCGTCTTCGACGCGCGCCCCTCCGACGCGCTCGCGCTCGCCGTCCGGATCGACTGCCCCGTCATCGTCTCCGACGAGGTGGTCGACGAGGCCGGTCGCTCCCCGGACTCCGTCCGCTTCGACGACGGACCCCAAGACGGCTCCTGACGACGAGAGCCGGAGGTTCAAGTCGCCCGCCTCCCCACCGCCGGTATGGACGAGACGGCGACCGTCGCGGAGTCGTACACCGAGATGACCGAGATGCTGCTGCCGAACGACACGAACAACCTCGGGCGGGCGCTCGGAGGCGCCGTTCTCCACTGGATGGACATCTGCGGCGCGATCGCCGGGATGCGCTTCTCGAACCGGCAGGTCGTCACCGCCTCGATGGACCACGTCGACTTCATCGCCCCCATCGAGATGGGCGAGGTCGCCGTGATCGAGGGGTACGTGTTCAACGTCGGGCGCACGAGCCTCGACGTGAAGGTCGACGTGCGCGCGGAGAATCCACGAACCGACGAGCAACGGCGCACGACGACCTCCTACTTCACTTTCGTCGCGCTCGACGAGGGGGGCGCCCCGGCGAGCGTCCCGGAGCTGACCTGTCCGACGCCGGAGGAGGAGGCCCTGCGCGACGAGGCGGTCGAGGGGCGGCGCGAACAGCTCAGCGACATCGTCGAGCGGTACGACCTCTGATCGACAATCGGGGGCCTACTCGCCGTCGACGACGTCGACCCGAGCGGCGCGCTCGGCGGTCGCGTCGTCGTCGCCGGGCGCTTCGCCGCCGGGCCCGACGGAACCGGCCGATCCGACCGCCGCCTCGTGCGCGTCCCTGACCCGCGCGCCGAACTCGTCGAGGGTGCGACCCGCCTCCGCGGCGGCGAGGTGGCTGGCGCAGTCGCAGTCGGACGCGCCGAAGCCGTCGACCGGGCCCGGCGGGAGGCGCTCGGCGACCGCGCACTCGACGTCGGCGCCGACGCTCCGAACGACGCGGTCGATCCGGGCGTCCGGGTGACCGAGCAGGTGGTCGACGTGCCAGTGGCGGACGCCGTGCTCGCCGCGCGCGGTCCGCCGGTGGCGGTCGACGCGGGAGTACCCGCCCGCGCCGAGCGCGCTGCCGGTGTACGCGTAGCGGCCGGCGCCGAAGCGGCGCTCCCCGAGCGCGCCGACGCCGATCTCGGCGGAAGCCGCGAACTCGACGAGGAGGGTGTACGTGCCGCCGGTCGAGTCGGCGACCGATCCGTCGCGCTCGGGGTCGCCGGCGCCGTCCCCGCTCACGACAGCGCCTCCGGCGGGGCGCTCGCGGCGGGGCGGAGGTCGTCGACGAGGTCGCGCGCCGCGTCGGTCAGGCGGTACGTCTCGTGGACGTCGGCGGGGTCGCGCCCGCGGCCCGACAGGGTCCCGACGACGTCGGCGATCCGGTCGTAGTTGTCGCGGACGAGTCCGCCGACGATCCCCGGAGTGCCCGCGCGGTCGGCGAGCTCTTCGGCCGCCGAGCGCCCGGCGTACACCCGGAGGCGGCCGGGGTCGACGAGCACCATCGCGAACGGGCGCGAGCCGAACTGCGCCTCGAGGAACGGGCCGACCGGGTCGGCCTCCCACGGCACCGCGACGACGCCCTCCAGTCGGCGGAGCGCGAGCGCCGCGACCGAGCAGTACGGACAGTCGCCGTCGAAGATCAGCACCGGCGCGTCCGAGTCGTGACTCATGATGATCGGTAGGTGCCACGGCGGCTTAAGCGACCGGCCGGCGGGCCGAAGCGCCGCGGGAAACGGGGCGAAAAACGCGAGTGTCTCAGTGCGAGTGGCCGAGCGCGTCCTCCAGCGACTGCCCGAACCGGTCCTCGAACAGCTCCGCGGCCGTCTCGTTCATCTCCGCGATGTCCTCCGGCACGTCGCCCTCGCTGTGGTGGACGATGACGTGCGCCTGCTGGGCCATCGCCTGCACCACGACATCGCTGACGACGCGGGTGCCCTGCTCGCCCTGCTCGCTGAGCACGTCGACGAGACCGGCGGGCAGTTCGAACGACTCCTCGTCACCGTCGGGACCGGTGATCGTGTAGGTTTCCGTCTCTCCCATACGTCTCGGTCGCGGTCGGGACATAAGGGTCTGTGGAAAACGCGCGTGGCGGACGCACGCGCGTGTCGAGTCCGGCGAGCCGGGCTTCTCCGCGCCCGCCGCCATCGCCGTCCTCCCCGCTATCGCCGCCCTCGCCGCTATTCCCGCCCTCGTCGCCCGGCGGCTACCCGTGCGCCGAGATGGCCGTCACCGAGAAGCCGGAGAGCGCGATGCTCGCGAGGTAGACTGCGATCGCGGTGACGACGATCGAGCCCCCGGAGGGGAGGCCGAGCCCGATGGAGACGGCGAAGCCGCCGAGCACGGAGACCTGGCCGAAGATGACGCCGAGGTACGTCGTCTCACGGAAGCTCCGCGCGACCTGCGAGGCGGCCGCGACGGGGACGACGAGCATCGCGGCGACGAGGATGACGCCGAGCACCTGCATCGCGCCGACGACGACCACCGCGGTCAGCACGACGAGCAGCGTGTTGTAGCCGGTGACGTTGAGCTGGGCGACGCGCGCCGCCTGCTCGTCGAAGGTGATGAAGAGGAGCTGTTTGTACGTCAGCGCCACGCCGGCGACGACGAGCAGCGAGAGCGCGCCCATCAGCCGCGCGCCCTCGGCGGTGACGATCGCGAGGTTCCCGAACAGGTACCCCTCGATGTTGATGGCGGTCAGCCCGCGCCCGTAGCTGACGATCAGGGTGCCGACCGCGAAGCTCCCGCTGAGCATGATCGCGATCGGCACGTCGCCGTAGGCGTCGGTGCGCTCCGTGAGCCACTGGACGGCGAGCGCCCCCGCGATCGCGACGACGAGCGCGACGAGCAGGAGCGAACTGTCCCAGCCGGTCGACGCGTTGACGAGGATGCCGATCGCGACCCCCGCGAACGCCGTGTGCGCCAGCGTCTCCCCGATCAGCGCCATCTCCCGGTGGACGAGGAAGGAGCCGACGAGCGGCGCGACGACGCCGACGAGCACGCCGACGGCCATCGACTGCCACATGATCGGGTGCCGGAACACGTTCGTGCCGAACGCGGCGTCCATCCCCCGCCCGAGCGCCCGGAACGCGGCGTAGAGGTCGCTCATGACCGGGAGGTCCCGCGCCCAGTAGAGGAGGAGGAACGCGAGCATGCCGACCGCGACGACCGCCGTGAGCCCGAGCGCGGCGACCTCGGCCGTGCGTCGGAGTCCGCGGTCGGGCCTCGCGTCCGCGGTCGGGTTCGCCTCCCCCCCGCCGTCCGCGGCCGTGGTCCCGCTCATCAGTGGTGGTGGTGGACGACCTGTCCGGTCGCGCCGTACGCCTCCGAGAGGGCGTCGCTCTCGACGAACGACTCGGTGTCGCCGTGGTGGTACAGCTCGGTGTTGATGCAGGCGATGCGGTTCGCGCGGTCGGTGACGACGCCGATGTCGTGCTCGATGAGGATGATGGTGATCCCGTCGTCGTTCAGCTCGTCGAGGAGCGCGTAGAAGGCGTCGCGCGACTCCGCGTCGACGCCCACGGTCGGCTCGTCGAGCGCGAGGAGGTCCGCGTCGCTCGCGAGGGCGCGAGCGATGTACGCGCGTTGCTTCTGCCCGCCGGACAGCTCGGTGACGAGCCGGTCGGCGAGGTCGCCGATCCCGACCGTCTCGATGGCGTCTGCGACGGCGGCGCGGTCGGCCTCGGAGAGGCGCCCTCGGCCGGCGTGCGCGAACCGGCCCATGGTGACGCACTCGCGAACCGTGACCGGCATCGACCCGCCGCGGCTCGTCGCCTTCTGCGAGACGTAGCCGATCCGCCCGCCGTCGTCGAACTCGTCGACCGGACGGCCGAACAGATCGACGGTCCCCTCGTCCGGTTCGTGGAGCCCGAGCATGAGGTGGAGCAGGGTCGTCTTCCCGGAGCCGTTCGGGCCGACGAGCCCGAGGAACTCCCCCTCCTCGACCGTCAGAGAGACGTCGCTCACGGCGACGGTGTCGCCGTAGGCGAACGTCACGCCGTCGAGGTCGACGATTGCGGTCACTGCGTGTCCCGACTCTGGGTCGTCCGAACGTTTAGCTCTTTTAGTCCGTCGGCGAGGACGGGTCCGGCGGCGGGTGAGGGACCGCCGGCCGGCGCCGACGCGTCGAGGCTCCGACTCACTGCGCCCCGAACGCGCGCTCGAAGGCGGGGACGTTGACCTCGGTCATCTGTTCGAGGTAGCCGTAGCCGGCGTCGTTCCACTCCTCGGTGGTCCCGCCGGCCGGGCTGACGGCCCGCGTCTCCGTCGCGTCGCTGTTCTCGACTATCGTCTCGGCGAGCGTCGTCGACGCGAAGCGGTCGTAGAGTATCGTGTCGATCCCCTCCGCGTTCACCAGTTCGATGGTGTCGGCGATCTCGCCCTGACTCGGCTCGTTCTGCGGCGAGACGCCCACGGGCGAGTGGAGCCGGAACCCGTAGCGCGCCTCCAGGTACTGGAACGAGTTGTGACCCGCGATGACGGCGACGCCGCGCTCGGCGCTCTCGGCGATTGACGCGAAGGCGTCGTCGACGTCGTCGAGTTCCTCCGCGTACGCGGCCGCGTTGTCGGCGTAGGCGTCGGCGTTCTCGGGGTCCGCCTCGCCGAGTCCCGTCGCGATGGTCTCGACCATCCGCCCCGCGAGGACCGGGTCGACCCAGACGTGGGGGTCGTACTGGCGGTCATTTTGGTTTTCCTCGTCGTGATTCTCTTCGTCGTGATTCTCCTCGTCGTGATTCTCCTCGTCGTGATTCTCTTCGTCCTGACTCTCGTGCGAGTGGTCCCAGTCGAGCAGGTCGTCCTCGACGTCGGCGAGCGCGTTGACGACTGCGACGGAGTCGTAATCGGTTTCGAGCGTCGCGGCGAGGTCCTGCGCCCACGCGAACTCGGGGCTGTCGAGGTAGACGAACGCGTCGGTCGAGGCGACGTCCGCGGCGAGGGTCCCGTCCGGCGTCCAGCCGTGCCCGAGGCGGCCGACCTCGACCGGGTCCTCGAAGCTCGCTCGGTCGCCGACGACCTCGTTAGCCCAGTCGTTGAGGGTGAAGAAGGCCGCGTACCCGCCGTCGAACTCGGCGGACCCCTCGTCCGCGGCGCCCGAACAGCCGGCGAGCGAGGTCGCCGCTCCGGCGGCCAACAGTCCGCCTCCGCGCTTCAGCACCGATCGGCGTGAGTGAGTCATACCTATCGATACCAACTGTTAATAGAAAAGTATTGTTATTTCACAACTCATAGTTAATAACACAGGCCGCGAGACCGCGATCGATTGTCAGCGCCGACCGGCGACGCGGTCGCAGAGGCGGTGACGCCGCCGCTCGCCCTCACTCCGTCAGATCGACGGTCGTCGCGTCGGCGAGCGCGGCGAGCCGCTCCGGATCGACGGCGAACACCGCGCTCGGCGTCCCGGCCGCGCCGTAGACCGTGTCGTACCCCGCGAGCGTCGGATCGAAGGCGGTCGGGAGCGCGACGTCGTGGCACAGCGGCGGCACGCCGCCGATGCTCCAGCCGACGGTCTCGCGGATCCGCACCGGGTCCGCCATCGTCGCCTCGGCCGCCCCGAAGTGGGCCGCGACCGCGTCGAGGTCGAGCCGGTTCGCGCCGCTGGTGATCGCGGCGACGAGTCGATCGCCGGTGTCTCCGTCGGCGCTGCCGCCGCCACCATCGGCTCCGGTGTCTCCGCCCGAGAGCGACACCACGATCGTGGAGGCGATCGCCGCCGTGTCGCAGCCGACCGCGTCGGCCGCCGAAGCCGCCGTCTCCGTGCCCGCGTCGAACTCCAGGACATCCAGGTCGACGCCGTAGCGGTCCCGCGCCCGTGCCGCGAACTCCGCCGCGCGCTCGTCCATGGACAAAAGGAGGCCCGCGGCGGAGTATGAAGCTCTCGGCCGCGGCACGTATGGCGGTCGTTCGGGAGAGAAGCGGCGCCGTCGACGACCTACCGCGTCCGGAGCTCGTCTTTGTCCTTAATTACGCGGGCGTCTCCCTCGCCGGACGTGACCTCGTTGACGAGGTCGTACAGGTCGTTCTGCAGGCCGGCCGGGAACGTGAGCACGCCGACCCACGAACCGTCGTTCTGCCACTCCTCGCGCTCCAAGTCGCCGAACTCGCGGATCTGCGCCTGGCCGGAGCCGGCGTAGTCCGCGGGGAGCTGGACCGCCATCGTCACCTCCTCGAACCGGATCGGGATGACGGGCCGGAGCGCCTCGAGCGCGTCGTCGACCTGGTTTTCGACCGGCTCCATCGGGTCGATCTGGAACCCCGCCTCCTCTAGGGCGCGCTCGATCCGCTCCGGCGGGTGCGGGGAGTCGTCCATCTGCGGGTTCACCGCGTTCCGGGTGATGGTGGTGACCAGCTGGTTGTGCTTCCGCTCCATCATCTCCTCGCGCTGCTCGGCGGTGATCTGGATCTCCCCGCGCTCGACGACCTCGGGGATGATCTCCAGCGCGTCCGTCGTGCCGAAGACGGTCTCGAGGTCCTCCTCGGCCGGGCGATCGCCCCGCGAGGCGTTCTCGAACACGTCCTCGGCGGCGATCACGTCCTCCAAGTCGCCGTCGAACTCACCGCGCTTCATCGCGAGCGCCGCGTCCGGGTCGATCAGCACCTCGAACCGTTCGCCGTGCGACTCCAGTCGGGCCGTCACGGCCTCGTCGAGCGAAATCATACTTGGAGATACCACCCCCGCACTGAAAAAGCCTCCCGCGAGATGGAGCCCGCCGATCCCGCGTCCCGGCCGTTGGTCAGCCGTCCCCTCAGGAACGCTCGTCCTCCCAGTCGTCGCGACAGACCTGCGAACAGAAGCGTCGGTGTTCGACGTCGGTGCCGTCGACCCAGGTGACGGTTCGACGGCCGACGCCCAGCGCCGGGCCGCCGCAGGTCGCACAGCGCGGGGCGGACTCCTCGTCGACGTCCTCCTCGAGGTCGGAAGTCGGATCTACCATACCCGTCCGTGCGTCCCCGGACACTTGAACCCGCGAAGGGCGGCAGTTCTGGCCGGGCGATCCGGAGACCGTCCGTCGACGCCGACCGGTCCGGAGAGGAATCACCCCCGTCGCCCCCTCGCGTCCGGTACCGGCCGCTACCGCCCGAGGGGTCGGTCGCCGCGGGGCCGGCGCCCTCCGCCCGGGGGAGATCGCCGCTTCGACGGGTGTTCGACCGCGATCTCCGCGTCGGACGCGGGGTCCGGCAGAATCCGCTCGCGACCGTCCGGCCACCGGACGACGACCCGGCGCGGCGTCGCGCCGCCGAGCCCGAAGTGCGCGACCGGCTCGGTCTGACAGAGGCAGCCGCCGCCCGCGTCGACGGTGCGGCGCTGGATCCCGGCGGTCGTCTCCAGCCTGACGACGGCGCCGCGGGCGGGCGCCCCGTGTCTCGTCGTCGGCCGGACGCGGAGCCACCCGGCGTCGGCGGCGCCCGGGACCTCGTAGGCCGCGATCGGCTGCGCGGCGACCTCGCCGTGGACGACGAGGAGCTCCAAGACGCCGTCTCCGTCGAGGTCGGCCGCCACCGCGCCCGTTCCGAAGCCGTCCGGTTCGGCGGCGGGACCGGGGTCGACCGGCTCCCAGCGGGAGGCGTCGTCCCACGCGTCCCGACCCTCCCGCCCACCCGCTCGTAGAGCCGGTTCGGCTCGCCCGAGACGTTGTAGAACAGCTCCTCGCGGCCGTCGTCGTCGAAGTCGGCCGCGACGACCGTCCGGACGCGGTCGGGCTCGCTGAGGGCCGCCGACGCGACGTCCTCGAACTCGCCGCCGGATCCGTGACGGAGGAGGCGGTTCGGCCCGTCCTCGTTGCCGACGGCGAAGGCGAACGTCCCGCCCTCGTCGACGAGGGAGGCGCCGCGGGTGTCGCCCGCGGGGTCGGCCAGCGCGCCGCCGCCGGTCGGGTCGTAGTGTCCGTTCTCGTTGCGGAACAGCCGGTTCGGGCCGCGCTCGACGCCCGCGAACAGATCGCCCTCCCCGGAGCAGTGCGGGACCGCGAGCAGGGACCGACAGCCGCCGTCGACCTCCAGCCCGACGGCGCCGGCCATGTCGGTTATCTCGCCGTCGTCACCGAGCTCGTAGAACGCGAGCGGCGCGGCGTACCCGGAGACGGCGACCCCGTACCGGCCGGTCCCGAGCCGGTCGAGCGCGGCGACGGACCGGCCGGCGCGGACGTCGAGGCGGTCGGCGTTCACGTCGAGCGCGAACACGTCCGTCCAGCGGTAGCCGTCGGATTCGAGGCGGCTCAAGAGGAGGTCGGGGTCGCCGCCGCCGTCGACGCCCTTGGTGCAGTTGTGGACGTACACCTCCTCGCAGCCGTCGGCGTCGAGGTCGGCCGCGCAGACGCCCATCCCGTGGCGGGTCCCGTCGGCGACGATGCCGCAGGCCGTATCGACGAACCGGTCGCCTTCGCGGGCGTACAGTCGGTTCGGTTCGCCGTAGCCAGCGACGAAGACGAGCGGTCCGTCCCGTCCCGGCGTCACCGTGACGCCGTACCCGCGCATCGGGTCGTCGTCGCCGACGAGGTCGGACCGCTCCGTGAACATGATATCCCGTCACCGCTGGGAGAATATGAACTCACGGGTTGGATTCAGCCCGAGACGCGTAAATCCGGCTCCGATTTCTCGTTACGGATTTCGCTCGCCGTCCCTACAGGTTCCGCTCGATGTACCGGTTCATCGCGCGGACGCGCCCCTCGTCGAACGTCCACATCCCGCGCCAGACCCGCGGTTCCGCCTCGACGGCGAGGAGGCCAACGCCGCCGTCCATGCCGCGATCGAGGTCCGATCCCGCGCCGCCGTCGACCGAGGTGGGTCCCCCGGGCGGTCGGTACACGACGAACCAGCTGTGGGTGAAGTCCCGGCTGTCGCCGCCGTGGACCACCGCGTCGAGGCCGCGAGGGAGGTCGTCCGGCACGCCGTACAGGTGGGTGTCGACGCCGGCGTCGACCACGCTCTCGTACACCTCGCGGGTACCGACCTCGTCTTCGATCCGCGAGAGGCGCTGGAACGACGAGCGCAGCGTCCCGTCGCCGGCCACCCAGGCGGCGCGTTCGATGAACCGGGAGATGGTGATGAGGAGGAGCTTCTGGCGGTTCGACTCGGGGTAGCCTCGAAGGGTGAACGTCGTGTCTTCGAGGCCGCTTATCACCGACGGGAGGTCGACATCCTCCAGCGTTCGGCTCCCGGTGACGTACAAGTCCGAGTTCACGAACAACACCGCGTCGCCGAGCTCGCCGAGCGTCGAGCCGGCGACGACCTCGTCGCCCTCGACGAGCAGCGCGAGGTTCTCCACTCCGCCGGGGTCGTCGCCGTCGAACGGGACGGCGTCGTTCCGCCGGAGCGCGTCGACGTCGATCACCGGCCTCTCGCCCGCGTCCGGGGATCGCATCGTCAGCCGCTCGGCGGAGAGCCCCGCCCCGCTCGCATCAGCGGGTCCGTCGGATCGCGCGCCGGGATGGTCGGATCGGGTCTCGGTCCGGTCGGACCCGGTGCCCCCGTCGCCCGCGAGGCTCCGGTCCGCCACCTGCACCGCGTCGCCGAACGTGTCCGTGAGCATGTTGAGAACGGGGTCGGGGTCGGTACGGTTGACGACCACGATGGATCGCTCGACGTCGTCGTATCGATCGAGGAGCTGTTCGAGCGTCACGTAGGCCGTCTCGGGAACTCCGCTCATTAAACGTTTGTCCGCGCTTATCCGGTCTGAGAAACGGACGCGTCGCCGAGCTGACCGGGCGTCGAACCGACGGTGTTCCGAGTCGAACCGACGGTGTTCCGAGTCGAACCGACCGACCGCGGGAGCGGTCGGATCGCCTCCCGCTCAGCGCCTCTCGCTCAGGCGCCGACGGTCTCTTCGAGCAGCTGCAGCGGGTGTTTGATCTCGTACCCCGTCCCGTGTTCCATCTGCATGGCGCAGGTGGGGCACTCGGTCATCCCCACGTCGCCCTCGGCGTCCTCCATGTGTTCGAACATCTCCTCGCCGATCTTCATCGACTTCTCGTACTTCTCCTCCTTCCAGCCGTACGTCCCCGAGATACCGGAACAGGAGTCGCCGACGTCCTCCATGTTCACGCCGTCGACGTCGCGGAACGTCTCGACGGCCTGCCGGGCGAGCCCCTGATTGCGGGCGTGACACGGCGCGTGGTAGGCGTACGACCGATCGTCCGCGAGCTCACTGCCCGCGAGCTCGCCCTCCAGGTCCTCGTGGATCCGGAGGTACTCCAGCGCCTCGTAGGTGTGCTCGGAGACGTCCTCGATCCCGTGGATGTCGAACAGCTCCGGGTACTCCTGCCGGAGCGACATCGAGCAGGAGGTACAGGAGGCGATCACGTCCGCGCCCTCGCCGATGGCCTCGATCAGGCTCTCGACGTTCGTCTCCGCGTGCCGGCGGGCGTCTTTCAGCATCCCGTTCGCGAACATCGGGGTGCCGGAGCACTTCTGCGGGGGTACCATCACCTCGTAGCCGAAGTGCTCGTACACCCGGACCATCGCCTTGCCGACCTCGGGCGTGTTGTAGTTGGAGTAGCAGCCGTGGAAGTAGGCCACGCGCTTGTCCGGGTCCTCCACCTGCGCGCCGCCGCGAGCCTTCCACCACTCGCGGAACGTCTCCGTGGCGAACTCGGGGAAGTCGCGCTCCTTCGGGATGCCGAGCGTCTTCTCCATCGCCCAGCGGACCGGCCCGAAGTTCATCGCGAACGACGCGGTGCGCGGGAAGACGCTCGCCAGCCGCGCCGAGGTCCGGTAGTTCGCTAAGATCCGGTTGCGGACGTACTCGACCGACAGCTTCTCCATCTGCTCTTCGACGAACTGGCCGCGCGCCTCGTTGTGCATCTGCGAGAGCGGCACCGAAGAGGGGCACGCGTCGTCGCAGCGCATGCAGTTCGAACAGGAGGTGATCGACTCGTCGATGTCGTGGTCGTCCTTGCGCTTGAGGCGCCACTGCTCGGGCCCTTGGAACTTCGGCCCCGGGAACTCGTCGTCGACTTCGGCGACCGGGCAGGAGGTGTCGCAGCTCGTGCATTTGTAGCAGGAGTCGGCCCCCTCGCGGAGGTCGAGGTCGCCGCCGGGGAACACGTCGACCGGGTCGTACGCGTCCGGGTCGAGCTCCGCCGAGTCGGAGCCGCCGGTCGCGCTCTCGACGCCGCCGTCGGTGGCTGGTCTCTCGTCGGCCTCGCTCTCGTCGGCCTCGCTCCCGCCGGCCCGCTCCCCGTCGTCGGGGACGAAGATCGACGGCTGTTCGTCGCGGCCCGCCTCCGGGACGCCGGGACTGGCCCGCGGCTCGCTCCCGTCGCCGCGCTCTCCCCCCGTTCCGTCCGTCG
This sequence comes from Halorubrum sp. Ib24, assembly GCF_002252745.1. Classification (NCBI taxonomy): domain Archaea; kingdom Methanobacteriati; phylum Methanobacteriota; class Halobacteria; order Halobacteriales; family Haloferacaceae; genus Halorubrum; species Halorubrum sp. Ib24. The sequence goes on along the minus strand of NZ_NHOX01000040.1, from coordinate 88,462 downwards.
CCCCCGTGTCGTCCGGTGTGTCTCGTGTCATTGGGTCGCCTCCGTCGCCGCCTGCCGCCCGGCCACGAGGCCGGTCGCGAGCGACACCCCGCTCGCGGACTTTTCCCGCGCCGCGTCCGCGCCGCCGACGACGCCGCCGGCCGCGAATACGTTCGCGTACTGTGCCTCGCCGTCGCCGTCGAGCGGGCGCCCGCGCTCGTCGGGGCGCACGCCGAACCGCGCGTACGGCTGGTCGCCGAACGCGTCGTCGACGAACCACTCGTAGCGGTCGTCGGGCTGCTCGACGTGTAGGTCGAAGACGGGCTCGCGGACGCCCTCGCGGTCCGAGTCGAGCCCCTTCCCGACGAGCCCGCCGGTCGCGAGCACGAAGGCGTCGGCGCCGTACGGCGTCTCCCTCCCCTTCCGATCGACGGCGACCGTCTCGATCCGGCCGTCCGCCTCGGTCTCGATCCCGGCGACTGGGTTGCCGGTCTCGAACCGGACGCCCTCGGCGTCGAGCGCGTCGTAGAGCGTGTCCTCCAGGCGGAGCCCCGGGAGGCTCGGCGGCCCCATCGGGATCTCGAACACGTCGGCGCCGAGCCGGTCGGCCAGCTCCGCGCGCACCTCGTCGCCGCGGTCGTCGCCGAGGAACGCCGGGAAGCCGACGCGCTCGACGCGGTCGACGCCGCCCGCCTCGTCAACGACGTCGTGGAGGTGCGGGGCGACCGCCTTCGCGAGCGCCTCGCGGGCGGGGACGCCGTCGATCTCCTCGTCGTGGTCGAGCGCCTTCGCCAGCCGGGTGACCTTCGCGTCGGCCCGGAACGCCTCCGCGAACTCCACCTCCGCGCCGGCGACGTCGAACGGGACGCCGGCGGCCTCCAGCCGGCCCGCGAACGCCCGCGCGTCGTACTCCGTCAGCGACCGGAACCCCACGATGAGCGCCGGCCGGTCGTCGCTCGCGAGCCCCCTCTCCGCGGCCGCCGGGTACCGCGCGGTCGGCTTCACGCTCCCGCCGAACGTCGGCAGGAGCGCGTTACGGTCGGTGTGGCTCCCGCGGTACGCGTCGCCGGCGAGCTCGTCGAACAGGTCGAGTCCCTCCCGGAGCGCGTCCGCGCCGATGACCCGGTAGGGGTGGCTCTCGGGGAGCCGGTCGATCCCCTCGAAGGGGTCGGCGAGGGGTCCCTCGGGGTCGGGCCACTCGTCGCGGTCGAGCTCGCGGCCCGCTGTCGGCGGTCCCTCGCGGAGCGGCTGCGCCGGCTCCGTCGCCGGGACGTAGCCGAGCGCGTCGATCAGCCCGGAGGCCTGCCGGAGCGTGCTCGACTTGTGGGAGACGAGCCGCACGTCGGCACCCTCGCGGGACGCCGAAATCGCCGCCGTGATCGCCGCCAGCCCGCCGCCGACGACGAGGACGTCGCTGTCGATCGCCATCAGCGCCCTCCGTCGGTCGTCGCGTCGTCACCTGCGCGACCCCCGTCGGTCGTCGCGTCGTCGCCTGCGCGACCCCCGTCGGTGGCGGCGGTCCCGGCGTCGCCGCCCTCGTCGGCGTCGGCGCTCGCCGGGCCGGACCCGGCGCCCGCGTCGAAGGCGCCGAAGTCGACCTCGCCGTCGAGGTTCGCGGGGTCGCCGTCGCGGTTCATCGTCGTCGCGTGCAGCAGGTGGTTCAGCATCGCCTGCGAGAGCTGCCGCCCCCACAGCGCGTGGCGCTGGCCCTTCCAGCGCTCCTGGTACAGCTCGTCCTCCGCGTCGCGGACGACGGGCTCCGGGTACTCCCGCGCCAGCTCAGAGGCGATGCGGTGGGTGCAGAAGCCGCCCTGACAGTTCCCCATCGAGGCGCGGGTGCGGAGCCGGACCGCATTGAGGTCGCTGCCCGCCTCGCCGATGGCGTCCTGCACCTCGGCGCGCGTGACGCCCTCGCACTCGCAGACGATCGGGTTCGGGTCGTACTCGTCGAGTACCTCGTCCGCGCGCGACCCGAGCCGCTGCCCGGAACGGCGGGCGACCGGCGAGCGGAGCCCGAACTCGTCCATCAGCTCCTCCATCCGCGCGTCGCTCTCCGACCCGGGCAGCGGCGCCTCGGCGGTGTCGCAGGTCGCCTCGTGACCGAGGACCTCGCAGACGTGGTCCGAGATGGACTCGGCCATCATGCGGTAGGTGGTGAGCTTCCCGCCGACGATGGTCGTCATCCCCGGCAGGTCGTCGCGGTCGCCGTGGTCGAGCAGGAAGTAGTCGCGCGTGATGTCGGTCGGGTCCTCGGTGCCCGTTCCCGGTGGCTCGTAGAGGGGGCGGACCCCCCAGAACGACCGCAGCGTGCGGGCGTCCTTCAGCGCGGGCACGAGCTCCGAGAGCGTCTCGATCATCAGGTCGACCTCCCACTCCTCCTCGGGGTAGTCCTCGGGGTCGTCGACCTCCTCGTCGGTCGTGCCGAGGATGCAGGCCGTCTCGTGCGGGACGACGATGTCCGCGTCGCCCTTCGGTCGGCACCGGTTGATGACGGTGTCGACCTGTCGGGTGTTCATCACGGTCATCACGCCCTTCGACGGGCGCACCTCTACGTCGACGCCCGCCATCTCGCCGACGTTGCCGGCCCACGCGCCGGTGGCGTTGACGACGTGTCGCGCGCGGATCTCCTCGGTCGTCCCGGGCTCGCGGTGGACCCGCTTGCCGGGGCCGGTCTCGTGTTCGATCTCGACGCCGACGACCTCGCCGTCCTCGACGAGCACGTCGGTCACCGGGGCGTGCGTCTCGACCCGCGCGCCGTGCTCGCGGGCGTCGGCCGCGTTGGAGACGCAGAGCCGGAAGGGGTCGACCGCGCCGTCCGGGAGCGCGATCGCCTTCTCGACGTCGCGGGCGAGGTACGGCTCGCGGCGGCGGGCCTCCTCGCCGTCCAGCACCTCGACGGGGATGTCGCACGCGCGGCACCCCTCCAGCTTCTCCTGGAAGTACTCCTCGGAGTCCTCGGGGCGCTTGACGAACATCCCCCCCGTCTCCTCGACGCAGTGGGACGCGATGTCGCGGAGCACCCGGTTCTCCTCGATACACTCCCTCGCGCTCTTCTGGTCGGAGACCGCGTACCGACCCCCGCTGTGGAGGAGCCCGTGCATCCGTCCCGTCGTGCCGTGCGTCAGGTTCCCCTTCTCGACGAGCACCGCGTCGAGCCCCCGCCGCGCCAGGTCCCTGACGACGCCGCAGCCGGTCGAGCCGCCCCCGACGACCACGACGTCCACCTGATGGTCCATAACCGACCGCTCGGACCCCGTCCACTTTACTTTACCTCCTCTTTACGGGTTCGCATAACTATCAGGGACGTTCAAGTAGTGCAAGCGTTAGCGCCAACGGTTTGTTTATATATCCTCTTTTTGAACCGCGCTCAAAAGCGGATTTTAACAGTTAGATTATTATGGTAGTACATTATGTTCACGAACGGCGTGGTAGCTTCCGTGAAGATATACCGCGGCGACGGCGGTGACCCCCGTCGAAACGCGGCCGCGCGTCCGGCCTGCGGGTCGGACGCGGTCGCTCGGGGGTCGCCTCACGGAGCCGAATCCCGGCCGAGCCGGGACGCGACCCTCTCGGGACGCGCCCGGGACGGGATCGGCGGCGTCGCCGCGTGCGGACCAGCGCCACAGGAGGGATCCAAAACATGACACAGTACGTCGGTGCGATAGACCAAGGGACGACCGGCACCCGATTCATGGTGTTCGACCACGAGGGCCAGGTCGTCACGAACGCTTACGAACAGCACGAGCAGATTTACCCGAACCCCGGATGGGTCGAGCACGACCCGATCGAGATCTGGGAGAACACCCAACAGGTCGTCCTCGACGGGCTCGCGGACGCGGGGCTGGAGGCGGACCAGCTCGACGCGATCGGGATCACCAACCAGCGCGAGACGACGATCGTGTGGGACAAAGACTCCGGAAAGCCGGTCCACAACGCCCTCGTGTGGCAGGACCGGCGGACGACGGACCGCGTCGAGGAGATCCAGGAGGCCGGGAAGGTCGAGGAGATCCGCGAGAAGACCGGACTGGAGTGCGACGCGTACTTCTCCGCGACCAAGACCGAATGGATCCTCGACAACGCGGAGCCGCTCAAGATGTCCGCGTCCCGCGGCCGAGACCTCCGCGACAGGGCCCGCGACGGCGAGCTGCTGATGGGCACGATCGACGCGTGGCTCATCTACAACCTGACGGGCAACCACATCACGGACGTCACGAACGCTTCCCGGACCATGCTGTACAACATCCGGGACATGGAGTGGGACGACGAGCTCCTCGAGGAGTTCGACGTGCCGCGTGAGATGGTGCCCGAGGTCCGACCGTCCTCCGACGAGGACTACTACGGCCACACGGACGCGGACGGCTTCCTCGGCGAGGCGGTTCCCGTCGCCGGCGCACTCGGCGACCAACAGGCCGCGCTCTTCGGGCAGACCTGCTTCGACAAGGGCGACGCGAAGAACACCTACGGAACCGGCGCGTTCTACCTGATGAACACCGGGGAGGAAGCCGTCGCGTCCGACAACGGGCTGCTCACGACGGTCGGCTTCCAGATGTCCGGCGAGCCGGTACAGTACGCGCTGGAGGGGTCGATCTTCATCGCCGGCGCGGCGATCGAGTTCCTCGAGGACGTCGACCTGATCAACAACGCCGCACAGACCGCGGAGCTGGCCCGATCGGTCGACTCGACCGACGGCGTCTACATGGTTCCGGCGTTCACCGGGCTCGGCGCCCCCCACTGGGACGGCCGGGCTCGCGGGACCATCGTCGGGATGACTCGCGGCACCGCCAAGGAACACATCGTCCGGGCGACGCTGGAGAGCATCGCCTACCAGACCCGCGACCTCGCGGAGGCGATGGAGGCCGACTCGGGCGTCGAGATGACCAGCCTCCGCGTCGACGGCGGCGCGGTCAAGAACAACTTCCTCTGTCAGCTGCAGGCCGACATCATCCAGACGGACATCGTCCGGCCGGAGGTCGACGAGACCACGGCGCTCGGCTCGGCGTACGCCGCCGGCCTCGCCGTCGGCTACTGGGACACCGTCGACGAGCTCCGCGATAACTGGCAGATCGACCGCGACTTCTCGCCGGAGAAGGAGCAGGAAGAGGTCGACAAGCTGTACGACCGCTGGGACGACGCGGTCGAGCGCTCCCTCAATTGGGCACAGGACGACGAGGAGGACGAGTAGATGAGCGCCGAGGCTTCGGCGTTGCTCGCGTCCGGCGACCTGCTCGCGCAGTCCGGCGGGGTGCTCGCACAGTGGAGCGCCGGTTCGATCGGCGCGGTGCTCGACATCCTGCTCGACCCGACCATCTGGCTCGGCGCGGCCGCCGGCGGGGCGTTCGGCGCCGCGCTCGGTGCGCTCCCGGCGTTCATCTTCACCGGCTTCCTCGTCATCGCCGGCGTGTGGGGCGGTGACGCCGCCATGGGGTCGGGCGTCGGCGTCGGGTTCGGTCCCGTCTTCGGGCCGCACATCTCCTTCGCCGGCGGTGCGGCGGCGTCGGCGTACGCGGCGAAGAACGGCGCGATGGAGTCCGGCTTCGACTACCACAACGCGAAGGACATCGGCTTCGCGCTCGGGAGTCGACCTGACATCCTCGCGGTCGGTGCGGCGTTCGGTGTGTTCGGCATCGTGCTCGAACAGACGCTGCGGAACCTGGCGATCCCGACGGACCCGATCGCGTTCACCGTCGTCGCCAGCGCGCTGGTCCACCGGGCGGTGTTCGGCTACTCGGTGATCGGCAACGTCAGCAGCAAGGCGAGCGGCTACTTCGACATGGGACCGTTCGAACGCGAGGAGATGCGCGATCCGAATGAGGTCCCCGGCGACGGCGACAAGTCCAGCGAGGACCGCCTCGCGGTCGAGCCGTGGCTGCCGAACATGTACAAGTGGTCGCACGTCGCGGCGATCGGTGCGGCCGCCGGACTGGCGGCCTCCTACGCCGCGATCCAGACCGGGAACGTGTTCCTCGGGTTCGGTATCAGCGCGGCGACGCTGCTGTTCCTGAACCTCGGCGTCGACCGGATCCCGGTCACTCACCACATGACGCTACCGGGCGCGACGGCGTGGGCGGCGTTCACGGGAGCGGGCTTCAGCGGCACGGTCGGACTGGTCGCGGGGGCCGGGTTCGGCCTCCTCGGCGCCGTGATCGGTGAGGCCTTCCAGCGCGTCTTCTACGCGCACGGTGACACTCACGTGGACCCGCCGGCCGCGGCGATCTTCATCTCGTCGTCGATCCTCGCGGTCCTGGCGATCCTCGGCGTCCTCGGCTCCATCTGGGTGCCGGGAACCTAAGCGTCGCCTTCCGGCTTTTATCCCGCCGGAAGCGTCGAAGAAAGAACCACGTACGCAACGACACCAGCGATGATCCCGACACCAACCGAGGTAACGAACCCTTGAGTGAACGCGAACGCGGCGACGGCGATGACGGACAGCACCACCAGCCCGATTCCGGCGGCGCCGTGGTGGTACGCCCCGACCGTCGGGTGGTCGCTGAGCGACGTCCGGTCCGACTCCGGGACCCGAACGCTCGCGTGATACGGGACGTACAGCCGGACGCCGACGCCGGCGGTCGCGGCGACGATAGAGGCGAACTGGACGTCGACGACGAGCTCGCGGACGACGAGGAACGCGGCGATCGCGACGATCAGCGCGACCGCCTTGCTCCGCTTGTCGGCCTTGACGACCGACTCGTCGAACTCTGGTTCGGACATACTCCGCGGGAGGCGGCCGGGGGTGTTAAGATTGTGGACGGCGGCGGGAGCGATCGCGTCGCCGTTGTCGTCGCCGGTGCCGTTCTCGGCCGCGACCGCCGGCCGGCGACGGCGTTCGAGGTGGATTTAACGTCGCCGGGCGAGAGGGGCCGATATGAACGCGGAGACGCTGGGACTCGAGAGGCGCGACGGTCGAAACATGCTCGTGGTCGCCGGAATCGTCACTCTCGTGGTGGCGGCGACCGCGGAGGGACCGGTCGGGGCGCGCGTCGTCGCCGGCGCGATCGTCGGCGCGGTCGCGGCCGCCGTGTTCGTCGCCTCGACGCTCCTTATAAACCGGTACAAGCCCGACGGCTGGTGAGGTCGCGGCGGCGAGCCGGTCGGACCGAGCGCCGCGCTTCGTGCCTGTTTTATTCGGACACACAGGAGGGTCGAGCGTGAACATCGACGACCGGATCGAGCGCAGGCTGGGGTACGACGCCGGGGCCGGCGTCCTCGTCGACCTCGACGCCGTCTCCCCCGTCTCACACGTGGACTCGCCCACCGGTCGGGGGCCGGTGTTCGAGCGCCTGCTCGACGTCTTCAGCCCGGCGTTCTCCGGGACGCTCCCGCCGAGCGCCTACGTGCACGGCCCGAAGGGGAGCGGGAAGTCCGCCGTCGTCTCCGCGCTGTTCGACCGCCTCGCGTCCCACAGCGGCCCGCGGCGGGCGATCCAGACGACGACGAGGGCGGTCGAACCCACTCTCCCGGGGTTCGTGTACGTCGACGCCCGCCGCGGCTCGACCCGGTTCCGGCTCTACCACGACGTCCTCTCGACGATCGGCGACGACCCGGTCCCGGAACACGGGATCGGCACCGACGAGCTCGCGGACAAACTGCGGGAGGGCGTCCGCACCGGTCCGGATATCGTCGTCGCGGTCGACCACACCAACGAGCCGGAGACGCCGGACGCGACGACCGTCGTCGACTGGCTCTCGGACATCGGCGGGCACATCTCGCCGGTCTGCCTCGGTCGGGACCCGCCCGACGCGATCGAGTGGGAGCCCGACGAGTCGGTCGCCTTCGAACCGTACCGGCGCCACGTGCTCGTCGAGCTGCTGACGAGCCGGTGTTCGACCGGGCTCGGTCGCGACGCGATCAGCCACGACCAGATCCGCGAGGTCAGCGAGTGGGCCGACGGCGACGCCCACGACGCGCTCGCCGCGATCGCCGGCGCCGCGATCAGCGCGGAGCGCGCGGGCGCCTCCACGATCCGGCCGACCGACCTCGACGCGGGGATCGAGGAGGTGCCGAAGCCCGGCGTCGCGCTGGGCCGCGTGCTCGCCCTTTCCGAGAGCCGACGGCGGCTGCTGTACGAGCTAGTCAGCCTGCCGGAGGACGACCGGGCCTCGGTGAGCGCGGCCACGGAGACGATCGCCTCGCGGCCCGCGGTCGACCTCTCGGCGTCCACCGTGCGCCGAGTGCTGTACGAGCTGGCGGACGCGGGGCTGCTCGACCGGGTGACGGTCAGCCAGAGCCACGGGAAGGGCCGCCCGCCGAGTCGGCTCATCCCGCGGTTCCCGACGCTCGTGTTCCGAGAGCTGTTCGACCGGCCGTCGTGGCCGGCCTGACCCGCCGTCATAGACCAAGCCGCCGCGGCCGACGGCCGCGGACCCCTCTTTATCGACGCCCGCGAACGGGCGCCGCCGAGAGAACGCAAGACAGTTGCGCCCGGCCTCCCGACCGCGGGTATGGCGCCGCCCCTCGCGCTGGACATCGACGGGACGCTGACGACGCCGAGCGGTCGGATCGACCCCCGCGTCTTCGAACTGTTGCCCGGCTGGGACGCGCCGGTCGTCTTCGCGACCGGGAAGGCGTTCCCCTATCCGGTCGCGCTGGCGCACTTCCTCGGCCGACCCGAGCTCGTGATCGCCGAGAACGGCGGGATCGCGTACGCGGACGGCGAAACGACCGTGCTCGGCGACCCGACGGCCCCGCGGGCCGTCGTGGAGGCGTTCCGCGAGCGCGGCGGGGAGGTCGGCTGGGGCGCAGGCAACACGGTGAACCGCTGGCGGGAGACGGAGGTCGCGCTGTCGCTCGACGCCGACGAGGCGCTGCTCCGCGAGGTCGCCGCGGCGGCCGACGGCGACGTCGAGGTCGTCGACACCGGCTACGCGTACCACGTCAAGTCGCCCGCCGTGAGCAAGGGGCAGGCGCTCGAACGCGTCGCCGACGCGCTCGGGCTCGCACCCGACGAGTTCGCCGCGGTCGGCGACAGCGAGAACGACGCGTCCACGTTCGCCGTCGCCGGCGAGTCGTACGCGGTCGCCAACGCTGACGCGACCGCCCGCGACGCCGCCGACACCGTCCTCGACGAGGGGTACATGGACGGGACGGCGGCGCTGTTGGCCGAGCTGCGCGAGCGGAGCGGGTGACTGGCCGCGGCCGTCGGCGGGCCCGAGGCCGCCGCGACGCCCCGCAACCGCTTTGTCGGTCCTGGTCGTCTGACGCGTCATGACCGGACGGATCGAGGCGATTCACGTCGCTCCCGAGTCGGGCGCGCCCATGGAGGAGCGAGACAGCGTCGAGGCGGTTTCGGGGCGGGGACTGCGCGGCGACCGGTACTTCCTCGACAGCGGGACCTACTCGCGGTCGGCGCGCGACGTGAGCCGCGAGCTGTCGCTGATCGAGGGCGAGACGCTCGACGCCGTCGAGCGCGACTACGGGATCGCCGTCGGCCCGGACGAGCACCGGCGCAACCTCACCACCAGGGACATCGGGCTCAACCGCCTCGTCGGGGCGCGGTTCCGCGTCGGCGACGCTGTCTGCGAGGGGGTCGAGCTCTGCGAGCCGTGCTCGTACCTCGAATCCCTACTCGAACGCGAGGGGCTCCGCGACGCGCTCGTCCACCGGGGCGGGCTCCGCGCCAGGATCGTCGAGGACGGCGCGATCGAAACCGGCGCGCCGATCCGGATTCTCGGCGACGCCGACGGCGCCGCGCGGTCGCGGCTCGAGGATTCGTAGCCGCGCCGCCGCTCACGTCGTGAACAGCTCTGTGTCGTCGGGGACGGCGAACAGCCCGAGCCGGACGCCGGCGTCGAGCCACCCGTAGCCGTACGAGTACGAGGCGAGCGCGTTCACCGGGTCGTCGTCCCCGCGGAAGTGACGTCCGTCTTCGAGGTACGACTCGGCCATCTCGGCCACGTCGGCCGCGGCCTCGCCGAGGGGCGTGTCGGCCGGCGGTCGCGGCTCCGCGGCCGCCAGCGCGTCGGCGAGCATGCGCTCGTATCGGTCCGTCTTCTCCTCTAAGTCGGCGGCCATGCGTCGGGGTTGCGCGGAGGCGATGAAAAGAGCGTCGGGCCCGCGGGCGACTGCGGCCCCCGGAGGGCGAGGCGTGGACGGCGATACCCCCGGACGACGGCGCGAAGGGCCCCGAGAGAGCCGATTTTAATACCGACGCGCCCCCGACACCGAACGATGCCCTCCGACGGATCGCCCGACTCCGGTCTCGGCCCGTCTCGTCCGCTGGACCCGACCGGCCGCGCGGCCCTCGGACTCGTGGTCGCGACGAACCTCCTCCCGCTCGTCGGCGTCGTCGCGTTCGACTGGCGCGTCGGTGAACTGCTCGCCGTCTACTGGATAGAAGTGGCGGTGATGGTGCTCGCGTACAGCGTCGTCGCGCTGTTCGCCGAGCGCCCGATCGTCTTAGCGGACCGGTCGTTCTACATCGTCGGCTACTCCGACGACGCGGAGCGCGGCGAGGTTTGGGAGAGCGATCCGGAACCGATACGCGTCGCCTCGTGGCTTCCGCCGGTGTACCGCCGAAAAGCGGGCGTCGTCGTCCGGTCGCTGGGGGTCTTCGGGTTCCTCCTGTTCCCGCTGCTCGGGGTCGGATGGGACGCGCTCGATTATCTCACGCCGACCGTCGGGCTGGCGACGCTCGGGATCTGCGGCGCGCAGGTCGCGGAGGTGCACCGGGAGTTCCTTGCCGAGCGCGCCTACGAGGAGCGGTCGCCGTACATGGTCGTCGAGGCGGCGCAGCGCGTCGTCTTCTTCTACTTCGTCATCGGGGTGGTGACCGCGGTCACCGTCACCGCCGGACTCGTCGCGGTCGAAGGGTTCGTCGCCCCCGGCCTGATCGACGCGACCGTCGACGCGGTCGGCGTCGAGGCGGTCGTTCTCCCGTACCTCCTGCCGATCACGATCGCGAAGGCGACGGTGGAGTGGAGTCGGCGACGGGCCCACCGCGAGGCGGAACCGGACGGGATCGCGACGTGGTTCACCGGCGAGGACCCGAGGCGGGAGTGGGAGACGGAGGAGTCGACCGGAGACGGGTAACCCCGCCGGGGCGCGGCGCCCGGCGCGGAAAGCGCAACGACGATACCGGCGGAGCCGAAACGGGCGGGCATGTACGAGGCCGTCCACGCCCACCCCGACGGCGACGCGACCGTCGCCCGCCACGCCGCCACCGCGGCGCGGTACGGCTACGACGGGGTCGTCGTCCGCACGCGGGACGCGCTCGCGCCGGCCGGCGAGGGCGGAGAGAGCGAGCGGGGAGGAGCCGACGACGGACCGCCGGCGGCGGCCGCCCTCCGCGAGGAGTACGGCGTCGACGTCGTCGACGCGGTCGAGATCGACGTCGCCGACGCCACGAGCGCCTCCGGCGCCGTCGGAAACTACCGCTCCGAGCGCACCGTCGTCCGCCTCGCGGGCGGCGACGACGGCCTCAACCGGTTCGCGGTCGAGGACCCCCGCGTCGACGTGCTCGCGCGTCCGATGGACGGCCCGGGCGATGTCAACCACGTCCTCGCGAAGGCGGCCCGCGACAACGCGGTCCACGTGGAGTTCGACCTCGGGCCGCTGCTCCGCTCCAGCGGCGGCAGGCGGGTGCGGGCGCTCGCCGACCTGCGGAAGCTCCGCGAGATCGTGACCTACTACGACGCGCCCCACGTCGTCAGCGCGAACGCGCGGTCCCACCTCGCGCTCCGGGCGCCCCGAGAGCTGGTCGCCGCCGCCGAGGCGGTCGGCTTCGACCCGGAGTGGGTACGGGACGGGCTCCGGGCGTGGGGCGCTATCGCGGCGCGCAACCGGGAGCGGCGCTCCGAGGCCTTCATAGAGCCGGGGGTCCGACGTGGCAGGTATGAAGAAGAGCGTTGAGGAGCACGCGGCGCGCTTCTCCGAGAAGGCGGCCGAGTACGACGATTCGAAGAGCGACGAGTACCACGCCTGCGCGAGCCTCGTCGTCGAGTACGCCGACCCGAACCCGGACGACGTCGTCCTCGATTTGGGCGCGGGCACGGGCGCCATCTCGCTGGCGCTCGCGCCCGACGCGGAGCGGGTGCTCGCCCGCGACATCAGCGAGGGGATGATGGACGAGGGGAGACGCAAGGCGGAGGAGCGCGGCCTCGCCAACGTCGAGTTCGCGTACGGCGAGTTCCGCGAGCCCGAGGTCGACCCCGGTCAGCGGATCGATATCGTCACCTCGAACTTCGCGCTCCACCACCTCGGCGACGACGAGAAGCGCGAGGCGATCCGCGAGATGGCCGCGACGGGGGCCCGCCGGATCGTCCTCGGCGACGTGGCGTTCTTCGAGGGGCCCGACCCGGAGGCGCCGTTCTACGGTCCCGAAGTCGACGACCCCGCCACCGTCGGCACCCTCGTCGAGGCGTTCACCGCCGAGGGGTTCGCGGTGACCGCGGTCGAGCGCGTCCACGACCAAGTCGCCGTGATCGTCGCGGAGCGGCTCGGCGACCGGAGCGACGGCGAGCCCGGGGCCGAGCGCTCCGGGTGACCACACCGTGAAACACCTCCCGAAGCACCTCCGGCCGCGGTGGCGGTACCTCGCGGTCGGGATCGAGACGTGGCCCGACGCCGACCTCGGGCGCCGCGCGTTCCAGCGCGCGCTCTGGTACGCCGCCGGCAACCTGATCGGCGACGCGGGGAGCGCCGACGCCGACCTGACCCTGCTCTCGTTCATGCACGGTGACGGGACCGGGGAAGCGGTGGTCAAAGTCCGGCACGGCCACGTCGCCGAGGCGCGCGCGGCGATCGCCTGCGTGAGCGAGGTCGACGGCGACCCGGTCGGGATCCACGTCCGTGGGATCTCGGGGACGGTGCGTGCCTGTGAGGAAAGATATATGCGTCGCGCGGGCGCTAATTCAACACAGCGAGACGTCGCGTTCGGGGACGCCGAGCGACCCGCAGTCGTGCGCGAGGACGCGTGCGACGTGTGGGTCGGGTCGGGTTACGTCGGCGCGGCGGCGTTCGACATCGAGTGATATCATGCAGGGCCAATCCCAACAGCAGGCGTACGACCGAGGAATCACCATCTTCTCTCCCGACGGCAGGCTCTACCAGGTCGAGTACGCCCGGGAGGCGGTGAAACGCGGGACGGCAAGCGTCGGCGTCCGCGCCGAGGACGGCGTCGTCCTCGCAGCCGACAAGCGCGCCCGCTCCCCGCTGATGGAGCCGGAGAGCATCGAGAAGCTCCACAAGGCCGACGACCACGTCGGCGTCGCGAGCGCCGGTCACGTCGCCGACGCCCGCCAACTCATCGACTTCGCGCGCCGGCAGGCGCAGGTGAACCGCCTGCGCTACGGCGAGCCGGTCGGCATCGAGACGCTGACGAAGAACATCACCGACCACATCCAGCAGTACACGCAGATCGGCGGCGCGCGCCCCTTCGGCGTCGCGCTGATCGTCGGTGGGATCGAGAACGGCGAGCCGCGACTCTTCGAGACCGACCCCTCCGGCACCCCCTACGAGTGGCAGGCGCTCTCGATCGGTTCCGACCGGAGCGACCTCCGCGACTACCTAGAGGAGGAGTACGAGGAGGGTATCTCCACCGACGAGGCGGTCGGGCTCGCGCTCGACACCCTCGCGCAGTCGAACGACGGCGAACTGGCGCCCGACGGCGTCGGCGTCGCCACGATCACCGTCGACGACGACGACGGCTACACCGAGCGGTCGAACGAGGAGATCGAATCGATCCTCGACGAGCGGGACCTGCTCGAGAGCGAGGAGGACGAGGACGACGCCGACGACGCCGGCGACGCCGACGAGGAGTAAGGTCGGGTCGCCCCGGGTCGAAACGTCCATTTTTCGAGGCGCGAACGGGGACCCATGAGCGACGACCACGCGGTCGAGTCCGACGGGCCGGATCCGGGACGGGACGGCCACGCGCTCCCGGCCGGCTACGAGCTGCGAGAGACGACGCCGTCGGTCGACGCGTTCCGGCGGCTCCGGCGGGAGGCCGAGATGAGCGACCGGTCGCGAGAGGCGGTCGAACGGGGGCTCCCGAACACGACGCACGGCGTTCACGTCGTCGAGACCGAGACCGGGTCGGCGGTCGGAATGGCGCGGATCGTCGGGGACGGCGGATCGATATTTCACCTCTCGGATACGGCCGTCGCGGAGCCGCATCAGGGGCGAGGGATCGGAACGGCGATGATGGACGCGCTCGTCGCGTGGCTCCGCGCGAACGCGCCGGACGGCGCGTACGTCGACCTCCTCGCCGACGTCGACGGCTTCTACGAGCGGTGGGGGTTCGAGCGGACCGCGCCCGCGTCGCGGGCGATGGGGATCCGGACCGAGGAGCTGTGACGCGAATCCTGCTCCGGGCGTCGCGGGGGAGACCGGCGCTCGGGTCGGGAGAGTTATGCCGTCGGGGGCCGACCGACGACGCGTGCAGAAGACGGTACTCATCACCGGCTGTTCCTCGGGTATCGGCCGCGCCGCGGCGCACGCGTTCAACGACGAGGGGTGGACCGTGTACGCGACCGCGCGGAACCCCGCCGACATCGAGACGCTCGGCGAGGCGGGCTGCGAGCTCGCCACCCTGGACGTCACCGACCAGTCCGACGACGACCGCGTCGTCGACCGGATCCTCGACGAGGAGGGCGCGATCGACGCCCTGATCAACAACGCGGGGTACGGCCAGTTCGGCCCGATCGAGGACGTGTCGACGGCGGCGGTCCACGAGCAGTTCGACGTGAACGTGTACGGGCCGCACCGGCTCACGAAGGCGGTGTTGCCGGCGATGCGCCGCGAGCGCGACGGGACTATCGTCAACGTCTCCTCGGTCGCCGGGCGCGTCTCGTTCCCCGGGGGCGGCGTCTACAGCGGCTCGAAGTTCGCGGTCGAGGCGATGTCCGACGCGCTCCGCAACGAGGTCGCCGAGCACGGGATCGACGTCGTCGTGGTCGAGCCCGGACCGGTGAAGACGAACTTCTCGAAGCGCGCGCAGGCGGAGGCGGGCGTCGGTTCGGACGGGGGCGAGGGCGACGGAGACGACGCGGGCGGGAGCGGCGCGTCGAACGGCGACGACGACCGCTCCGGCGCCTACGAGGAGTTCTACGCGCTGTTCGAGGACGCGAAGCTCGTCGGCGGCGGGGGTCCCGGCGCGGTCGAGCCGGAAGTCGTCGCCGGCGCGATCTACGATGTCGCGAGCGCGACGCAACCGCCCGCGCGCGTGCAACCGGGCACCGCCGCCCGCGTCGGCGTCCTCGCGCGCTTCCTCCCGGACGCGGTGCTCGACCGCGGCTACGAGTTCGTCCTGAAATTCACGTCGTAGCGTCAGCCGCCCCGCTCCGGGCCGCCGGTCCCCGACTCGTCGCGGCCCGGCGCGAACGCGAACGGGCTCTCTCCCTCCCGCCACTCCCAGCCCGGGAGCCGCGTCTGGAAGCCGGCGGCGAGCGCCGCGTCGAGGTCGTCGGCGCCGGCGGTGCCGGCGTCGTCGCCAGACGCGGTCTCGTCCTCGCTGACGTGAACGTCGACGAAGTGGAACGTCGCCTGCCCGAGCAGCGAGAGCGGCCGGCCGCCGGCGAGCGTCGCCGCGAGCTCGCGGCCGAGGGCCTCGTCGACGACGAAGCCGGGGTAGTCGTCGGCGACGTCGAGGTCACGGAGGAGCGCGACGCAGCCGGCGACGTTGACCGCGACCTCGCCGTCGGCGAAGACGGCGTCGACCTCGCGGCGGTACGCCTCGCGGCTCACCGGGGCGACGTCCGTCTCGAACAGCGTCCCCAGTCGCTCGCGGGTCTCGTTGATCAGGGGAACGACGACCGGCGCGCGGTCGCGGACCCACGCGCGCTCGTCGCGGACCGTTTCGGGGGTAACGCGCATGGGGATTCGAACGCCACCGCCGGGCAAGGGGCTTGCCCTTTGCGAAGGGTTTTATAATAACGGGGGTATACGTCCACCTAAGCGGGTTTTCGCTGGCTGTTCCCGCACGGTACCACCTACGGACAGTACTACCACTATGCCTACCCCGTCACGGTCGACCGTTCGGCGACGAGCCACGTACCGGCGCGCGGACGCGTTCGACGGCGGCGGCGACCCCGACTACCCGCGGTAAGATATGAGTCAAGTCGACAAGCAGCTCGATACACTGAAATCAGAGATCGAACAGGAGATTCCGAACGACATCACGGTCACCGACGTCAAGTACGAGGGCCCGGAACTGGTCGTCTACACCCGCGACCCGAAGCGGTTCGCCGGCGACGGCGACCTGATCCGCCGGCTCGCCTCCAAGCTCCGGAAACGAATCACGGTCCGCCCGGACCCCAGCGCCCTCTCTCCGCCGGCCCGCGCCGAGGAGGAGGTCCGCGAGGTGATCCCGGACGACGCCGGCGTCACCGACCTCGACTTCCACGAGGACACCGGCGAGGTCGTCATCGAGGCGGAGAAGCCGGGGATGGTGATCGGCCGACGCGGCTCCACGCTGCGGGAGATCACCCAGGAGGTCGGCTGGACCCCCGAGGTCGTTCGGACGCCGCCGATCGAGTCCTCGACCGTCTCGAACGTGCGCGGCTTCCTGAAGACCGAGCGCGAGGAGCGCCGCGACATCCTCGAGCGCGTCGGGCGCCAGATCCACCGCGAGGAGATGTCCGACGACGAGTGGGTCCGGATCACGACGCTCGGCTGCTGTCGCGAGGTCGGCCGCGCCGCGTTCATCCTCTCGACGCCCGAGACCCGGATCCTCATCGACTGCGGCGACAAGCCCGGCGCGGAGGGCGAGGTGCCGTACCTGCAGGTCCCCGAGGCGCTCGGCGCCGGCGCGGCGACGCTCGACGCCGTCGTTCTCACGCACGCTCACCTCGACCACTCGGCGCTGATCCCCCTCCTGTACAAGTACGGCTACGACGGCCCGATCTACACGACCGAGCCGACCCGCGACCTGATGGGCCTGCTCACGCTGGACTACCTCGACGTCGCCGCCAAGGAGGGGCGGACGCCGCCGTACGAATCGGCGCAGGTCCGCGAGGCGATCAAACACACCATTCCGCTCGAGTACGGTGACGTCACCGACGTGGCGCCCGACGTGAAGCTCACCTTCCACAACGCGGGCCACATCCTCGGGAGCGCCGTCACGCACTTCCACATCGGCGACGGGCTCTACAACGTCGCCTTTTCGGGCGACATCCACTACGAGGACACCCGCCTGTTCAACGGCGCGGTCAACGACTTCCCGCGGGTGGAGACGCTCGTGCTGGAGTCAACCTACGGCGGCCGCGACGACTACCAGACCGACCAGGCCGACTCAGAGGAGGCGCTCAAGGAGGTCATCAACGAGACGTACGAGCAGGGCGGGAAGGTCGTCATCCCCGCGTTCGCCGTGGGGCGCTCCCAGGAGATCATGCTCGTCTTAGAGGAGGCGATGCGGAAGGGCGAGATCCCGACGATGCCCGTCCACCTCGACGGGATGATCTGGGAGGCGACCGCGATCCACACGACCTACCCCGAATACCTCCGCGACGACCTCCGCGACCGGATCTTCCACGACGACGAGAACCCGTTCCTCGCGGAGCAGTTCAACCACATCGACGCCGGCGAGGACGAGCGACAGGAGGTCGCCGACGGCGACGAGTGCATCGTCATCTCCACCTCCGGGATGATCGAGGGCGGGCCGATCATGTCGTGGCTCCGCCACATCGGCCCCGACCCGGACTCGAACCTCGTCTTCGTCGGCTACCAAGCGCAGGGAACGCTCGGCCGCCGGATCCAGAACGGCTGGGACGAGATCCCGGTCGACGGCTGGGGCGGCGGGAGCCGCGGCGACACGCTCACCCTAGAGATGGGGACCGAGGTCGTC
The DNA here is from genome assembly GCF_002252745.1 of Halorubrum sp. Ib24. Lineage (NCBI taxonomy): Archaea > Methanobacteriati > Methanobacteriota > Halobacteria > Halobacteriales > Haloferacaceae > Halorubrum > Halorubrum sp. Ib24. The sequence goes on along the minus strand of NZ_NHOX01000040.1, from coordinate 70,707 downwards.
GACGGCTTCTCCGGCCACGCCGACCGGCAGGGGTTAGAGAACTTCGTGAAGACGATGAACCCGCGGCCGGAGAAGGTGCTGTGCGTCCACGGCGACGAGCGCTCCGTGCAGGACCTCTCCTCGGCGCTGTACCACGACTACAACATGCGGACGTTCGCGCCGAAGAACCTGGAGACGTTCCGGTTCAAGTAACGCCGGCCATCGGTGGAGCGGGCGTCGGGGACGCGGCTGTCAGGCGTCGCAACCGGGCTTGTCCCGCTCGGTCGGTCCGTCGGTGGCCGCGGTCGCGACCGCCGTCGTACGCGCGATGGGCTGCTCCTCCTCGACGCCGATGAAGCGGATCTCGACGGAGTCGCCGGGCTCCATCGGACGGTCGCCGCTGAACTCGATCGGGTACCTGTTCTCGACGCGGAAGAACGGCTCGTCGCCGGCGCCGCCGGCAACGTCGTTCTGACCCGATTCGACGTACTCGTACGGCGGACCGTCGACCCCAGTCTCCCCGTCCTCTTGGTACCGATTGTGGACCATCCGGACGGTCAACGCGTCGCCGACCGCGAAATCGCCGGTACAGAACTCACCGACGTTCTGCGAGTGAAACTCCTGTTCGGAGTCCTCGTCGAACAGGTTCGGGTTCAGGAAGCGAACCTGTCCGCCCTCGCCGTCACCGCCCTCCCAGCGGACGAGTATCGAACCCACCTCGTCGCCCTCGAACGACGGGCCGGCGACGTACTCCATGCGGACGACGTCGACGTCGCCTCGGGGCGGATCGCTGACCCGTGAGTTCCACCCGCCCCACGCCCGGTGTTCGGGTCCGAGCGTCACCTCGGTGTCACCGAACGCGCGCGGCTCCTGCGGTTCCGTGAGCGCGCTGCCGATATCGAAAACTGTGACGCCGATACTCGCCGCGATTATCACGACGATAGCGGCCATGAGAATCGTCGCGACCACGGTGCTGACGCCGCGGTCGTCGCTACCGCGCATCGATCACCCCGTCGCCGGCGACGCAGTCGGATATCATACTCGCCTGTTCGGTGGGGGTCGTATGAGTTCGTCGGCCCACCTATCAATACAGATACTGCTTTTCAGTATACACTTATACCATACCCGTGAACGGACGGTATGCGTCTCGCGCTCATCGCCCACGACGAGCTGAAAGACGAGATGGTGGAGTTCGTCACAAAGCACGCCGCGGCCCTCGACGACTGCGAGCTCGTGACGACGGGGACGACCGGGAAACGCATCGCCGAGGAGACCGGCCTCGCCGTGAACCGGCAGGCGTCGGGGCCGTACGGCGGCGACCTCCAGATCGGCGGGATGATCGCCGACGAGGCGATCGACGGCGTCGTCTTCCTCCGCGACCCGCTCACGGCGCAGGCGCACGAGCCGGACATCTCCGCGCTGCTGCGCGTCTGCGACGTGAAGGACGTCCCGCTGGCGACCAACGTCGCCTCCGGGGAACTGCTCGTCGAGGGGCTCCTCGGCTCGACGTGAGCCTCCCCGAGTCCAAGTATCATATCGGATACCGAGAGCCGCGGCGTTTTACGTCCGTCCGTCGTACCCCGCACTGATGACCCGGCACCCGATGACCCGGATCGCGGCGGTCGCGGCCGCGCTGCTCCTCGTCTCGGCGCTCGCCGCGAGCGGAGCGGCCGTCGGTATCGGGGCGGCGCAAACGGGCGGCGACGCGTCCGGCGGCGACGCCTCGGACGGCGGCACACCAGACGACGCCGCGACGCCGCCCACGCGGTGTTTCGCGGGCGACGGCTACCCGATCTCGATCGGGGAGACGGGCGCGACGATCGACGCCGTCGTCCACCTCTCCGTGCTGACCGACCCCGCCGCCGGCAACGAGATCGGGCTGGAAGCCGCCGGCGCGCTCGGCGGCGATCCGATCGTGGTGCTCGCCGCGGGAGTCCGCCTCACCGCGCGTGAGGCGGTCGCGAACGGAGTCGACCCGTTCGCGGCGTTCGGCGTGCTGTACGCGTACGAGCTCACCCTCCCGATGTTCGGCGGCGCGATCGACGACTCGGAGTACAGCGACAGCGGCTCTCCGATCGAGTCCGGTGCCGGCGTCACGGCCTGCTGACCCGGAGCGCGCCTCGCTTCTGCTACTCCCCGTCCTCCTCATCCCCGTTGTCCGCCGGCGGGCGGACACCGCGAACGATCCCCAACAGCTCGCGGCGCGCGTCTTCGGGACCCCGACCCTCCGGGTACGCGGCGGCGACGACCGGGTACGCGCCGCCGGCGAGGAGGTACTCGTCGGCCGCCCACACCGCGAGCAGCGCCTCGATCGGGACCTCGCGGTCTCCGCCGGTCCCGTCCTCCTCCAGCCGGCAGTCGCCGCGGAAGGTCCAGACCGTCGCGCGCTCGGCGGCCGGGTCGTCCACGGCCATCTCGCGGTCGCCGCGGCGCTCGACCGCCGCGATGTCGCGGGCCGCGAGCCGGTCGCGGAACCCCTCTCTCGCCCGTCGCTCGACCAGACGGGTGAGCGCGGCGTTCGGCGCCGTCTCCGGGCGGATCCGCAGGCGACTCGCGAAACAGAAGGGCCGCGGGGGCGGGTCGGTCGCCCGCTCGTACCGCACCGTGCTCGCGGTCACGGAGACGGGGCCGGCGGCGAACGGTCGGTCCGTCGTCTCGGCGACGCGTCGCCAGCCGTCGAGGCGGTCCGGGGGGACGACCGGCGGGTCCATGGTCGCCGTTCGCCGGGGAGGTAATTAAAAGCGAGCGGGGACGGGGGCGGCGCGGCCGGCGAGGGGAGAGCGGGCCGCCGCGGATCGGGTCAGTGGTCGTCTTCGCGCCACTTGTGCTCGCACTCGGTGCAGACGAAGAAGCGGGTCTCCGACTCGTCGGCCGAGCGGATCTGCTGCATGTACCAGTAGGCGCGGTCGTTTCCGCACTCCGGACAGTGCGCGGTCGTCTGCGGCAGTCCCTTGTCCTCCGCGTCGCTCACGTCGATGACCTCCGACTCGACCTGCGACTCGGTGGTCCACTCGTCGTCGCCGTCTTCGCGGCCGATCTCGTTGTCACAGTCCGCGGAGCTACACACCCAGTGGTCCTCGCCCTCGCCGGACTTCATCATCGAGCCGCACTCGTCGCAGAACTTCATGGCGGAACCAGCCGCGGATCGTATATAAGCGGCGGGATCGCGACCGAACGACGGAGCCGAGTCCGCCGGTCGACGGCCTCACTCGGCGCCGTCGAGGTGCTCGGCGAGCGCGAACCGGACGCGCTCCTCGTCCGCCCCCTTCGTCTCCCGGCCGGTGACGACGACCTCGCCGATCTCGCCGGTGTTACCGACGTGAGTTCCGGCGCAGGCGGTGCGGTCGTAGGGGTCCGCGTCGGTCCCGAGGCCCGCGTCGTCCGCGCCGGCCGCGCCGATCTCGACGATCCGGAGTTCCTCGATCGAGTCGGGGAGGAGGTCGATGCGGGTTCGCTCCGAGTCCAGGGTCGCCTCGGCCTCGGCGCGGTCCATCGCGTAACTCGTCACGGGACGCTCGTCGGCGACGAGGTCGTTGAGCCGGGCCTCGATGCGGTCGAGGTCCGCGTCGTCGAAGCGGTCGTACGCCGCGTCGAGGTGCGCGTGGTCGTCGTACAGCTGGTTTCCGGTGGTCTGCGCGTCGAACTCGTTCAAGAGGAGCGCCGACAGCAGGTGTTGGGCGGTGTGGTACTTGGAGTGGGCCGCCCGGCGCGCCGCGTCGACCTCGCCGACGACCGCGGTACCGGGCTCGGGCGGCGAGGGCGCGTCGCCGTCGGTCGCCGCGCCACCGCCGTCACCCGCCTCGGCCGCCGGCGCGAGGGTGTGGTAGATCGTGTCCTTCTTCCGGACGTCGACCACCCGCCACCGATCGTCGCGCTCCCCGTCGGCGAGGCGGAGCGTCCCCGTGTCGTGCGGCTGCCCGCCGCCCGTCGGGTAGAAGTGCGTCCGGTCGAGGACGACGCGGTCCTCGAGCGCGCGCTCGACGGTCGCCTCGAACGTCGTCACCGTGTCGTCGGCGAGGTACAGCTCCTCGGTCATACCGAGAGAGATCGGCTCCGCCGGCTTAGGTGGTGCGCTCGGGGAGCGGCGCGCGCCGGGAGTGGTGACGGCGACGGCGCGGTCGGGGTCGAGACCGGAGACGATCTCAGATCCGATACTCGGACGTCGACGTTTATGCGTGCTCCCGACGTAGGCGGCCTCATGAACGGTCCCGACCGCGCCCAGAGCGAGGTGATCGGCGTCGTGCTCCTCCTCGGGCTCACGATCACGGCGGTCGGGGTCACGGTCGCGCTCGGGTCGACGGCGCTCGGCGACGTGCAGTCGTCGGCCGACGTCCAGCGGATCGAGGGGGCGATGACGCAGGTCGACTCGAAGGCCAGCCTCGTGGCGCACGGCGGGTCGACGAGCCAGCGCATCCGGCTCGATCCCGGCCGGAGCGCCGACGTGCGCGTCGACGACGAGGCGGGAGTGATGCGGATCGAGGTCGAAGCCGAAAACGAGACGGGCGGGATCGAGACGGTGACGGAGAACGTCACGCTCGGCGCCGTCGTCTACGAGCGGGGCGACGACCGGGTGGCGTATCAGGGCGGCGGGGTCTGGCGGTCGAACGGCGACGGGTCGTGGATGGTGTCCCCGCCCGAGTTCCACTACCGCGGCGACACCCTCACGCTCCCGCTCGTGACGATCGACGGGGTCGACGGGCGGCTCGGCGACGACGCCGTCGTGACGGGCACCTCGAAACACCCGGAGGGGCTGTTCCCCTCCGAGAACGTCTCGAACCCGCTGCTGGGCGGGAACGTGACGGTCACGGTCGAGAGCCAGTACGCGGAGGCGTGGGGGCGGTTCTTCGAGACCCGGACGCGAGCGAACGTCACGCAGGTGTCGCCGACGGAGGTCCGCGTCGCGCTCCGAACCGAGACCGTCCACCCGACGCTCAGCGCGGGCGTCTCTGCGCTCGGCACGTCACGGCTCGAGTTCGGCGGCATAAACACCCTGTACGCCGACAGCTACGACTCCACCGTCGGATCGTATCCGGGAAAGGGCAACGCGAGCGATAACGCGGTGCTCCAGACGACCAGCGATTTCCACCTCACGTCGAAGGGGGGCGGCAACACCGAATCGATCGAAATCCGCGGAGACCTCGTCGCGGAGTCGTTCAAGATCCCGAAGGGACAGGCGAAGAAGAAGCTGACAATCACGGGGGAGAAGCGGGTCGACGACTCGGTCGGGAGCGCGGACCCCGTCGCGGGAGCCATCGCCGAACGGATCGAACGGGTCCGCGATCTGAACCTCCAGTCCAGCGGCGCCTCCACGACGGGATTCGTCCACGACGACGGAACCGTCCGCACCATCGACGAAGACACATACGTCGACGGCGACGTCACGGTCTCGGACGGGAGTACGCTCCGGATCGAGGACGGGGCGACCGTCCACGTCGACGGGCGGCTCGACGTGAGCGAGGACGGCAGCGGAGTCGAGTTCGACGGCGGGGGCGGCGACGTCGCGGTCCTCGCCGAGGGCGGCTTCTCCATGCGGGATGGATCGACCCTCCGCGCGCGCGGCGGCGGCAGCAGCGACCTGTTCGTCGACGGCGCGGTCGGGGTACGGGACGACGCGGCGATCACGGCGGCCACCGGCACCCGCTTCGAGCTGTACAACACCGGGAACGTCGACGTGACGCATCAGGCGCGAATCGCAGCCGACGACGACGTAACGGGGAACCTATGGGTGTACTCGAGCGGCGGCAGTATCGACTTTCAGGGGGCTCCGAGCGACGGCATCGACGTCGCGGGAGTGGTATACGCGCCGACGAGCGACATGACGCTTACAAACAATATGACCTTCAGAGGGTCGTTCACCTCCGGGAGCTTCACGTTCAACGACGCCGACCTCAACCTCCACTACGACGAGTCGCTCGCCACGCTGCAGCCGTTCGGGGGGGCGTCCGTTCCCGTGGTGAGCCACCTGCACGTCTCCCGCCACCGCGTGACGATCGAGGACGACTAGCTCGGCCGAGCCGGTCGGACGAGGCCCCTCGCGGGGCGACCGTCAGCGCTGCAACCCGACGACGCGAACGACCTCGCGCACGTACACCGAGTCGCCGTGTTCGAGCTCCGCCACGGCGACGCCGTCGGCGTCGGCGGGGGTCGCGTCCGCGAAGTCGTCGGCGCGCTCGAAGTAGCGCGCCCACGCGTCCGGATGGTCCGTCTCCACCCAGAGGTACAGCGTCTCGCCGCTCGCGGCGTCGAACCGGGTCGTCTCCGAGTCGGCGTTCGCCTCGTCGACCGCGGTTATCTGGACGGTTCCCTCGCCGGTGACGCTCCCTTCTCCGCCGCCGCGGACCAACGCCATTATCGGAATCGTCGTCCGACCGTCGGCGGCGGCGAAGCGGGGCTCCGAGAGCATCACCGAGCCGTCGCCGTCGCCGCGGACCAGGGCGCCGGCCTCGTAGGCGATCGTCGTGTCGCCCTCCTCGTACGCGATCGTCCCGGAGGTCCACTCGCCGAGGGTACCGTTCGCGACGTCGCTGGCGTTGCTGGTGTTCGCGAGGACGAACCGCGACTCGGCGGACGTCGACAGGGTGCCGCCGGCCAGCCGGATCTCGGTCGCGCGGTTCGGGTCGCCGTACCGCTGAACGTCCCGGAGGTTGTCGTCGAGCACGTCGAACGCGCGCTCGACGTTGGCGACGCGCTCGGCCTCCCGCCGGTCCTCCACGCCGGTGACCCCCACCGCGAACACCGTGCCGATCGTGACCGTGATCAGCGAGAACACGAGGATGTAGCCGACGACGTCGCTCACGCCGCGGTCGTCATCGGCGAACGAGGAGAGGCCCCCGACCGAGACCGTCCGACTCCGCCGCCGGCTCATCGCTCCGTCACCTCCAGCCGGCCGGCGGAGCTGTCGTACCGGAGTCGGATCGGTCCCCCCCGGACGCGAGACGATTCGACGGACAGGTTCGCGACGTGCGGGATCTCGGCGACCGCCTCGGGGTCGTCGGTCCGCAGCGTCACCGACTCGTTGTCGACCGCGATCCGATAGGGACGACCGGCGATACGGGTGGGCAAGTCGACATCGACGGCCACGGTCGCGTCGCCGGCGCCGCCGGGACGGTCGACCTCCGCCGCGCGGGCGAGCCGGTCCGCGCTCTCGAGGTTCGCGACGGCGGTCTGCCCGACGACGGCGAGGTCGCCCCTGACGACCCGGTCCGTCTGCGAGTCGACGACGCCGCCGATCCCGATGACGACCCCGGAGAGCAGCACCGCGCCGATCGCGAGCGTCAACACGTATCCGACGGTGACGCTCACGGCGCGCTCGTCGCTCCGGAGCGAGCGGCCCTCGTCGCTCCGTCCGCGGTCACGCATCGGGCTCACCCGGCGCGACCCGGACCGTGGTCTCGAACCGAAGGTCCGCGGTCCGGTAGCGGAGCTCGATCCGCGCCTCGTACACGGCGGGAGTCGCATTGTGATCCGAACTGACGGACTTCCCGGAGGCGGGGAGCGCGGTCGCGGTCGCCGTCCCGTTCGCCTCGTCCGTCCGCTCGAGGGTCACGTCGTAGGGAGCGCCCAGCGCCCCGGCGCTCGTCGTCCAGAGCCCCGGACAGCGCTCGTCGCCGAGCGTCCCGCCGGTCAGGTCGACGGCGACGCGGTCGGCGGCCGGCGCCGAGCAGACGACGGTCAGGTCGCTCCCGTTCTCGCCGACGGCGACGGTGACGTTGTCGTCGGTGGCGTTGTACACGTACACCTCCCGCGTCTCGTTGACGCCGTCGTCGAATTCGACGTAAAAGGCGTCGGTCGGTGCCCCGGCCGCGTCGGTGGAGGCGAGCGTTGCGGGATCGACCGCCACGACGAACCCGCGCGTCCGATCGACGTCGGCCGCGAGGGTCGCGTTCGCGTCTCCGGTGCCGTTCGCGGTGAGATCGCCGGTCACGTAGCTCCCGTTCTCCATCGTCGTCCGGTTCCCCGAGACGTGCGTCACTCCACCGCGATCGGCGTACGCCCGGGCGAGGTACGCGTCGAGATCGGCGATCCCGTCCTCGACGGCGGTGGCCGCCGCATCGTGGTCCGAAGGCCGGTTCCGGTTCGTCCCGTCGATCAGCGCGCCGGTCTCCTCGACGGCGGCGGCGCGGACCTCCAGCGCCTCGCCGTCGGCGGCCTCGATGCCGCGGGTCGCGACGTTCTCGCTGTAGATGCTCGCGTTCAGCAGCACCACGAGCGCCACGAGCGAGACGGCCACGACGAGCCCGGAGATCAACAGGAGCTGGCCGCGGTCCGCGTCGCGGAACCGCCGGTCGCCGCGCGGACCGTCGCCGGTGGAGTCGTCACCACGGGGACCGTCGCGGGACCCGTCGCCGTCGGACGGTCCGGGGATCACAGCTGCCATACGACGATGCGCACCTCCAGTCTGTCGTACACCGCGCCGCCGCCGACGTCGGCCGCGTAGAACTCGCCCGGCTCCGACCCGTTCGAGAGGGCTCGGAGCGTCGTGTCTTCGTACCCCGGCGCGGTCAGGTTCGCGTCGTCGGTCAGGACGACGGTACGCGTCGCCGTCACGGCGTTGTCGCTCGGCGATCCCATGTCCACCAGCGTCGTCTCCGCCGCGCCGTCCGGCCCGTGTCGGACGTGGACGTTGAACGCGATCCGGCGTTCGCCGAAGGTCGCGTTCAGCCCCTCGCCGAACGCGTTCGGGGGGCCGCCGCCCGTGAAGTAGCTCGGGCTCCGGCCGTCGGTGAACGACTCGTTCTCCGGGTCCCAGCGGAGCAGGGCGGCCTCGAGGTCGCCGCTGGCCGCGCTCGTCTCCAGCAGGTCGTTCGCGACCGCTCGCTGTTGGTTCTCTAGGTGCTGGTTCGACGTGCTGGCCGACAGCGGGGTCACCGCGGTCGCCTGTAGCGCGAAGGTGAGCCCGGCGACGATCAGGATCGCCGCGGCGAACGCCTCCAGCGTGTGCGCCTGCGCGCGGTCGTCCGGGAACACGGTCACCACACCCACACCGTGAGCCGGTACTGCGTCCCCTCGATCGAGACGAGCCGCTGCGAGACGCTGACGCCGCCGCGGTCGACGCGGACCGGGTCCCTCGTGCTGCGGCGCATGTCGACCGTGTGCGTCCCGTATCGCGTGTCGACGGTGACGGTCGAGGCGTTTCCGACCGGGTCCGCCTCGCCCATCGCGTGGACGACGACGAGGACGTCGTCGTCGAGGCCGAACTCCGCGGCCGTGTCGTTCGCGACGCCGGCCGGACACCCGGCCGCGGCGGCGAGGGTGGCGTTGCCGCCGTCGCCGTCGAAGAACGCTGCCGTACACGCCGGCGACAGCACCGCTGGCTCCGCGGGCGACGCGGCGAGGAAGTCGCCGACGAGCCCCGCGGCGACGCGGTCGCTCACGACCGGCGAGGCGGTCTCGGCGCCGGCGAAGGGGTCGAACACCGTCGGCACGAACGCGATCACGAACCCGAGCGTCAGCAGGAACACGCTCGCGCCGACGGCGAAGTCGATCGGGGTCTGCGCTCGGCCCGCTCCGCCCGACGCGAATCCCCCCGTTCGCGACTCACCCGACATAGATCCACACCCCCAGCGCGAGCGTCATCAGGACCACCGCGAACTTGACCCCGGAGACGATGTCGGCGTTGCGGATGTAGCCGCTGATGAAGCCGGAGAGCACCGCCTGCAGGGTCACCGCGTGGAAGAACAGCAATGAGAGGACGTCGGGGTCGACGCCGCCCCGCCCCCAGCCGGCGCCGCCACCCCGGCCGCCCCGCGCCGTAGCCGTCCGCCTGCACGAGAGGTCGCCCATCACGTCGATGAACTGGGTCTGGGAGGATGCCATCACGCCGAGCAGCGTGACGGTACGTCATCACGGATGATGGCCACCTGCATACCGGGTCCGGGAGATCCGTTCGCGCTCGATGTCGTCCTGTTCTCGAGGCCTTGCGCCGCCGTCGTCAGCACGTCCGTGATCTGGGCGAGGAGGCCTCCTGCGCCTCCAGATGGAGCTCACCGGTCCGGGCGAGCCGCGGGACGCTACGTGTTGTTGAACTCGCCATGGTGTCCCGGAGGTCATCCGTAGTTCACCTTCGCGTGAATCAACTTCAAACTCTCGGCGAGCTGGCCGTCGACGGTCTCGAGACCGTCTGGACCGACTCCAGCCAGGGTTCTGTCCGTGTCCGTTCGGCCGAGGAGAGGACTTCCGGAGGCTCTTCCGGAGAGCCTTGCCCGTGATCGCCGCTTCGAGCGCTGGCTCCACTCGTTGGAACAATGCGAGGGCCCGCACGGATTACGCCGGACGTAGACCCAGCGAACGCCGACCAGACCGGCGTGCGACCCATCCGATCGCAAGGTCGTCGTGCGCGTTGCCTGAGCCCGCCGAGGCGAACGACTGGCGACCCGCGGCCGGCACGGTCAGCGCCAGCGTGTACAGCGGGTTGTCGCGCAGGAAGAGGTGCGGCGCCGAGACGATCCGTTTCGTCTTGTACGTCCCCTCCCGGTCGCGGATCCGGTCGAAGACGCCGAATCGACCGACGAACCCTTCGATGAGTCCGAAGTGGAGCAGCCCTTCCTGGCTCGTCTGTCGGAGCCGCTCGCTGCCGCCGTCGGGGCGGAGGTAGCCGTCGCCGGGCTCGTCCTGCTTGACGGTCGAGACGAGCACGAGGAAGCCGATCCCGGTCAGCGGGATCAGGACGTACACCGTCGCGTACAGCAGCCGGTCGTCCGCTTCCCCCATCATCCCCATGATGACGAGGATGATGATGAGAAGGAGCGGGAAAAGCGAGAGCGTCATGTACATCTCGCCGAACAGCTCCAGCGTCTCCAGGGTCATCTCGCGCTCCTGTTTCGACGTGCGGAGGTGTTTCTCCTTTTTGTCCTTCAGGAAGCTCTCCATGTCGCCGCCGGAGTTGACGATCGAGAGCATGTCGGCGAGGAACTGCGAGAGCTCGTCGGAGGGGGTCTCCATCGACTGCTGGCGGATCGCGTTCCGGTAGTCGGTGCCGAAGTACTCCGTCTCGTTGACGATGCTCTGGAACTCGCGGGAGACCTCGCCGTAGGTGTCCTCCGCCGTCGCCATCGCGCGCAGGATCTCGAGCTGATTGAGCCCGCCGACGGAGAGCGCGTACATGAACGAGACGGAGTCAGCGAGCAGGAGGTTGATCTCGCGCTTCCGCGACGACGCGCGCGAGTAGGGGACCGCGACGAGGGCGCCGAACCCGAGCGCGAAGCCGATCGACCCGAAGACGAGCCCGCTTATCAGCACCGCGGTCGGCACGACCAGCGACCGCAACAGCTCCTGGATCGCCGGCGTGGGCGCGGGCATCCCGAGCGAAAGCGTGTTCGGGTCGATCAGCCCGAGCGAGAACACGCCGTACCCGATCAGCGTGCCGAGCGCCCAGAGCAGCCCACCGGCGAGCAGCCCGGCGCCGAGCGCTCGGGAGACGTACATCTCGACCTGGTCCGGCATCCGCGCCTCCGCGAGCTTGCGCTCGACGTCGCCGACGAAGTCGCCGTCGGGGTCGAACAGCAGCTCGAAGACGGGGTAGAACAGCTCCGCGAGGACGTCGGCGTCGGCGGAGCCGTCGCCGACCCCCGCGTCGAGGCTCACGCGAGCCACCTCGTCGGGGTCACGGCGCTACCGCTCCTCCGGGGACTCGACCGTGCCGAACCCCCAGTCGTCGATGTCGTCAGCGCTCTCCCCGTCGTCGCTCTCCGCCTCTCCCTCCTCGCCGTCGCTCTCCGCGTCGTCATCGGGCCCTGCCTCGCCGTCTTCCGCGGCCGGGTCCAACACGTCGATCCCCTCCTCGAACGGCTCGTCGAAGTCGATAGCGCCGCTTCCACCGCCCGAATCGGCGCCATTCGAGTCACGGACCCCGGTGCCCGACCCCGATCCATCCGCCGCCTCCGTCCCGTTCGCCGGTTCCTCCGACGACGGGGACCGATCGCTCGACTCGACGCCGGCACCGACGTCGGCCGTCACCGCCTCCGGCGGCGTTCCGTCGATCGGTGCGCTCTCGGCTTCCGCGGCGATCTGGGGGAGTTCGGGGCCGGCCGCTTCCGGGTGGAGCGCCGCCGCCTCGCGGGCCGCCTCCGCGAGCGTCCCGTGGTCGTCGGGCGTCGCCTCGACGTCGGCGGCGGGCGCGACGTCGAGCAGCGCGTCGGCGACGGAGTCGGGCATCCGTCCCCGGTACTCGGCGAACAGGTCCCCGGCGTCGGCGAGGATCCGCTCTACCTCCGCGCGGCCCGCCTCGTCCGGCTCGGGGCGGGGGATCATCTCCTCCTTGTCGCGGTCGACGTTGATGAGCACGGACTCCATCTCCCGGAGGTCCTCCAGCGAGCGCTCCAGCCCCTCGTTCGCCATCAGCGCGAGCACCGTCTCGGGGTCGTTGATGAACGCCTGGAACGTCGCCGCCACCTGCGCGTAGCTGTTGAGCCCGCGGTCGATGAGGTACGCTAACACGACCCGGCGTTTCCGGAGCTCCTCGTTCAGCGTCTCGCGGCTCCACCCGCGGTCGAACATGATGTCTTCGAGGGTGTTCGAGTCGCCCATCTGGAGGAACTCGTCCGTCTCCGCCTGCCACTGGAACACGTCCTGAACGTTGATCTCGTCGTTCTCGGCGTCGTAGTGGTTGATCTCGGTCAGCGACTTGTTTCGGCGCACCTTCTTTCCCTGCACCCGGGTCGACGTCTGAACGGAGACCAGGTCGAGGGCGGTGAACATCGTCTTCGAGACGTTGATCGGCTCCGTGGTGAACCGCTTGAGCACCTCGCCGACCGTGTCGGCGTGGAAGGTGGTGTACGTGGTGTGGCCGGTCGACATCACCTGGAAGGCGGTCCGGCCCTCCTCACCGCGGATCTCGCCCATCACGATGTAGTCGGGGCGCTGCCGGAGCGCGGCCTCCAGTAAGTCGAACTCGTCGATGTCGCCCTTGTCGTCGTCGGAGAAGGAGGGGCGGGTGACCGAGGCGATCCAGTTGCGCTGCGGCAGTTCGACCTCGCGGGTGTCCTCGATGGAGACGATCTTCGCGTTCGAGGGGATGAACAGCGAGACCGCGTTCAGGCTCGTCGTCTTCCCCGAGGCGGTGCCGCCCGCGAAGATCAGGCTCTTGTGGTTCTCGATCGAGAGCCAGAGGAACGCCATCTCGTCGAGCGAGAACGTCTTCCAGTTGATCAGGTCGATCGGGGTGAAGGGGACCTCGTTGAACTGTCGGATGGTGTAGTTGGTCCCGTGGTCCGACACCTCCCGGCCGAGCGTGAGCTGGGCGCGGGAGCCGTCGGGGAGGGTGGCGTCCACCTGCGGGCGCCGCTTCGAGATCCCCTTCCCGGAGCGCTGCGCGAGCTTCACGACGAAGTCGTCGAGCTCGTCGGTCTCGTGGTAGACGTTGGTGATGATCTGCTCGTAGTCGGAGTGGTAGACGAAGACCGGGGAGTTGTACCCGTCACAGGAGATGTCCTCCACGTTGATGTCGTACTTGATCGGGTCGATCCGCTCGTAGCCGATGAAGTCCCGCTTGAGGTAGTACAGCAGCTTCTCGACCTGGTGCTCCGACAGCGTCTCCGGGTCCTCGGCCAACACCGCGGGCTCGGGCCGGGCGAGGATCGTCGCCGGCGCCGACTCCGCCTCCGATTCCGATTTCGTCGGGGGCACGTAGCCGAGCGACTCCGTGATCCGAGCGGCGATCCCTTCGGTGACGTCGAAGCCGAACCGGTCGACCACGTCGTCGACGAGGTCGTCGATCACCCCGCGGTCGTCGTCCTCGCGCTCGTAGAGGTCGTACCGGTCGAGCAGGGTGAGCGTCTCGTCGACGATAACGTCCTTTCGGAACGCCTCGTCCCCGCCCGCGATCGCCTCGTCGGCGTACTTGATCGAGGTGCGGAGCTTCCCCGTCAGGAACTCGACGAGGTCGGCCTCGATGTCGGTCCGGTACGGCTGGACCGCGTAGTACTTCACCTCGTTCTCCTTCGTCGAGCGGAACACGATGACGAACGCGTACGGCTTGTTCACCCAGTACCGCTCGATCTCTCGGAAGTGGACCTTCTTCGGCATCGGGACCGCCTTCTCGAGGTCGTACCGGTTCGCGAGGGTGGTGTCGCCGTCCGCCGTCGAGAAGAACTCGTCCTCGTCGACGTCGGGGTTCACGTTCACCGTGCGCTCGTCGACCAGGTCCGCGAGCTCGGCGGCGGCGCTCCCGCCGGCGCCGAGGAGCTCCGCCGTCCGGTCGGGGTCGAACCCGAGCGCTTCGGTCTTGTCCTCGTGGGTGAACGCCAGCGGCACCTCCTCCCCCTCTTCGTTCACCTCGGTCGGCGGGTTCCCGTCCTCGTCGAGGAAGAACTCGTCGCGGTAGTCGTCCCACGTGTAGTACCCCTTCAGGACCGGCACCGAGTAGAGGTCGTACCGGGCCGAACACAGGTCCCAGAGGGCGTCGCCGACGGCGGCGGCCGCCCCCGCCCGGTACCCGGTCTCGGACGGATCGAAGCCGAGGAACTCGTCGGGGTCGACGTCGACGCGAGCCCACTCCTCGGGAGTCGGGGCGCGCCGCGGGACCGATTCCACGTCGTCGCCAGCGGCGACCACGACCCCGGGGACGCCCGCGCCGTCGACCGCGATTCCGGGGCGTTCGTCCGGTTCGGTCGGTCCCTCTCGCTCGTCCGGTCCTTCCGGTCCGTCCGCCCCGACGGGGCCGCTTTCGGTCGGAACGTCGGCCTCCCCTGCGTCGGCGTCGGCCTCCTCGTCGTCGCCCTCGCTGTCTGCATCACCTTCGCTGTCGGCATCGCCATCGCCGTCGCCCGCCTCGCCGTCTCCGTCGCCCGCCTCGTCGTCGTCTTCCTCGCCATCGCCCGCCTCGCCGTCTCCGTCGCCCCCCTCCGTCGTTCCGACCGACTCCGCTCTCGGGTCGGGAGGGTTCGCCGCGGTCGAGGTCCCGGCGGGGACGACGGCCGCGCCGCTGAGGACGACTCGGTCGGGGCCGATCACGAGGGCGCCCGACTCGGGGGTTCCGTGTCCCGGGACGGCGGTGTCGCCGTCGGTCGTGTACGGCCCGTCGACGCCGGCGGCGCGGATGACTCGGTCGACGCCGTCCTCGAAGTGGGCGTCGACGGCGGTCGACGGGACGACCGGCCCCTCGCCGATGTCGGCGTACAGCTCGTCCGCGGCGTCGTCACGGCCGCGGTCGCGGAGAAACGAGCGCCACGAGTACCGTCCCACCGCGACCGGGGGATCGGACGCCGCGGAGTCCGCCGTCTCGTCGGGCGAGAGGGGCGAACGCTCGGCGTCCTCGGTTGCCATGCGTACGGGAACGCCGCAACCGTTGAAAAAGGTGTCTCGCAAAAACCCGCGACTGATAATCCCCGGAGGGGGTGACCGGAGCGGCGGACGAGCCGATCGACGGACGGCGCTGGCGCGCGGCCGACCCTCCCTCCGACGGCGCCGCCGGTCACTTCCGACGGCGCGGGCTCGACCCGCGGCGGGAGCGACCCCTCAGGGCCAGAGCCCGCGCGCCTCGTGCGCCTCGGCGATCCGCGACAGGGCGACGATGTAGGCGGCGTCGCGCCACGTCACGTCCCGCGCTTCGAACTCGTCCCGGACGTCTCCCCAGGCGTCGAGCATCTCGGTCTCCAGCTCGTCGTTGACGCGGTCGAGCGACCACGCGCGGCGGTTGATGTCCTGAAGCCACTCGAAGTAGCTCACCGTCACCCCGCCGGCGTTGGCCAGAATGTCCGGGATCACCGGCACGTCGCGCTCGGCGAAGACCTCGCTCGCCGCGCTCGTCGTCGGACCGTTGGCCCCCTCGATAACGATGTCCGCGGCGACGTCGTCGGCGTTGTCGGCCGTCAGCACGTTCCCGATCGCCGCCGGGATCACCACGTCGACGTCGAGCTCCAGCAGGGCGTCGTTCGTCACCGTCCCCGGCGCCTCGTGGGTCATCACCGCTTCCGGCTCCTCGCGGTGGGAGGGGATCGCGCGCGTGTCGAGGCCGTCCGGATCGTAGACGCCGCCGGTGACGTCGCTCACGGCGACGACGTTCGCCCCCCAGTCGTCGAGCAGCGTGGCGGCGTTCGCCCCGACGCTCCCGAACCCCTGCACCGCGACCGACGTCTCACCGATCGCCTTCCCGTAGTAATCGACGGCCTCGCGGGCGACGATAGCGACGCTCCGGCCCGGCGCTTCGTCGCGGCCCTCGCTCCCGCCGACGACGGGCGGCTTCCCCGTCACCACGCCGGGGATCGTTTCGCCCTCCTGCATGGAGTAGGCGTCCATCATCCACGCCATCGTCTGCGGGTCCGTCCCCATGTCGGGCGCGGGGATGTCCGTCGTGGGACCGATGACGGCCCGGATCTCGTCCGTGAACCGGCGCGTCAGCCGTTCCGTCTCCTCGTCGGTCAGGTCCTTCGGGTTCACCGCGATACCGCCTTTCGCACCGCCGAACGGGATGTCCATCACGGCGCACTTCCACGTCATCCACATCCCGAGGCCGACGCACTCCTCGCGCGTCACGTCGGGGTGATACCGGAGCCCGCCCTTATACGGGCCGCGGACGCTGTCGTGTTGCGCGCGATACCCGGTGTACACCGCCACGTCCCCGTCCTCGCGTTCGATCGGGACGGTGACCTCGTGGACCCGCTTAGGGTGTTTGAGCCGTTCGACCACGTTCGGATCGATATCCAGGTGATCGGCGGCGTGCTGAAGCTGTCGGCGCGCCGTCTCCAGCGCCGATTCCGGCTCGTTCGGTTCAGGGTCGTTCGGTTCAGGGTCGTTCGGTTCCGATCGGGTCTCCGCTCGCGGCCCGTCGCCGGCCGTCGTCGATGTCGGACCCATCGTCACTCGAGCGGGGTGTGTCGGTTCCGTATCTCGCCCCCGCAGTCGGGACACTGACCGGGATTGTTCTCGGCGAGCACGACGTGTCCGCAGTCGAAACACTCGTAGGGCGATTCCTCGGCCGATTTCTGGTCGACGTCCCTCATTGGTGGTCGTGAGTTCCGGCGCGTCTGCGCGGGACTCTACAAGGGCATATTGGGGATATAAGGATATATTCAGTAGTTGCTCATCCAACCACGCCTCGAACGGAGTAGTTTATAATTAAACCTTATCGTGGCAGAGCAGGGGGCCGGGATCAGCGGTCGACGTGGCCGGCGGCCACCGGCGCGTGGTCGTCGATCAGCGCCGCGAACAGCTTCCGCTGGGCCGTTCGGATGTGCTGGTAGAACGCCTGCGGAGAGATGTCGAGCGAGTCCGCGACGACCTCGCCGGTCGCCTTCCGCGGCGACTCGAAGAACCCGCTGTAGTACGCGGTCTCTAAGACCTCGAGCTGTCTGTCGGTCAGCCTGTCGAGCACCGACGCGTAGAACCCGTGTTCGGACGCCTGTTCGCGCGACTGCTTCGACGAGAGGTCGACGTCGGCGAACCGGTCGCGGACGAGCCGCGTGACGTGTCTGTGTTCGCCCCCGCCGGGAACGTCGATGACCAACTCCGCCCCTTCGGCCGTCGCCGTCGCGCTCCGGAGGACGGCGCCGTGTTCCGCCAGATCCGCGGCGAGGAAGGGCTCGGCCAGTCGGAGTCGCACCACCCCTCCGGCGTCGCCGCCCCGGATCCGCCGAACGGCCTCGACGGCCACGAGCTCCTCGGTCGCGTCGACGACCGCGTCGAGCGGCGCGTCCTCGACGGTGAGGAACACGTCGTTGCCGCTCACGGTCTGTCGAACGCCGCCCTCGTAAGAGACCGTGCAGCCGGCGGTCTCGGCCAGTTGCGAGAGCACGAACGACGGGTCGCGGACCGCGTACTCGACGCGGGTCATCGAGGTCGTGAGCAGCGCGCGCTTGCGCTCGCCGGCGCTGATCGCGGCGGCGATCGTCTCTCCGAGCTCCGCGAGCACGGCCTGTACGGTCTCGTCGAACGCGTCCGGCGCCTCCGCGTACACGGTCAACACGCCGTACGAGAGGTCGTTGTACACCAGCGGGACGCTCAACACCGAGAGCAGATCGCGGGAGATCGCGTCCGAACGCCACGGCGCCGCGCGGATGTCGGCCGCGACGTTCGAGACGTGGGTCACCTCCCCGGTCGCCGCCGTCCGGCCCGCCGGTTCGACGCTCTCGGGAGCGACGGGGAACGTCCGCGCGTCGAGGTAGCCCCGATCGGTCCCCGCCCACGCCCGCGGCGTCACCGCGTCGCCGGCGTCGTCGCGGGCGCCGATCCACGCGAGCCGGAAGCGCCCGTCCGCGGTGAGCCGTTCGCAGACGGTGTGGTCGATCTCCTCGCGGGTCTCGGCCTGCACGATCCCGTGGTCGATCTCGCGGATCGTCTCGTTGATCCGGTCGAGCGCCGAGAGCCGGTCGTTTCGGCGCTGGAGCTCGCGGTCCTGCTCGCGGAGCTGGGACTCCCGGTCGACCCGGTCGAGCGCCGCCTCGGCGGTCGCCGCGAGGAGGTCGGCCAGCTCCCGCCTGACGTCGTCGAAGACGCCGACGTCGGTCGAGCCGGCGACGAACACGCCGTGGTTCCCGAGGGGGATGTACGCCGCGCTCCGGAGGCCCGTGGCGCGGTCCGTGAGGCGGTCCGAGTCGTGCACGTCGTCGAAGAACAGCGCCTCGTTCTCGACGAAGCTGTGACTCGTGAGGTCGCGACCGTCCGCGTGCACGGCCGGCAGCGGGCCGTGGACGTTCCGCATCGCCTGCGAGCGGGCGGCTGGCCGGAGTCGGGTGTCGTCGGCGTCGAAGAGGTAGACGGCGCCGGCGTCGAGACCGAGCACGTCCGGGGTGTCGTCGACGACGTGACGGGCGATCTCGCGGTGGGTCTCGGCGTAGAGGAAGTCCCGAGCGGTCTCTTGGAGGGTGGCGAGCGCCCGCTCGCGCTGCTTGCGCTTCGTGACGTCCCGGCAGCTGTACAGCAGCGTGCCGTCCTCGATGGACGCCTCGCGGACGTTCACCAACAGCGTGTGCTCGTGGCCGGCCTTGTCCGTGGCCGTGGTCTCGATGTTCTTCAGGACGCCCTCCTCGGCGAGCGCCTCTCGGTCGAAGAGGTCCTCCCCGAGCAGGTCCTCGATGGTTCCCAGCTCGCGGATCTCCTCGGCGGTGTACCCGAAGATGAAGTGAACGTTCGGGCAGACGTAGGTGTACTCCCCGTCCTCGTCGGTTATCAGGACGGTGTCGGTCATGTTGTTGAGCGTGACGCGGTGGAGCTTCTCCGACCGCCGGAGCTCCCGCTCGAGGGCGACCCGGTCGGTGATGTCCGCGCTGTCCACGACGATCGAAGAGAGGTCCCCGCGCTCGTCGGTGACCGGCCGGACGGAGAGCTCCAGCACCCGGTCGTCGGTCGCGTCCCGGACGACGACGGCGTGGGCGAACTCCCCGCCCCGCGCGGCGTCGACGAGCCGGCGGATGTCCTCGCGCGGACGGTCGCCCTCGGACCACCACGGGAGGGTCCAGAACGGGTCGCCGACGACGGCGTCGGCGTCGGCGTCGATCATATCCAGGGCGGCCTGGTTGACGCGCGTGAGCCGCCCGTCCGGGTCGAGCACCCACGTCGCCGACCTGGCGTCTCGGAAGGAGGCGTCGAACTGCCGCGCGCGCTCGCGTCGCGTCACCGACCGGCGGGCCTCCCGGACGGCCCGCTCCGTCCGCCGAATCGCGTCGTCGACCGCGTCCGGCAGCGGGTCGTCGATCGCGAGGTAGTCGGTCACGCCGGCGCCGATCGCCTCGCTGGCGATCGCCTCGCTCCCCGCGGTCGTTCCCAGGACGACCGGCAGCGAGGCCGTCCGGTCGCGTATCCGGCGAGCGAGTTCGACGCCCGTGGTCCCCGGGAGCTCGTAGTCGGTCACCACGCAGTCGACCGCCGACGCTCCGAGGGCGTCCAGCGCCGCCGCCGCCGTCGGGACGACCCGGACGCTCGCGTCGGACCGATCTCGGAGGGCGTCGACGTAGGCGTTCGACCACGCCGTCTCGCCGACCACGACGATATCGGCGGCGTCGAGAACGCCGCGGGATGTGGAACTCATGTGAAACGCGACGGCACCGGCCGCGTACCGGAACGCGACGCGGCGCGTCGATACCGCGGGCTACTCGTCGGACGAGCAAAATCCCTGTTGTTTACTATTCAACCCGGGGCGGTTCGTCGGCCGCCGCGCTCGGCCCGGACCCGGCCGCGGCCGAACGGAGAGCGGGCCTTTAGTTCGTCGGGGTCGAAGCGGACGGTGTGACACGCTCCGACGCCCCCGACGGGCTGCGGTCCCTCGGGCGGCTCCGACGGGCGCCCGTCCGGCGGCGCGTCCGCGAGGCGGTCGCCGAGGAGCTGCTCGGCACCCCCCGGAGCCTCGGCGTCGTGCTCGCGTTCGTCGCGTTCATGCTCGCGGTCGGCGCCGGCTACTACGCCCCGACGGCCGGCGACGTACCGGTTCCGCTGTGGCCGCTGTACGCGGACTCGGCGGTCGCGGTCGCGCTCGGCGGGGCGGTCCTGCTGACGCTCGTGCCGACGGTGCTTTCCGGCGGGAGCGTGGCCGCCGACGCTCCCGCGTCGCGGCCGCTGGCGTACCTCCACACGCTCGCGTTCGTCTGGCTGGTCACGTTCGGCCTCTGGCCGCTGGTCTCGCTGAACCTCGCCTTCTCGCAGTACGTCGCGGCCCCCGACGCGTGGATCTACTACTGGGGCGTGCTCGGCACGCACCTCTGTTTCGTCGGGCTCGCGCTTCTCTTCCCGGCGTTCGGGCGGACGAGCCGCGGGGCGCTCGGACTCGCGCTCGCGCTGGCCGTCGGGAACGTCGCGCTCGACTACGGGGTCGGCTACCACCCGCCCCTCCTGTACGAGCCCGGGCCGCTGCTGGCGGGCGCGACGCTCGCGATCGCCGTCTTCTCTGTGTGGCTCGCGTGGCGGTCGTTCCCGCGGCTGGACGAGACTGGGTAAGTGTCCCTCGTCGTCGGCTTTCGCGAATTCGCGGGGGGTCCGTCGATAACCGGTAGTGTCGAAGCGGTCGGTCTCCCCGGCCGATCCGGCGTCTGCGGGATACGACGCGAACGGTCTGCGCCGCAAACGGACACCGGCGGCTCAGCGACACCACCGCTCGACGCGTTGTATCACCACCAATAGGATTATTTCCAAACACTGTCAATCGAGACCGTCTTGCATACCAAGCTGACCGGAGGCGGTGACCTCGTCGGAGACTCGGCGTGGCGGGTCGTAACTATCGCGGCCGCGTGGTTGCTGCTCCTGTTCGTCGGTGCGTACCTGATCACCCCGGCCAGTATCCTCACGCTGATGATGACCGATCTCGATATCACCGAGACCACGGCCGCCGCACTCGTCTCGATGCCACAGGTGGCCGCGACGGTGATCGGTATTCCCGTTGGGATCTATCTCGATCGCGTCGAGACCCGTGCGGTTATCCCCGCGGCGGCGGCCGTCCTCCTCGTCGGCAGCGTCGGCGACTGGTTCGCCGCGAGCGAGGGGACCGTCTCGCTGCTGATCGCGTCGCGACTGTTCGCAGGCGTCGGAATGTTCGTTCTCTGGGTCGTCAGTATCAACGTCGGGTCGAGGACGTTCCCACCCGACAGGCGGGCGACGGCGACGTCGGTGATCATCTCGGGATATCCCGCCGGGTACGCGCTCGGACAACTCGGTGCGCCGCGCCTCGCCGAGGTCGTCGCTTGGCCGGGGGTGTTCCCCGTCTTCGGCGGCGCGGTCTTCGCGATGTCGCTCGCGCTCTCCGTCGCGGTCGGGCGGGTCGGCGGGTTCCGGGCGGCCACGGCCCCGGACCCGATAACACTGGTCGGCTTCAAGCGGGTGCTGAGAAACCGGAACGTGTGGATGATCGTCGCCGTCACGGGCCTCGGCTACTCGCTGTATATGGTGTTTAACTCGTGGATGCCGACGTACATCACCCGTCAGTTCGGTGTGTCGCTGGCGGAGAGCGGCGCGTTCGTCGCGCTGTTTCCCGCGGTCGGGATCCTCGCTCGGCCGACGGGCGGATGGCTGTCGGACACGGTGTTCGCCCGGCGACGGCGGCCCGTCTTCGCCGCCTCGTTCGTCGGCGCCACCGTGCTCTCGGTCCTCATGTACTACAGCACGACTATCGCGGTACTCGTCGCGACGCTCGTCCTCGCAGGGGTGTTCCTCCAACTGCAGATCGGGCTCATGTACCAGTCAATTCAGGAGTTCGTTGCCCCGAGCGCCGCCGGAACGGCCGTTTCGATCGCGAGCGTGGCCGGGTGGGCGGCGTCGTTCGTCGCGCCCGTCGTGGCCGGCAAACTGATCGCCACCGCGGGCACCGACGCCGTCCTGTTCGCGCTCGCGGTCGGCCTCGGCGTGACGGGAGCGCTCACCGTCTGGCGGATGGCCGAGTCCGGCACCGCCGCGACGCCGGTCTGATTACGTCCTTCGCGTTCGGCAGTCGATTTTGATCGGTTCCGAATCGGTCAGAACAGGGACCGCGAGATACGACGCGCGGAGACGAATCGTTCGATAGAATCCGCCTCCGCACCCGAAATCAGGGGGTTAACAAATGCGGACGATGCGTTTTGATCGGCAAAACGGCCCGATAATCGCCACATTGCGCCGGTGTAGGTGGAGCGGTATAGAGTGCTATCGAGTAGAATGTGGTGCGTTTCTCGTGGAGATCGAGTTCCGTCTTTCCGGCGTGCTTCGCCGCCACGTTGGCGGACGGGATCATGTGTACTCAGACACGGTCAAGCGAAGCGAAGGAACGGGCGCGACGGGATCCTCGCGAGCGAAACGAAGTGAGCGAGCGAGGGTCAGCCGTGCCCGTATCGGACGCAGTGAGATACGGGCACGGCGGGATTCGAACCCGCGATCGAGAGGTTAGGAACCTCTCGCCCTGTCCGCTAGGCCACGCGCCCAACGCGGCGGAGAAAACGTCGCAGCGGGGATCGGTCGGCGTCGCCGAGCAGGTCTACGCGCTCGTCTCTTTCTCGGTTTCGAGGTCCTCGAGGTCCTCGTCCTCGTCGACCGTCGAGTCCGCGCTAACGGTCGACTCCTCGTCGTCTCCCTGCATCTGTTTCAGTTCGTCCTCGACCTCCTCGCGTCCCTTCTTGAACTCGCCCATCGCTTGGCCGGTCGACCGAGCGAGCTTCGGAATCTTGTTCGCCCCGAACAGAAGGACCAGCACGAGCAGGATGATGAGGAGCTCCGGGCCCGCCGGGATGCCGCCGATCAGTGGAGTCGGAATTGCCATCTCTGTCCCGGAGTAACCCTCTTGCGACTATAGTCTTTTTGCCTCGGTGAGCCGACGCCGAGTCGTCGCTGGCCGGGCAACGCGCCCATAATCCCGCCTTCGCGGGAAGTCGGTCGACGAACGCCGAAACCGTGATACCCGCGCGGCGCAACCGGGAGGTATGACGACAGTCGGCGACGACGCCCCCGACTTCACCGCCCCGCTCGTTGACGGCGACATCGAATCGTTCCGGCTTGGCGACCGCCTCGGCGACGAGCCCGTGGTGCTCGCCTTCTTCCCGGCCGCCTTCTCGAACACCTGCACCGACGAGATGGAAGCGCTCCGGGACGGCTTCGACCGCGACGACTGCACCCTGCTCGGCGTGAGCACCGACCTCCCGCACGCGCTCGCGGCCTATCGGACGCAGTACGACCTCCCGTTCGCGCTCGTGGGCGACCCCGACCACCGCGCGATCGAGGCGTACGACGTGGTCGAGTCGTTCGACCGCTACGGCGTCGACGCGGTCGCGCAGCGGGCCGTCTTCGTGATCGACGGCGACGGCGTCGTGACCTACCGCTGGCTCGCGGAGCACGCGGGACAGGAGCCGGACTACGACGCGCTCGACGAGGCGGTCGCCGAGGCGGCGTAGGTTACCTCAGACCGCGTCGCGGAGGTCCGCCAGCGCCTCCGGGTTCTCCATCGAGGAGAGGTCGCCGGGGTCCTCGTCGTTATAAACCGACTCGATCGCGCGCCGGATGATCTTCCCGGACTGCGTCTTCGGGAAGGCGTCGACGAAGAGCAGTTCGCGCGGCCGGAACGGTTTCCCGTGTTCCTCGCCGACCAACTCGCGAAGCTCCTCGCGGAGCCCGTCGCCCGGTTCGACGTCGGGTTCGAGGACGACGTAGGCGACCACCGCGGTGCCGGTCGTATCGTCCGGGACGCCCACCGCGGCCGCTTGATTGACGGCGTCGTGGTCGATGAGCACGCCCTCGATCTCGGCCGGGCCGACCTTCCGCCCGGCGACGTTCAGGGCGTCGTCGGCGCGGCCGTGGAGGAACCAGAACCCGTCGTCGTCCTTCTGCGCGAAGTCGCCGTGGTCCCAGAGGTCGTCCCACGTCGACCAGTACTCGTTCAGGTAGCGCTCGTCGCCGGACCACAGCGACTTCGTCATCGACGGGCAGGAGTCGCGGGCGACGAGGTAGCCGCGCTCCCCCTCGTCCCGGACCGACTCGCCGGTCTCGTCGACGATGTCGATGTCCATCCCGAGCCCCGGTCCCCCGAGCGTGCAGGGCTTCAGCGGCTGGTTCGGCATCGGCATCAGGAAGCAGCCGCAGATCTCGGTGCCGCCGGAGATGTTGATTATCGGGCAGTCGCCGCCGCCGACCGCGTCGTAGAACCAGCGCCACGACTCCGGGTCCCACGGCTCGCCGGTGGAGCCTAAGATTCGGAGCGATGAGAGGTCGTGGCCCTCGACCCACTCGTCCCCGTGCTTGCGGAGCGCGCGGATCGCGGTCGGCGAGATGCCGAACTGCGTGATCGAGTGCCGGTCGATCAGCTCCCAGAAGCGGTCCGGCTCGGGATGGTCGGGCGCGCCCTCGTACATCACCACGGTCCCGCCGAACGCGTGGTTCCCGATCAGCGTCCACGGCCCCATCATCCAGCCGATGTCGGAGACCCAGAAGAACCGGTCCGCCGGCTTCTGGTCGAAGCCGAAGTGGATCTCCTTGGCGCACTGGGTGAGGACGCCCGCGTGGGTGTGAACGATCCCCTTCGGCTCGCCCGTCGTCCCCGAGGAGTACAGCAGCATGGACTCCTGGTCGCTCGGGAGCCGCTTCGTCTCGTAGTCGGTCGATCGCGACGCGACCGCCTCCCCCCAGGTGACGTCGCGGTCGGCGTCCCACGGGACCGGCTCGACGCCACCGCCGGCGCCCCCCGCCGACTCGGCCGCCGGCGTCGCGCCCAATCGGTCGTACACCACGGTGTGTTCGACGTGGCCCGCGTCCGCGATCGCCTCGTCGGCGGTCCCCTTCAGCCGGACCTCGCTCCCGCGGCGGTAGAAGCCGTCGCCGGTGAACAGGACCGACGGCTCCGCGTCGGCGATCCGGGTCGCCGTCGCCTCGGTCCCGAACCCGGAGAAGATCGGCACCGCGATCGCGCCGACTTTCAGGCAGCCGTAGAGGATCGAGACGACCTCGGGCACCATCGGCATGTACAGGGCCACGGTGTCCCCGGTCTCGACGCCGACCGACTCCAAGTAGTTGGCGACGCGGTCGGTCTGGCGGGCCAGCTCGTGGAAGGTGACCTCCCGGACGTCGCCGGGCTCGCCCTCCCAGATCAGCGCGACCCGGTTCCGGTTCGGCGAGTCGACCGCGGCGTGTCTGTCGACGACGTTGTGCGCGACGTTGATCTCGCCGCCGGGGTACCAGTCGGTGAACTGGGGGCCGTCGCTGTCGTCACCGGACTGCGTCCGGTTGCCCGCGGAGCTCCGCTCCGCGCTGCCACGAACCGCGTCGTACTCCGTGTAGAAGTCGATGTCGAGGTAGTCGACGACCTCGTCCCAGAACCAGTCGACGCCGGACGCCGGTTCGCCCGGGAGCTCCGAGGTGGTGCGTTCGATGAGCGCCTCGTAGTCGTCGATGTCGTACTCGCGCATGAACGCGGCGACGTTCGTCGACTCCGCGAACGCCTCGCTCGGCTCGTGCACGACCTCGTCTATCCCCTCGTACTCGTCCATCTCGTCCGGCCGTTTTCGCGGTAACGGTAAGTAATTTTCCTGAAATTCGCGCCACCGCGGTTCCACGCACTCGCCCGCGACCGCCGCCGTGGTCGCTGTCGCGGTCGTCGCCGCGAGGAGTTCGCGTCGGCGCATGAGAACGCGATCGGCGCCGCGAGAGTTGAACCCCGGACACGCGAGCGTCGGGAGGCCCTGCGGGCTCTGACAGAGGGAGAAGCGGTCGACCCCGGTCGACGCGGCCGGGAAGATCGGGGACCTACTCGGTCTCGACCGGGACGTCGGCGACGGGATCGGCCTCGTCCGCGGCGGCCTCCGCGTCGGCGTACACCGACTTGGGAACGATGTCCACGGAGGCGACCTCGTCGTCCGGGTCCAGGTTCATCACGATAACGCCCTTCGTGTTTCGGCTCACGGTGGATATCTCCTCGACGCGGGTCCGCATGATCTGGCCGTCGCCGCTCATCGCGACCAGGTGGTCGCCGTAGGTGACCGCCTCGATGGCGACGACCTCGCCGTTGCGGTCGCCGGTCTTGATGTCGATCAGCCCCTTCCCGTTGCGGGACTGGAGGCGGTACTCGTCGAGGTCGGAGCGCTTCCCGTAGCCGTTCTCCGTGACGGTGAGCACCCAGTTGTGGTACGCGTCGTCGATGGCGGCCACGCCGGCGACCGCGTCGCCCTCGCGGAGGTCGATCCCGATCACGCCGCGGGCGGTCCGGCCCATCGCCCGGGCCTCCGACTCGTCGAAGCGGATCGCCATCCCGTTCCGGCTCCCGATGACGATGTCCGTGTCGCCGTCGGTCACCTCGACGTCGACGAGCTCGTCGCCGTCCTCCAGCCGGATCGCGCGGATCCCCGTCGACCTGATGTTCCCGAACTCGTCGACGGCGGTCCGCTCGATGTACCCGTCGCGGGTGACCATCGTGAGGAACTCGTCGTCGTCGAGGTCGTCGGTGTTCACCACCGCCTCGATCTCCTCGCCGCCGTCGAGGTCGAGGAGGTTGACCGCGGACTTCCCCCGGGCGGTCCGGGACATCTCCGGGATTTCGTACGTCTTCAGCTCGTAGATCTGTCCGCGGTTGGTGAAGACGAGCAGGTAGTCGTGGGAGTTCGCGGCGAACACGGAGGAGACCCTGTCGCCCTCCTTCAGGCCGGTGCCGATGATCCCCTTACCCCCGCGGTTCTGCGCCCGGAAGGTGTCGAGCGACATGCGCTTGATGTAGTCGTCCTCGCTCATCACGACGACGCACTCCTCCTCCGGAATGAGGTCCTCGTGGGTGACGTCGCCGACGTCCTCGATGAAGCTCGTGCGGCGCTCGTCGCCGTACTCCGCCTTCATGTCGTTCAGCTCGTCGACGATCACGGCGTCGAGCTCGTCGGGGTCGGCGAGGATCGTCTCCAGCCGCTCGATGCGGGCGGTGACATCCTCGTACTCCGACTCGATCTCCTGCGTCTCCATCGAGGTGAGCGAGCCGAGCTGCATGCGGACGATGTGCGCCGCCTGGGCTTCGCTGAACTCGTACTCCGCCTCCAGCGCGGCCTTCGCGGCGTCGCGGTCGTCGGAGTTCTGGATCGTCTCGACCACGTCGTCGACCTGTTCGAGCGCCTTCAGTCGGCCTTCGAGGATGTGCGCGCGGTCCTCTCGCTCCGCGAGCTCGTGCTCTGAGCGGCGGCGCACCACCTCGCGGCGGTGCTCGACGTAGTGTTCGAGCGTCTCCTTCAGGTCCAGCACCTGCGGCGAGCCGTCGACCAGCGCGAGGTTGATGACGCCGAAGGTGCGTTCGAGGTGGCTCTCTAACAGCTGGTTCTTGACGACCTCCGCCATCGCGTCGCGCTTGAGCTCGACGACGATGCGCATCCCGTCGCGGTCGGACTCGTCGCGGAGGTCGCGGATCCCCTCGATCGCGCCCTCGTTGACGTCCTCGGCGATGCGCTCGACGAGCCGGGACTTGTTCTGCTGGAATGGGAGCTCCGAGATGACGATCCGGCCCTCCTCCTCCATGACCTCGAACTCGGCGCGGACGCGAACGCGACCGCGACCCGTCTTGTACGCCTTATGAACCGCGTTCCGCCCGACGATGTTCGCGCCGGTCGGGAAGTCCGGTCCCTTGACGTGTTCCATCAGGTCTTCGACGGCCGACTCCGGGTTCTCGATCAGTTCGACCGTCGCGTCGACGACCTCGCCGAGGTTGTGCGGCGGGATGTTCGTCGACATCCCCACCGCGATCCCCGAGGAGCCGTTGACGAGGAGGTGCGGCACCGCCGACGGCAGCACCTCCGGCTCTTCGAGCCGGTCGTCGTAGTTGGCGGTGAAGTCGACCGTGTCGCGCTCGATGTCGGCCAGCAGCTCCTCGGCGATGGGGGCCATCCGGGCCTCCGTGTACCGCATCGCCGCCGGCGGGTCGCCGTCGACGGAGCCGAAGTTCCCCTGCCCGTCGACGAGGGGGTACCGCATCGAGAAGTCCTGGGCCATCCGCGCGAGCGTGTCGTAGATGGCGCTGTCGCCGTGCGGGTGGTAGTCACCCATCGTCTCGCCGACGATGGAGGAGGACTTCCGGTGCGAGGAGTTGCTCGTGACGCCCGCCTCGTGCATCGCGAAGAGGATGCGCCGGTGGACGGGTTTGAGCCCGTCGCGGACGTCGGGGAGCGCGCGGCCGGCGATGACCGACATCGCGTAGTCGATGTACGACTGCTCCATCTCGTCCTCGATGCGGGCGTTCGTCACCTGTGCGGCGCGGACGTCGTCGGGGTTCGCGTCGGGTACGTCGGAGCTCATATGTCCACCCACTCGGCCTCTGTCGCGTGTTCCTTGATGAACTGCTTCCGCGGCTCGACCGCGTCGCCCATCAGCACGTTGAACATGCGGTCCGCCGCGGCCGCGTCGTCGATGTTGATCTGTTTGAGGATGCGATTTTCCGGGTCCATCGTCGTGTCCCACAGCTGGTCGGGGTTCATCTCGCCGAGGCCCTTGAACCGCTGGACCTGATCCGGGTCGCCGTCGCACTTCTCCTCGACGATCCGGTCGCGCTCCGCCTCCGTCATCGCGTCGTACGTCTCGCCGCGGTAGCGGACGCGGTAGAGGGGCGGCTGGGCGGCGTACACGTAGCCCGCCTCCAGCAGGGGCTTCATGTGGCGGTAGAGGAGCGTAAGGAGCAGGGTCCGGATGTGTGCGCCGTCGACGTCAGCGTCAGTCATCAGGATGATCTTGTTGTACCGCGCGTCCTCGATGTCGAACTCCTCGCCGATCCCCGCGCCGATCGCGGTGATCAGCGCGCGGATCTCGTCGTTCTCAAGGATGCGGTCGAGCCGGTGTTTCTCGACGTTGAGGATCTTCCCCTTGAGCGGGAGGATCGCCTGGTTCTCGCGGTTCCGGCCCTGCTTGGCCGACCCGCCCGCGGAGTCGCCCTCGACCACGAACAGCTCGGCCTCGGTGGGGTCGCGGGTCTGGCAGTCGGCGAGCTTCCCGGGCAGCGCGGTCGACTCCAGCGCCGACTTGTGGCGGGTGAGCTCCTCGGCCTTCTTCGCCGCCTTGCGCGCCCGCGCGGCCTCCGCGGCCTTGTGGACGACCTTCCGGGCGGTGTCGGGGTTCTCCTCGAAGAACGTGCCGAGCTTCTCGTGGGTCGCGGACTCGACGATGCCGCGGACCTCGCTGTTGCCGAGCTTCGTCTTCGTCTGCCCCTCGAACTGCGGGTCGGGGTGTTTCACGGAGATGACCGCGGTGAGCCCCTCGCGGACGTCCTCGCCCTTGAGGTTCGCGTCGAGGTCGTTGACGAGCCCGTGCTCGTTGGCGTAGTCGTTGACGGTCCGGGTGAGGGCCGTCTTGAACCCGGTGAGGTGGGTGCCCCCCTCGCGGGTGTTGATGTTGTTCGCGAACGCGTGGACGGAACCCTGCAGCTCCTCGGTCGCCTGCATCGCGACCTCGACGTGGATGTCCTGGTCCTCGTCCGCGAAGTAGATAACCTCGTCGTGGATCGGCGTCCGCGCCTCGTTGAGGTAGCCGACGAACTCGCGGATGCCGCCGTCGTAGAGGAACGTCTGCTCGTCGCCCGCGTCGGCGGCGTCGCCGTCCGCGTCGCGCTCGTCCGCGAGCGTGATGGCGACGCCGGAGTTGAGGAACGCCAGCTCGCGCAGGCGGCTGGCGAGCGTCGAGAACTCGAAGTCGCCCGTCTCGAAGATGTCGCCGTCGGGCCAGAAGCGGATGTACGTCCCCGTGTCCTCGCCCTCGTCCATGTCGCGGACGCGCTCGAACGCGCCCTCGACGGGCTCGCCGCGGGCGAACTCGTGGCGGTAGACGCCGCCGTCGCGTTTTACCTCGACTTCCAGCCGCTCCGAGAGGGCGTTGACGACGCTGACGCCGACCCCGTGGAGGCCGCCGGAGACCTGGTAGGACTTGGAGTCGAACTTCCCGCCGGCGTGGAGGACGGTCATGATCACTTCGAGCGCCGGCCGGTCGTACTTCTCGTGGGTGTCGACGGGGATGCCCCGCCCGTCGTCGCTGACGCTGACGGAGCCGTCCCCGTGGATCGTGACGGTGATCTCGTCGCAGTAGCCCGCGAGGGCCTCGTCGATAGAGTTGTCGACGACCTCGTAGACGAGATGGTGCAATCCTCGACCGTCCGTGGATCCGATATACATCGCCGGACGTTTACGGACGGCCTGGAGGCCTTCGAGGACCTGTATCTGGCCGGCTCCGTATTCACTCTGCTCTGACATAGAACTTGCCTGATTTAGTCAGTGCCGGCTTATAAACCCGGCGCACGCGCACGCGGGCGTGCAGGAGGCGACGGGCGCGGACGAGAGTCAAGGCGGTCCGGTGCGTGCGCACGGGTCACTCCGCCCCGCCAGCCCCGCCGGGACGCGTTTGACTTCCTCCCCGCCCTGAAGGGCGAGGATTCCTCCGGTGGGATGTTGGCTATGCCGTACCCACGGAGGCAACTTTCCCGTTGCCGGTACTCTGGTTTGTGCGCTCCTCGTTGGGACTTTCCCTCTCGGGAGAGTGTGGTGTCTCTGACCAGTTGTGGTCGTCCCACTTGAGGCGCACGGGCCGAGCCATCGACCCAACTTCGAGTTCGCAAGCCTGCTGTTCGAGGAATGTCCGGGACGCACACAGATCGGCGTGTGCTTCGTGGCCGCACGGACATCGAAACACGTCGCCGTCGCGATCGGTACCCTCTTGTTCGCCACACACCGGGCACGTTCGGGTTGTATTGGCTTCTGACTGCACCTCAATACTGATGCCGTATTCCTCGGCTGTGTACGATAAGCGATCGATGAACGCCCGAAAGGCCCAGAACTGGTGAGTCTTTGCGTTCACTTCAGCACACCAGTGCGCCGAGAGAACATCCGTGAGGTCGCCGACGTACACTGTCTTGACACCGTCGGCGTAGAGCTGTTCCATCAGGTCCCGGGCTAGTGCCTCCTGTGCGTGGTCGCGCCGCCGTGTCCGTTTCTGATACAGCTGCCGAATTCGGTTGCTACTGTATCGCCCCTCACGGAGCTTCGACTGTAATCGGGCAATTTCGTCGGTCGTCTCGCGGAAGCGATCAAACAGGTCGCGGCCCTCGTAGAGGTACTGCTGGCCGGTCGTCGTTGTACAGGCGATGAGATTGTTTGCGCCCACGTCCAGTGCGGCTTCTTCCGAAGCCAGTGGTGAATCCTGTTGTGAATCAGGTACGGTAACAGGCTGAAAAGCCCTGAACGTGTCGTCTATCTCGTCGTACTGTATCTCCAAACGACCTTGTTCGCCGTCCCACTTCGGGTCGCCAGCGACTTCAAGACGGAGGCGACCAGTGTGGTCGTATTCGTCCTTCAGAGCGGACCCGACTGGGATCTCGATTCGTGACCGATCGCCGGTTTCCAGTGTATACAAGTCGTTCCGGATGAACGTGCGTAGTTCTCGTCCATCATCTTCGTTGCCCCAGTATCCGGGGGGCGAGGGACGTTCATCACGGTCGCCGTTGTGCCAGTCGTCTAGGGCGGCAAAAAACGAGTTCCACGCAGACTTGTTTTTCCGGATCACTTGCTGTGCGGTTCCAGAGCCGGTCACATCGACATACTGCTTGCGGTAGTCAGCAGTGTCCCACACTGATTCGCCGTCGAAGAATTGCTGGCGACGCTCGTAATTGAGCTCGTTCCACAGGCTCGCAGAGGCGTCCAACAGATCCAACAGTAGCCGCTCGTCGTCGTCGGAGAGCGGGCGTACCGCGAACGTGTTGGTTCGCCTCACGACAACAGACATTTGTAGTCCTACGTCTATATGTCTTTTGGACACAAACAATGCGACCGAATATCAACATTTCACACACCCTGAACGGCCGCGTGAAAGACTACGCTGAAGATCAAGACGTGAGTCTTGAAGAAGCCTACCGAGAAATTATCGAAGCAGGATTGGAAGCGGTGGAACATCCAGACGAATCGTAGCACGTCGGTTGTGGCATTGTGCTGTCGCTTGGACCCCGCCCTGAAGGGCGAGGCTTCCGCTTGCTATCCGTCAGCGCTCGTCGAGGAACGCGCTCGCGCGCTCGACGACGGACGCGCGGAACCGGGCGACGTCGACTCCGGCCGGACCGCTCTCGCCGTCCCCGAACCGGAGGGGCGTCTCCCGGGCGACCGCCTCAACGGTCAGGTCCGCGAGCCGGTCGACCGTCACCGGCTCTCCGCGCCGTTCGAGGGCCGCGACGACCCGGTCGAACCGCTCCCGTCCGGCGTGGACCGCGGCGAGTTCGTCGGGGTCGGGAGGGTCCGTGGCCCGGTCGTCTCTCGCGCGGCCGTCTCCCGCGCCGTCGCCGTCGTCGCTCGGCCCCCTCGAGATCTTCACGCGTCCGCCGCGCTTGTTCCGGACGACGACGCCGGCCGCCGGGCCGTCGCGCCACGCCGACGCCGGGACCGCGTATCCCTCGGGGTCGAAGTCGCGCGCGTTCACCTCGCGCGCCACCGCGTTTACCGGGGCGAGCCCGACCCCCTCGAAGATCGCCGCGGCGGCGTCCGGCGGCCGGAACGCCCCGTCCTCCTGACTCTCTCCGTTCCCCTCGCGCACTCTGTCACCCCCACTCTCTCCGTTCCCCCCGCTCTCTGCACCCACAACTCTCTCCGTTCCCCCCGCGCTCTCTGTCACCCCCACTCTCTCCGTTCCCTCGCGCTCTCCGTCCCGCGCCCGTCCACACGTCGGTGCCGAGGAAACGGCGGGATCCGGTCCCAGTCGATATCGTCCCGCGCGGTTGGGTGGCGACCCCGAAGCAACGTCACGCCGGGGGGTCGGCACGGGCCGCCGGAGCGTCCTCGCGGTCGAACCGATCGCGGGCGTGCCGGACCGCGGTCGGACCCGGGCGGACCGCGTCGAGGTCCGTCGTACACCGCCTCCGGACCGCCGGACCGAGGAGTCCGGATCGTCCATGCGGAACGGAGCCCCGTTCCGTCGATCAGTTTCGAGACCAGAGGTGGCCCTCGAGGGGCCGTCGGGCGGGATCAGCGTCGCCGAGGTCCAGGGAGCGGTGGGGAACCGGCGCATGTGTGTCGGGCGGGCGACCGGCCTGAGACTCGACCGCAGCGGGTTGGCTTCTTTGGGAACCGCGAGGGGCGTCGTTCGGGTCCGTCGCCGACCCCGCCGGCGCGTAGCCGGGCCACAGCTACAAGTCGGCCGCCTGGCGTACCGACCGCGATGCCTACCGAATCGCGGACTCCTTCGAGCACGACTACCGCGGCTGTGAGATCCTGTACGGACGCTGGGTCCCGCGAGGACTGAGCGCGGTCTCGCCGACCGGGGGGCTGGGGAACGCGCTCGTTCGTCTGCGGCGCAACGCGGCGCAACGACGACCTGATGGACCGGAATCCGCGGGGGGCTCGACGACCGAGCTCGCGGCGTCTTCGACGGGACCCCGACAAGCGCGTCGGACGGCGTACGACTCCTCGACAAGCGGCCGAGTGGGCGCGGATACCCTCGTCGCGGTCGCGGCGCAGCAGCCTCGATATCGCCCGGCAAGGCGCGCACTCGACGTCGAACGACCGGCGACTCGCAGAGCTCCGCGACGACGCGGCGGAAGGCCCGACGCGCTAGGGTCGCTCGCGCCGGGTCCGACCCCTTGCTCCCGGGTATGGTGATCCCGAAGACGTTCGCCGGCGCGGACTCTCGACGGCCGCTCGCTGGAGGTGCTCCGGCCGACGAGTCGCCCACGGGCCAGCCGCTGACCGTCAGCGGGACGGATCGATTTGGCCGGTCGCGACCGCCGACCCGGCGCTGTTCGAGACGACGCCGTCGTCGGCGCTCCGCGGGGTCGGCGCATGAACGGATTCGACAAGGGGATCGAGACGCCGTACGGCGGGAAGGACGCACAAGTGAGCGACAGCGCCGGCGGTCCACGGGTACGGCTCTCTCCGACTCGCTCCGCGGTCCGCCGCGATCGGCCGGAGACCGAGGCCCGGGCGGACGGGCCGTGGTCGGCGGCGCTGCTCGTCCAGTCGACCGCCGGATCTCGGTGATACGCGTTGGCACGGGCTTCGCGCGCCGCTACGACGTCCAGCAGGGCGACGTCCACCTGCGCCGTCGCCCCCCAACGTCCTCGCGTACCTCTCGACGAGGTCGACGCGAGCCGCCGGGCGCTCGCCGCCGGGCCTCGGCGTCGAGGGTCGAGGTCGCGGCGACGACCGATCGCGGAGGACGCGTCGACGCCGTCGCCGCGATCCGTGGCCGCGCTACGGTGCCCGAGGCCTCCGCGATCTGCCGTGGCCCGACGGCGGAGGGCGCTCCCCGCGATCGCCGAGTACGTCCGCGACACTGGTGTAGACCGGGGGCGCCCCGGGAATCGACGCGACGCCGGAGGCGATCGAGGGCGTGTTGCGCTCGGCGTGGTGACGGGCGAGGCCCGTTTCGGCCGGCTGCCGCGGACGGAGGGTCGGCGTGTCTCTCCCCCGCCAGCGACGCGATGACCGACCCGGCGAGGCCGCGGGGAGCGCGAGGACCGCGGCGCGACGCCGAAGCCGGAGCGCGTCGTCGGTGTGCCGGAGCCCGTCGTCTCCGGTATCGTTCGAACCGTTCGCGCTCGGATCGGCCTCGTCCGCGGTTCGACGCCCTCGACGTCGCCGGGTCGGACTCGAAGCCCCGTCGCTCGCGACGATCGTCCGGGCTCCGGCGGACGATGATCGCACCTCGATCTCCCCGCGGCGTCGGTCTCGCCGAGTCCTCGCCGTCGACTCCGGAACGTGGGCCGGCCACCGGTCGTCGTAGCGTTCGCACGGTCACAGCGCGTCGTCCGCCGACGGCACGGGTCGTTCGCCCGGGTGACGGACAGCGCGGGGGTCCGCCGGGCCGTGGGTTCCGCTCCATCGGGGATCCTCGCACCCGGACTCGCTCGGGAGAGGGTCTACCCGTCCGTGACGACCTCGACGTGTACGCGGTTCACGGGCACGTTGAGCGAGGCCTTCCTCGGTCACGGTCACCTCCCCTTGAACACCGACGGACTACCCGGACGACCGCTCTCCGATCGGCTGGCGGGTCGAAGTGGTCGCGAGGGCGCGACGTCGAGCGTCACGGTCCCCCGCTCGCTCGCGATCGCTAGTCTCCGTGTCAGCGACCGTGCTCGCGCTCCGTCTTGTAGGTACCAGGCTTCACAGACGTGACGTTGTACGTGCCCCGCTCGAGGCGAGCGTCTCGCTAGGTCCCGTCCGATCCGGCTAGCGCGGCGACGGACCGCCCGTCTCGCGGACGTCACCCTCCGCGTCCGGCCTGCTGATCGATTCTGGTCGTCGAGGACCGTCCACCGTCGCGGTCCCTCGGTGACAGCCGAGGTGATTCTCCGCAGCGCTCCCGCGTTCTCGACCTCGAGCGGCCTGTTTCTGACGTAGGTGTCGTCGTCCACGTCCAGCTCACCGCTCGGATCCCTCGAGGGACGTCGAGGAGCACGTTCCGTTGGAATCGCCGTCTGCCAGTCGCGTCCCCGCTCTCCCGAGTCGGTCTCCCACTCCGGCCTCGACGGTCGCCCGCCGACTTGCGTCGCCCGTCCTGGTCGCGACCGAGACGGGAGCGTCAACCTGATCCTACGACGCGCGCCGTTGGCGCGACCGCGACGAGCAGTACCGCGGCTCGCCGAGGACAAGGCGGCGACGTTTCATGTACGAATACTAAACATCTGCGTCATATATTGGTATGGCCGCTACCGGTTTCTGACCGCGACGTTGCCGAATTTCGAGGGGACTCCCCGTTCTGACGACGTGCGAGGTGGTGCATCCGCGCCGGTCGAGCCGGGAGTGCGTCGCGGACGGACGCCCGACCCCGACTCCGCGTATTCATACGCGCGCGAAGACCAACGGATATGGACAGATCGACGACCAGTACGCCGCCCGCGGACGTCGAAGTCGGCGGTCGACGCTACTGGGACGAGTGGACGCCTACTAAGGGGCGGCAAGGAGGCGCCGCCCGACGACCCGCCCTTCTTCTTCGTGGGACGGGCGCCGTAACCTCCGGCAAGATGCACTCGGCAACGTGCGTGGAAAAGACGCTGAAGGACGCGGATCATCCGCCACAAGCGGATGCCGGCCCCGGTCACGACGACCGGGCTACGACATGCAACGGGCCCTCCGATCGAGGTGAAAGTCGAGGAGGAGCTCGGCTTCGAGAACAAAGCGGACATCGAGGAGTACGGGATGGAGCGTTCCAGAGAAAGTGCAAGGAGTCGCCTTAGAGAACGCGCGCGATGGATCGAGGGACTTTCAAGTCATCGCGTCTGGATGACTGGAGGACCCGTACGAGACATCTCGCCGGCGTACATGGAGGGCCGCGTGGTGGGCTTCTCCGAGGTCGCCGACAACGGGGCTCTCGAGCAGGGAAACCTCCATCTCGCATGCCCGCGGTGCGAGACCAGGGCTCGCAACAACGAGGTCGAGTACGAGACGTCGAGGACCCCTCCCATCTACGTGAAAGTTTCCCGCTCGCCGACCGCGAGGAGCCTCGGTCCATCTGGACGACGACGCCGTGGACCGATCCCCGCGAACACCTTCGTACGCCGTCGACGAGGAGCTCGCGTACAACGCCGTCGCGCGAGACAGGTGACGGCGAGGAGGAGCTGCTCTACGTCGCCGAGAGTGCGAGTCGAGGAGTGCTCGGAGAGGGCTGGCTACGAGAGTACGGGTCGAGGCGAGCTGACGGGCGAGTATAATCGTCGGCTGGGCGATACGATCACCCGCTCGCCGACCAGTCGCCGAGTACCCCGACTCCGAGGGCGCCGGGCGGTACGCCGCCGACTAGCGTGGAGGCCGACGCACCGGGTGTCCACTCCGCGCCGGGCACGGTGAGGAGGATTCCACCGGCACGGAGCTGGGACTTCGATATCTACTGTCGGCGGCCCCAGCGAGTTCACCGAGGCGGCCGGCGGTACGCGGGCCAGTTCGTGCGACGCCAAGCGACATCGTCGCGGACCACCCCCCCCTCGTCGCAGGCCACATGCTCGCGCACGCACCGTCGACCACAGCTACGCCACTGCTGCGCTGTGAACCGGATCATCCGCTTGGTCCGACAGTGGTTCATCTCGATCACGGACGTGAAGAGACTCCTCGCACATGGGGAGTCCGAGTGCACCGCATGGGGCCGCGGGAAACCGTTCCGCGACTTCATCGACGGACGCCCCGACATGAAACGTCTCCCGCCAGCGCTAACTGGGGTCCCGATCCCATCTGGGTGCCGACGACGCCGAGGCGGGGAACCTCGACGAGGACATGATCGTGGTCTGGACCCGCGAAGAGTCCGCCGAGCGCGTCGAGGAGGACGTCGACCGGGGCGATCGACTCCCACCGCCCCGCTGTCCGCGACCTGACCATACGTTCGAGAGGCGTCCACGTACCCGCCAGCGTCAGGACCGTGTTCAGACGTGTGGCTCGACTCGTCGGTCGCCAGCTGGCAAGCTCGGCTACCCGTCAGAGGAGGACCCACGACTGACTGTGCCCCGACCTCATCGTCGAGGCGCACGACCAGACCCGCGGCTGGTTCTGCCGCAGCTCCGGCCATGGCATCCGCCGCGGTCGGCGAGATCCAATACCGAGGGGTGCTGATGCACGGCTTGCCAACCGACGAGGACGGCGCAAGATGTCGAAGTCGGTCGGCACATCGTCACCCCGGAAGAGGCGATCGAGCGCGCGTCGCGCCCGCTCCGCACCTACGCTCTCCCACGACAAGCAGGGGGCCGACCTCGCGTCGCAGTGGGGACGGGCTCGCGAGCTGCAGGGGAAGCTCAACATCCTCTGGAACGTGTTCCGCTTCCCGCTGGAGTACATGGAGCTCGACGGCTACGACCCCGCCGAGGCCGACCTCGCCGACGGCGAGCTGGAGCTCGTCGACGAGTGGGTGCTCTCCCGGCTCCAGTCGGTCGAGACCGAGGTGACCGAGGCGTGGGCCGACTACCGCGTCAGCGACGCGGTCAACGCGGTGATCGAGTTCGTCACCCAAGACGTCTCGCGCTTCTACGTGAAGGCCGTCCGCGACCGGATGTGGGAGGAGGCGGACTCCGCCTCGAAGCGGGGCGCCTACGCGACGCTCGCGACCGTCCTCGACGAGGTGATCCGGCTGCTCGCGCCGATCGCGCCGTACCTGACCGAGCGGATGTACCAGACGCTCGACGGCTCGGCGACCACGGTCCACCAGCTCGACTACCCCGAGCCCGACGACGGGCTCCGCGACCCCGAGCTGGAGCGCGACGTGGCCGTCCTCCGCGACGTCGAGGAGGCCGCCGCGAACGCCCGCCAGCAGGCGGGCCGGAAGCTCCGCTGGCCCGTGCCGCGCGTCGTCGTCGAGAGCGGCGACGACGAGGTGACCGCCGCCGTCGAGCGTCTGTCCGACCTGATCGGCGAGCGCGTCAACGCCCGCGAGGTGACCGTCACCGACGCGTTCGACGAGCTCGTCGAGACCGCCGAGCCGCAGATGGCCGAGATCGGTCCCGCCTTCGGCGCCGACGCCCAGAAGGTGATGGACGCGGTGCAGGGCGCGACGCGCGCGGCGGTCGAGGGCGGCGCGGTGGCCGTCGACGGCGAGCCCGTCGACCTCGACGACGCGATGGTCGAGTACGTCGCCGAACCCCCGGAGAACGTCTCCGGCGTCGACTTCGACGGCGGCACCGTCTACGTCGACACCTCGCTCACCCCCGAGATCGAGTCGGAGGGGTACGCCCGCGACGTGATCCGTCGGATTCAGGAGATGCGCAAGGAGCTCGACCTCGACGTCGAGGCCCGGATCCGGGTCGGCGTCGCCGTCGACGACGACCGGATCGCCGGCTTCGTCGACGAGCACGCCGACCTGATCGCCGGCGAGGTGCGCGCCGACGAGTGGCTCGACGAGCCGAGCGACGCCGCCGAGACCGACGGGCTCGTCGAGGAGTGGGACGTCGAGGACGTCGTCGTGACGATCGGAATAGAGCCGGTCGCGTAGGGGAACTGCCGGTTTCGAGCCCGTCAGTCGCGCGGCAGACGGACCGGCCGCGGAACTGATCGCGCTTTTCGTTCGTCCCGCCGTTGGCGTGGTATCAATTCACATCCCGAAACCTATAGGTGAGTTCTTTACTTATGGTTATCTATGCATGTCCGGGCGGCCCGGCCCGACGACGCGGAGGCGCTGCGAACGGCGGTCTCGCGAGCGCGCGAGGCGACCGTCTTCGACGACATCGGATCCCCGCTCTTGGACGTGTCCGCCGCCGGCGTCCGCGAGGCCGCCGCCGAGGCGGAGTGGTCGTTCCTGATGGAGAACGACGACGGCCCCGTCGGCGTCGCCATCGCGCACCCCGACGCGCAGGGGCCCGAAGCCGAGCTGCTCGCGCTGTGGGTCCACCCGAGCCACGCCGGAGAGGGCGTCGCCGCCGAGCTCCTTTCGCGGGTCGCGTCCTCGCTGGGTCGCCACGACGTCGACACGCTTCGGGCGAGCGTCCCCGCCGACAGCCCGGGCGCACAGGAGTTCTTCGCCGCCCACGGGTTCAGTCCCCGAGGCACTCGCCGCGGCCCCGCCGGCGACGAGTCGGTCGTCGTCGCCGACGCGGGCGAGCTGGCGTGACGCCGGCGGCGCGGAACTAAGTGGTCTCCGCACCCGTTTCGAGTCGTCACTGAATGCCCTCCGTCGACCTCGGTCTGATTACCCTCGCCGCGCTCGGTGTCGCGTTCGCGCTCGTCGCCCTCGCCAGCCTCCGGCCCGCGAGCCGGTTCCGTCGCCTGTACGGGGTGGACGACGCCGGCAATGCGGGCGCGCGGGCCAACGCCGCCGTGCTCGGGGGCACCGGGGCGTTCCTCGTCGCCCTCGCCGCGGCGATCGCGCTGGGCGTTCCCGATCGGACCGTCGCGGTCGGCGCGCTCGGCGTCGCCGCCGTCGGAACGGTCGCGCTCGGGTGGCTCGTCCGCTACCGCGACCGGCGCGACCTCCTGACGACGCCGGACGTGAGCCGCGAGCGAGCCCGGCGGCTCGGCGGCGCGGCGATATGGGCCGGCCTCCTGCTCTGTCTCCCGCTCGTCGGGGTACTCCTCGGAGCCAGCGAGGCGTCGATCGTCGTCGCGGCGCTGGGCGGGAGCGTCGTAACGCTCCTCCTCGTCGCGCTCGCGTATCGGTAGCGTCGGCCGCGGTGCCGCGACGGCCGCCCGGTCCGGAGCTACTTCAGCCGTTCCTGCAGGAAGGAGGGGTGCGCGGCGGTGACGCCGTCGATCGCCAACAGCTTCTCGGAGATGACGTCGCCGAGCTCGTCGCCGTCGCGGGCGCGGACCTCGGCCATCAGCATGTGGTCACCGGAGGAGGTGTACAGCGCCTGCACCTCGTCGAGCTCTTTCAGCTCGCGGGTCGCGCCGACGTACTTGCCGGAGTCGACGTCCATCCCGACCATGGCGATCGACTGCGACGAGAGCTTCTTCGGGTCGATCTCCGCCGAGTAGCCGACGATCACGCCTTTCTCTTCGAGGCGGTCGATGTACTTCCGCACCGTCGGCTTCGAGACGTCGGCTCGGTCGGCGATCTCCGCGCAGGAGGCCTGTGCGTCCTCCTCTAACACCGACAGGATCCGTTCTTCGGTCGATACCGTACTCATACCCGACTCTTTGTCACCACGGAAAAAATACCTTGCGAACCGAAAAACGAGACGAACGGACGACGAACTACGGCCAAATCGGCCGTAGACAGGTTCCTACGGCCGATTCAGGCGTGCTTGTCGAGGAACTGGTCGTGCGAGCGCTCCCACTCGTACTCGTCGTCCCAGTAGCGCTCCGCCAGCGGCTCCTCGGGAATCTCGCCGATCGCCTGCTTCTCCGCGCCGTAGGACGGGCGGTCCTCGTCGACGTAGTAGCGGCCGGTGAGGACCTTCCCCTCGTACAGCGACTCCTCGGTCTCGCGCATCATCTCCGCGGCCTCGACGCGGTCCGTCGGGTCGAAGTCGTAGTCGTCGGACTCGTTGACGTCGATGTACGGGACGTACTGGCGCGCGTCCTTGTTCCAGGTCGGACACTGGGTGAGGAAGTCGACGTGCGCGAAGCCGTCGTGCTCGATCGCCTCGATGATGATCTCCTTCGCCTGGTTGGGGTTGACCGCGGCCGTGCGGGCGACGTAGGAGGCGCCGGCGTTCAGCGACATCGAGAGCGGCTTGAGCGGCTCCTTGGCGCTGCCGGACGGCTGCGTCTTCGACTTGTGACCCTTCGGGCTGGTGGGCGAGGTCTGGCCCTTCGTGAGCCCGAAGATCTCGTTGTTGAAAACGATGTACGTCATGTCGTGGTTCTCCCGGGCCGTGTGGATGAAGTGGTTCCCGCCGATCCCGTAGCCGTCGCCGTCGCCGCCGGCGGCGATTACTTCGAGGTCGGGGTTCGCGAGCTTCGCGGCGCGGGCCACGGGCAGGGAACGCCCGTGGATCGTGTGGAACCCGTACGTGTCGAGGTAGCTGTTCAGCTTGCCCGAACAGCCGATCCCGGTGCACAGCAGGGTCTCCTCGGGCGTGCGCCCGACCTCCGGAAGCGCCTGCTTGAGCGCCTTCAGGACGCTGAAGTCACCGCAGCCCGGACACCAGGTCGGCTGCGGCTCCACGCCGGGGGTGTACTCGTCGCGGTCGATCTCTCGCTCCTCTCCGATCGCTGAAAACGTGCTCATTGGTTAGTCACCTGCGGCTGGGACGAAGGTGGTCTGATGGCTGGACGCGTCGCCGTCGCCCTCGACGATCGCTGCCTCGAACCCGTCGACGATCTCCGCCGGCTCGAACGGGTTCCCGTTGTACTTCAGCAGACTCGACAGCCGCTCGCCGTAGCGGCCGAGGTGCTTCTGGATGAGCCCGCGGAACTGTCCCGAGGCGGTCATCTCGACGACGAGCACCTCGTCGACGCTCTGGACGAACTCCTCGACCTGGTCGGTCGGGAACGGAAGCATGTCGGAGACGCCGTACGATTTCACCGATATACCGGCGTCGTTGAGGCGACCGACGGCCTCCTCGACGGTGCCCTGCTGGCTCCCGAAGGTGAGGATGCCGTACTGGGCGTCGTCGGGGCCGGCGTACGAGCCCGTGTCGACCGTGTCGAGGTCGGCGCGGATCGCCTCCAGCTTCTGGGTCCGGCGGTCGATCTGCGCGACGCGGTTGTCCGGCGACTCGGCGATGTGCCCGGTCGGGTCGTGTTCGTTGCCGGTCGCGAGGAAGCGACCGCCCTTCTGGCCGGGGATCGACCGCGGGGAGACGCCGTCCTCGACGTCGTGCTGGAACCGGTGGAACTTCCCGTCGGCCGAGTGCGGCTCCTCCGCCAGCGCGTCCTCGCTCAGGGTCTTCCCGAGCGTCGGGTTCGGCTCGCGGTCGAAGTGGCTCTTGGGGACGTTCGTCATCTCGCCGCCGAGCTTCTGGTCGTACAGCAGGATCGACGGGATCTGGTACTCGTAGGCCAGCCGGAAGGCGATCCGCGACTGCTCGTACGCCTCCTCGACCGTCCCCGGCGCGAGGACGACGCGCTGGGAGTCGCCCTGCGAGGTGTACAGGACGTGTTCGAGGTCGGACTGCTCGGGCTTCGTCGGCATCCCGGTCGAGGGCCCGGCGCGCATGGCCTCGACGAGGACGACGGGCGTCTCCGTCATCTCAGCGAGCCCGAGTGGCTCGGACATCAGCGCGAACCCGCCGCCGGAGGAGCCGGACATGGCCTTCACGCCGGCGTGCGAGGCGCCGACCGCGAGCGCGGCCGCCGCGATCTCGTCTTCGACCTGCTCGGAGATCCCGCCGAGCTTCGGCAGGTTG
Source organism: Halorubrum sp. Ib24 (assembly GCF_002252745.1). Lineage (NCBI taxonomy): Archaea > Methanobacteriati > Methanobacteriota > Halobacteria > Halobacteriales > Haloferacaceae > Halorubrum > Halorubrum sp. Ib24. The sequence goes on along the minus strand of NZ_NHOX01000040.1, from coordinate 27,671 downwards.
TTGCTCATGATGGTGAACACCTCGGTCCACGGCGTCATCGGGTAGCCGGCGATGAACCGACAGCCCTCGTCGATGGCGCCGTAGGAGATGGCGTCCGACCCGGACATGAGCAGCTGCGTCTCGTCGTGTTCGCCGGTCGGGACGCTGACGTCGGGTGCGTCGACGTCGTACTCCTCTCGCACCTGGTCGTAGGCGGTCTGGAGGATCTCCAGGTTCGGGTCGAGGATCTTCTCCGGCATCGCGTCGCGCATGAGGTCCTGGACGTGGTCGAGGTCCATGCCGGTCAGCGCGCAGGTGGCGCCGACGCCGGCGGTGTTGCGCATGACCTCGCGACCCATGTCGCGGGCGAGCCCGCGGAGGTCGAGGGGGTATACGTGCCAGTCGTTCTCCTCGGCCCGCTCGTCGAAGTTCGGGATCTCGGAGGCGTCTAACAGCCCCTCGTCGTAGACGATGACGCCGCCCTCGCGGAGTTCGTCCAGGTTCTCCGAGAGCGGTTTGATCTCTTCGTTCCCGTAGACGGCCTCCTCCTGCGGGTTCCGGGCGAACGAGTCGCCGAGCGCCAGCAGGAAGTTATAGCCGTCGCCGCGGGACCGCACCGGGTCCGCCGACGCGCGGACCTCGGTGTACGTGTGGCCGCCGCGGATACGGGACGGATAGTGGCGATGCGTGAACACGTTGAGCCCCGATCGCATCAAGGCCTTTGCGAAGTTCTGGCTCGTCGAAGCGATCCCGTCGCCGGATCCCCCCGATATCCGCCAGATGAGTTCGTCGTCAGTCATAGTGGTATGGTAGCCCGTGAGGGCCTCGTGCTCTGTGGTTGTGGTGGTTACCTCTTAGGGCTTGCTATGGAATCACAAGCAACAATCATGAAAGACCTTTAGGTCGGGGGGAGGCGGACTCGCGAGACTTCGGTTCCGCGCCCTTTTACTCGCCGCCCGCCTGACGGCGGACATGCTCACGTTCATCGGGCTCGGACTCTACGACGAACGGTCGGTCACCGTCGAGGGGCGCGAGGCGCTGCGCGCCGCCGACCGCGTCTTCGCCGAGTTCTACACCAGCCGGCTGGTCGGCGCCGACGTCGGTGAGTTGGAGGCGTACCACGACGTCGAGATCGAGGTCCGGCCGCGGGAGGGGGTCGAGCGCGACCCGGAGGCGATCCTCTCGGCCGCCGCCGAGGGCGACGTCGCCTTCTGTACCGCCGGCGACACGATGATCTCGACGACGCACACGGACCTCCGGCTGCGAGCCGAGGAGCGGGGGATCGAGACGCGCGTGATCCACGGGGTGACCGCTCAGTCGGCCGCGTCGAGTCTCACCGGGCTCCAGAACTACCGGTTCGGGAAGGCGACGACGCTCCCGTTCCCGTACGCTCACGGCGGCGACGACGTCCCCGGGAGCGTGGTCGAGACGATCGAGGCGAACCGCGAGAGCGGCCTCCACACCGTCGTCTACCTCGACATCAAGGTGGGCACCGGGCCGACCGGCCCCGACCCGGACCACGAGGAGTACATGACCGCCGACGTCGCCGCCGGGCTGCTCGCAGACGGCTGGCGCGACGAACTGGCCGTCGTCGTCGCTCGCGCGGGCTCGCCCGAACGGGTGGTCGCCGCCGACCGGCTGAGCGCGCTTTCCGAGCGGGAGTTCGGCGACCCGCTCCACCTCCTCGTGATCCCCGGCGACCTCCACCACGTCGAGGCCGACGCGCTGGCCGGGCTCGCCGGCGCCTCGCCGGAGCTCGTCGAGGAGTGAGCGGGGTCGCCGTCCGCCGACCGGTCGTTTGATATTCCTGTCCCGCGTTATCAAAGATCATGACAGACGTGCCCGCCGAGCGGCTCATGTCGACCGAACTCGTCACGATCCCCCGAGGAGCGGCCGCCGCGGACGCGGCGAAGCGCATGTTGGAGACGGGAGTGAGCTCCGTGCTCGTCGTCGACGACGGGCGCCTCGCGGGGCGGATCACCGCGACTGATTTCGTCTCGCTCGTCCGTCGGAACGACCCGGAGGACGAGACCTCCGTTGAGACGTTCATGACGACGGACGTCGTCACCGTCTCGCCCGACGACCCCGTCGAGGAGCTCGCCGACCCGACGAGCCGGGGGTACACGCACTTACCGGTGGTCGACGGGGACGACCGGTTGGTCGGGATGCTCTCGACGACCGACCTCACGGCGTACCTTTCGGAACGACGGTGAGCCCCGAGGCGAGGCGTCGCTCGGTCAGTGAGCGACTCGGTGGCTCGGTCAGTGAGCGGCTCGGCCGCTCGGCCGGCCGGCTAGCGACCCGACGCCTTCACCTGGTCGTCGTACGTCGCCCCCGCCGCGATCAGGAAGCCGATTATCGCGGTGACGAGCGCGACGCTCCCGATGGCGACGACGGCGACGGAGACCAGATCGCCCGGGAGGACCTGTGCGGACGTCAGCAGCGAGACCGCCGTGACGAACCCGATGAGCAACAGGAGACGCCCGAACCGCGCGGCGTCGATCCCGTCGTCACTTGACATAAGCTCTGATCTCGTTGATGACGCCGTCGTATCCGTCCTCGTTCGCCTCCGAGCCGAGCGAGTGGATCGACTGGCAGATCCACATTCCCGCGGTGAAGTTCAACAGCGCGACGAACGACACCAGCCCGAGCTGCGAGTCCACGGTGAGACCGATCAGGAACCCCACCGGGAGCGTCACCGACATGATGGCGTGGATAAGCAGCGACCGCGTCCCGAAGTCCCTCAACGAACTGAGAATACCCGACATATGATCAATGTGGGCGCGAACGCGTATATATGCTCGTTCGAACGCGCTCGCGTTTCCCGGACGCGCCGACGCCCGTCCCGGAGACCGTCGAACGGGGGAGCGGAGATCGCACCGGAAGAGTAATCAGATCTGGTAGCACACGACACGGTATGGATCTGAACGACCGGACCCGCGTCAGTGAGGTCATGTCGACGCCGCTAGAGACGATCGGGGGGACCGAGCCGCTCCGTGAGGCCGCGCGCCGGATGGCGGACGACGACATCAGCGCGCTCGTCGTGACGACGGGGGGCGGCTGTATCATCACGCAGAGCGACATCGTCGGCGCCGTCGCGGCCGGCCGCGACCTAGACGAATCCGTCGTTCGCGACGTGATGACCGAGAACGTGGAAACGGTGACGCCGGACCTCATGATGGAGGAGGTCGCGGCGATGATGACGATGTACGGGGTCAAACACCTCCCCGTCGTCGACGATGACTACGTCGGCATGGTCTCGTCGACCGACGTGGCGGCGCAGCTCTCGTGAGTCGAGGGACGCTCGGAAACCGCCGCGCGCCGATTTAAAACAGGAGCAGGGGAACACCGACCGCGACGCCGACCGCGATCAGCACGAGGTTCCAGATCAGCACCGGGCGGACCAGATCCCGGGCGATGCTCGCCGCGAACGCGGTCTTGACGAAGATGCTCGCGGCCGTGCCGGCGACGACCCCCGTGACCGCGGTGTCGACCGTTATCTGTCCGGTCCCGAGCAGCGAGACGGCGGTCGTCGTCGCGGTCCCGGAGGAGACGAGCCCGGCGAGGAACGAGGTGGCGACGAATCCGGCCGCGCCGAAGGCCCGTTCCGCGCCGGCGGAGGCGAGCAGCACCGCGAGGAACAGCGCGCCGAACGTCAGGGCGTTCCGCAGGCTGAAGGGGGAGGTGAGCTCCGCCTCCATCGTCGTCCGCCAGTCGCTGCGCCACACGGCGATCAGGACGCCGGCGACGGTGACCGCGCCGAGCGGCGCACCGACCACCAAAGCGGCCTCCGGGACGAAGGCGGCGACGACCGCGGCGTTCCGGAGCGCCATCGCGGCGTTCGCCAGCAGGATCGACCCGACCGCGAGGTCGAGCAGGTCCGCCCGCCCCTTCGCGCGCTTCGCCATCTCCGCGACCACCGCCGTCGAGTTCACGAGCCCGCCGAAGAAGCCGGTCACCGCGTAGCCGCGCCCCTGGTACCGCTTCACGAGCACGTAGTTGACGAAGCCGATGGCGCTGACCGCGACGACGAGCGACCAGATGAGTCGCGGCTGAACCGCCCCCCACGGGTCGATCGTCTCGGCCGGGAGCAGGGGGAAGACGACGAACGCGAGGATGGTGAACTCCACCGCGCTGCGGACCTCCTCGCGGGAGAGCCCCCACGCGAACTGGTGGAGCTCCCGCTTCAACACGAGGAGCAGCGAGGAGAGCACCGCCACCGTCACCGCCTCGATGAAGAGCGCTTGAGCGACGAGGACGCCCACCCCGTACGTGACGAGCATCGACACTGACGTGGTGAGCGAGAGGCTGTCGACCTTCTCCTCGACGAAGCTCCGAACCGCCAGGAGAACCGCGCTGGCGACGATCAGCGCCCCACCGACGACGAGTAGCCCCGGCTCGCCCAGCACCGAGAACACCGCCGCCGCGAGGCTGATCAGTGAGAACGTCCGGATGCCCGCCGACTTCTGCGACCACTCGCGCTCCAGCCCGAGGAACATCCCGAGGAGGGTCGCCAAGACGAGCTTCGCGACGTTGCTCTGGAGGTAGGGCGACGGATCGACCGGGTCGATCACGACCGACCACCTCGCCGATCAGGTCGCCGCCGCACCCGCCGGTCCCGTCGTTTCATACGGCGGGATATATCGTGAGTACGGCTATAGTTTGCTATATATTAGTATATATGTCGGCGGGACGCGCCGCCGGTCCGGCCGGCGCCGCAGTGCCGATCCCGACGTCGACGGCGGGTGAGCGTCGGCGTCGGCGGGTCGTCGGCTCAGCGGTTCGTCGGCTCCCGCGGCAGGTCCAGCGACTCCGTCAGGTCGTGTTCCTCCCCCGTGAGGAGGTAGAGCACGTCCTCGAGGATGACGGCCAGCTCCGGGAGCTCCCGCACCGCGAGGAACGTGATCCCGATCAGCGCGACGACAGCGAGGAGCTGGCTCATGATCCGGTCGGAGATGAGGAAGGAAACCCGGTACGGGTCGGTCGCGCCGAACATCGCGAGCACGAGGTCGGTCTGCCACTGCATGTACTGGTTGCCCGCGACGACGGAGATGAACGTCGTCCGGAAGATGTTGAGCACGTAGATGAGCGGGATCGACACCGCGAGCGCCCGGAGCTTGCGCGAGAGCGGCGCCCGCACGGCGGCGACGAGACCGCCGAAGATGGCCATGCTGCCGAGCCCCGTACACGCCAGGACGACGTGGATAGTGACCGTGTGACCGTCGGGGAGCGTCCACGCGTACGCCGCGTCGTACCCCTCGTAGCTCGTCACGCGCTCCGGCGCGTAGCCGAGGAGGTCGATGAGGAACCCGGTCTGGGTGGCGACGGCCTCGATGAGGACCCGACGCGGCTCGGGGAACGCGACGCCGGCGAGCGAGAACGCCGGGATGGTCTCGAACGGGAGGTAGATGAACAGCATGAGCGAGATGGCCCGCGTGAGCGTGAACAGCGAGGCGCGGCCGTTGTACAGCAGGTAGCCGGCGTAGATGCACGCCGGGACGCCGACGAGCGCCAGGATCGACTCGACGTAGCTCTGGTGCTCGAACGCGAAGTACGGCACCGTCGTCAGCCAGAAGAGCCCGAACAGCGCCCAGGTGCCCGCCGCGAGCGACCGACCGGCGGCCAGCCCGCGGCTGTCGAGCAGCCACGACGCGGCGAAGAGGATCGCGACGAGCCACGCGAACGCGAACGTGTCGGGGACCAGGCTCAGGATCGCCGGCACGCCGGGACCGAACATGACCGAACGGTCGGTCGTCGTCGAATAAAGCCCTTGTCGTTGCCGACGGACCGTCGGGAAGTCGGGGACCGAAAAGGGGGAGGAGAGCGGCGAAGAGTGAGAGGAGAGCTGGGTAAAGCGAGCGCGACCCGGCCGGTCAGCGCTCGTCGGAGTCGAGCACCCGGATCTGGTCGCCGCGGACGGTGACCGGGATCGGGACCGTCGCCTCGTACAGCTCGACGGTCACCTGGTCTTTCCCCTCGTCGATGCGCTGGACGCGGGCCTTCTCGCCTTTAAACGGCCCGGCGATCAGCTCGACGATGTCGCCCTCGGCGATCCCCTCGACGTCGGGGGTCGGCGAGAGGAAGTGCTCCACCTCGGAGAAGGGGCTCTCTGCCGGTCCGTCGCCGCCCTGGATGACGCCGCGGGCGTGGGGGATCTCGTCGAGGATCCGGGCGAACACGCTGCCGTCCGTCGCCTCGACCATCACGTAGCTCGTGAGCTGGTCGGGAGCGATGACCGCCTGGATCTCCGGCATCTCCTTCTCCGCGAGCATGTCCGCGACGGTGCGCTCCTGACTCGCTGTGGTCTTGACCGAGAAGATCGGCATCAGACGCCGACCCCCGGCAGAAGGCTCATGATCGCGAACATCAGGAAGCCGATGAAGCCGACGAGGAGGATGCCGGCGCCGGCGATCTTCGACACCTGGAGGAACTCGTCGGTGCTCGGCGTGCTCGCGAGTTTCAGCACGCGAACGTAGCTGTTGAGGTCGTACGGAACGTCCATGTTACGACGGGGTTTGAGTCGAGACGGTTTTTACCTTTTGATGCGGGGCGATCCGCCGGGATCGCGGGAAACCGCGAGAAGGAACGCTATCGGGACTGGACGCGGCGACGCGTCACTCCACGTAGTCGATGTCTTCCATCTCCGCCGCCGCTCCCTCCGGCGGCTCGCCGTTCCGACCGTAGATCTGCGGCGACTCGACGCCGGTCACGACGATCATGGTGCGCATCTCGCCCTCCAGCTCGTCGTCGACGGAGGTACCCCAGATGATCCGCGCGTCGGGGTCGATCCGGTCGTAGATCTCCTCGACGACGCCCTCGGCCTCCTCGATGGACATGTCGGTGCCGCCCGTGACGTTGACCAGCGCGGAGTTCGCGCCGGAGATGTCGACGTCGAGCAGCGGCGACCGGAGCGCGGACTTCACGGAGTCCTGCGCCTTCGAGTCGGAGTCGGACTCGCCGAGGCCGATCATCGCGACGCCGCCCTTCTCCATGACCGTGCGGACGTCGGCGAAGTCGAGGTTGACCAGGCCGGGCATCGTGATGAGCTCCGTGATCCCCTTCACCGAGCGCATGAGGACCTCGTCGGACACCTTGAACGCCTGTCGGACCGGGAGCTTCCCGACCGCGTCGAGCAGGCGGTCGTTGGGGACGACGATGACCGTGTCACTCACGTCGCGGAGGCGTTCGAGGACCGCCTCGGCGTTCGTCCGGCGGACTTCGCCCTCGGCGGTGAACGGGGTCGTGACGATGGCGATGGTGAGCGCGCCCGACTCGCGGGCGGCCTTCGCGACGACGGGGGCGGAGCCCGTGCCGGTGCCCCCGCCGAGCCCGGCGGTGACGAACACCATGTCGGAGCCGTCGATCGCGTCCTGGATCTCCTCTTGCGACTCGATAGCGGCCTCCTCGCCGACCTGCGGAAGGGAGCCGGCGCCGCGCCCCTGGGTCTTCTGCTGGCCCATCAGGATCTTCGTGTCCGCCTCGATGTTGACGAGGTGTTGGACGTCGGTGTTGGCCGCGACCAGCTTCGCCCCGTGGATCCCCTCCTCGGTCATTCGGTTGACCGTGTTGCCCCCGGCCCCGCCGCAGCCGACGACCGTGATGTTCGTCTGGAGGTCCTGTAAGACGTCCTGCAGCTCGTCGTCGGTCATCGTTCCGGACTGCGGCGGAGCACCGGCGGTGGCATCGTTCGCGCCGGCGCCGGTCTCTCCGGCGTCGTCCGCCGGAGATTCCTCGGCTTCGTCGATGGCGTCCTCCACGATAGAATCCATTATGTGGTGTGGTTGCGACCCGGACGTATTTATTTTTGCCCGATCGTCTGACGCGAGTCAGACGGCGAGAGACCGGCGCGAGCGCGCGGGAGCCGTCGGCTTCACTCCTCTGCGTCCGCGAACTCTGCTACGTCCGCGACGTCGATCGGGAACCGCTCCGTCCGCGACCGCGACACCTCGTCCGGGGTCACCGTCTCGCCGTCGACCGCGACCGACTCGCCGTCGGCGAGCCGACCGAACGCCGGTCCCTCCGGGACGCCGCGGTCCCGCGCCAGTTCGGGGTCGAAGGCGGTCTCGCGGGCGACGACCGCGTCGTCCGCCACCTCGACGGCGTCGTACCCCTCCCCGAGCACCGCCGCGAGGTCGGCGACGAGGTCGGCGTAGGCGGGGGTGTCCGCGCGGTCGGCGAAGGCGGCCGCCCCCGCCGCGCGAGTGCCGGCCTGCTCCGTGTCGAAGGCGACGGCGTTCGCCGCCACGGCCTCTCGGGTCGCCTCCGGGTCGATCCCCTGCGCCCGCGACAGGAGCTCCGCGGGGAGCTCGCGGACCGAGACCGCGTCGGCGTCCGACGCCGCGGGGGAGACGTCCCCGAACCGGAGTCCCTCGTCGACGGTCGCGAGGTCGGTCTCCAACCGCTCGACCAGCGGGAGCGGGCGGTCCCCCACCTCCCGGACCCACGTCTCGCTCACGACGCGGTGTCCGAGCCCCTCCACGACGGCCGCGACCTCGGGCCTGTCGCCCTCGATCACGGCGCGGTCCGCGCGGCTGCGCTCGAACGCCTGCTCGATCGTCTCGCGGTTCGCCTCGGGCGCGCCCATCTCGCCGAGCGCCCAGTCGGCGCCGACGTGGCCCACGGCCCACTCGGTCTCGCGGACGATCCGGGTGAACCGGGGCGCATAGTGGCCGCCGCCGAAGCCGACGACGTGGCGGGGCGGAGCGTCGGCCGGGTCGGCCGCGTCGGTCGCACCGTCGGTCGCATCAGCCGTACCGTCGATCACGTCAGCCGCACCGTCGCTCGCGCGGGCGTCATCGTCGCCCGTGAGGTCCGGCCCGGTCCCGCGGAGGTCGAGCACCGCCCGTGCGACCGCCTCTGCCGCCTCCCGGTCCTCCCACTGGGGCTCGTCGGAGCCGAGTTCGACGAACAGCGAGGGGACGGAGGCGCTCGTCGGCCCGTGGTGGGTGCACTCGATGCCGACGTCATACCCCTCGGGGGCGTGCGCCGCCAGCGCCTCGACGACGCGCTTCTCCGCACCGGGGGCGGCGTTCGCGAGCGTCTCCGGCTCGCCGCCGCACGGCGCCGGCCCGAAGTTGCCGGTGACGTGGGCGGTCAGCAGCTCCCCCGTCTTCCCGGAGTGCCTAGAGACGAAGACGAGGAAGTCGGGATTGGCGTCGCCTGTGTCGCCCGCCTCGCCTTTGTCATCGGCATCATCGACATCGCCTGTGTCATCGGCGTCGTCGGCGTCGCTCCCGAACGCGGCGGCCGGGTCGTCCAGCTCGATGTGGAGGTCGTCGAACTCCCGGAGCTCGAACCCGTCGGTCCGGTAGTAGGTCCCGCCGCCCGCGGCGTCGGGGCGAGTCTCGTCCTCGCGCTCCTCCCAGTCGCCGACCGCGAGCAGGCGCTCGCCGATGTGTTCGGACGCGCTGTCGACCCGGCTGACGACGATCGCTATCACGGGCGCGGTTCCGTGACGAGCGACCGAATAGGCGTCGGTTCCAGACGGTCATCGGGGGGATTCCCGACGGTGATGAGGCGATTTCCGAGAGTGTCGGGGGTATTTTCAACCGGCGTCGAGGCGATTCCGGGCGATCGCCGGGGCGAGTCCGTGGACGGTCACGGGAACAGCAGGTACGCGAACACGCCGTAGCCGGCGACGAGGACCGCGCCGTCGACCCGGGTGATCCGATCGCCGCGATACATGATCCCGACGAGCCCGACGGTGAACGCGAGCAGCGCGGGGAACTCGAAGCCGCGGACGCCGGGGCTCACGCCGATCGGCTGAATGACCGCGATGATCCCGATGACTGCGAGGACGTTGTAGATGTTCGATCCGACGATGTTGCCGACGCTGAACTCCGCCTCGCCGCGTACGGCGGCGACGACGCTCGCCGCCAGCTCGGGGAGCGAGGTACCCAGCGCGAGCACCGTGAGCCCGATGAAGATGTCGGAGAAGCCGGCCGCGGAGAGCAGCGACTCCCCGCCGTCGATCAGCCACCGCGACCCGAGCACCAGCGCGGCGATCCCGCCGACCACGGCGGTGGCGTCGCGGAGGCTGGCGTCCGGCATCTCCGCGCGCTCCGCGGTGGAGATGCCGGACTGGGTCTGCCGGATCCGGCGCATGACCACGACGGTGAACGCCACGAGCGTCCCGAGCAGGAGGAGTCCGCCCGGTCGGCCGATGCGCCCGTTCCAGCCGAGCCCCACGAGCAGCAGCGCGGCGAGCAGCATGAAGGGAACGTGGCGCTCGAACACCGTCTCGGAGACGTTGAGGGGCCGGATCAGCGCGGAGACCCCCAACACGAGCCCGATGTTCGCGATGTTCGACCCGAGGATCGTCCCGAGCCCCACGTCCGTCGACACGGTGACGGCGCCGAGGAGGGAGACGAACAGCTCGGGGGCGGTCGTCGCGAACGCGATGACGGTGACCCCGACCGTCGACGCCTTCAGGCCGACGGCGAGCGCCAGGTCGCTGGCGCCCTTGACGAGGAGTTCGGCGCCAGCGTACAGGAGGGCGGCGCCCCCGACGAGGAGCAGCAGTTCCGTGAGCGGCGACCCGAGCAACACGGCTCTCGGTAGTCGGTCGCGTTTTAAAAAGCGCCGTGGTTCGGGGCGGCCGGGCCCGGACTCGGATCGGTCCGCCGGCTCAGGCCCGCGTCGCGCGGAACTCGCCGTGTTTCATTCCGACGACGAACGCGATGGCGCCGAAGACGAGCATCGACGGGAGAACCATCATCAGCGTCGTCTGGAACCCCATCGGCGTCCCGACGGCGACGCCGGCGGTGCCGAGGGCGACGATCAACACGACGATACCGGCCGCGCGGGGCAGGTCGAACTCCATGCCCGCGGTACGGTTCGCGCGAACCTAAGGGTTCGGCTCCCGGTCGGCCCGGCGTCGCCGGGCCGATCGCTCCGTCCGACGCCCCCGAAACGGATTCCCGGACCCGTTTCCCGGAACGGCGCCCCCTCGCGGCTCACGCCTCGATGATATCGTCCTCGCGTTCCGCCGGCAGCGTCAGCTCCCCCTCGGTCGAGACGACCGCGCGGCCGCCGACCCGGACCTCGTCGCCCTCGACTCGCACCCTGACGTGCCCGGGGCGGTCGACGAAGTGCCCCTGCTCGAACCGGATCTCATCGGGGAAGTCGCCGTCGAACGCGTCGACGGACCGGAGGTACGCCCCGACCGCGCCGCTGGCCGTGCCCGTCACGGGGTCCTCGGCGACGCCGACGGCGGGCGCGAACGCCCGGCCGTGGAGGGTCGACGCCGCGTCGATCGCGTCGAACGTGAACGCGTAGATCCCGGCGGCGTCGTGGGCGTTCGAGATGTCCTCGACGGCGGCCGCGTCGGGCTCCGCCTCCCCGAGGCGTTCGAGGAAGTTGACGGGGACGACGAGCCACGGGAGCCCGGTCGAGGCGACGGCGACGGGGAGGTCGGCCCCCACGTCCCGGAGGGCCGCGGGGTCGATCCCGAGCGCGTCGCCGAGCCGGTCGGCGTCGAGTTCCGTCTCGTCCACCGCCTCGACAGTCGGCGGGTTCTGCCGCATCCAGACGGTGCCGTCGTCGTCGACGCGGATAGAGAGGTCGCCGACGTTCGTCCGGAGCGTTCGCTCGCCGGCGTCGATCTCCCCCGCGGCGTACAGCGCGGCGTAGCTCGCGATCGTGGCGTGGCCGCAGAGATCGACCTCCGTGGAGGGGGTGAAGTAGCGGAGCCGCTCGTCGGCGCCGTCGCCCGCCTCGAAGCGGAACGCGGTCTCGGAGGCGCCGAGCTCGGCGGCGACTCGCCCCATCCGATCGTCGCTCAGTCCCGCGGCGTCCGGGAGAACGCCGGCGACGTTCCCGGCAAGCGGTTCGTCCGTGAACGCGTCGACGAGCAGCGCGCGTCGCGTCTCCATGCGTCACCCTCGTGGGGCGGCCTCAAAAGGGTCCCGAGCCGACTGGGGGCGATGTCAACCCTTTTGCCCTCCACGCCGGATGTACCCCTATGGGCCTCTTCGACCGGTTACGCGGGAACGACACCCCGCGCGTGGCGTTCATCGGGATCGACGGTCTCCCGTACGGTCTCGTCGCCGACAACCCGGACACGTTCCCGACGCTGTCGGCGATCGCCGACGACGGCGACGGCGGAGCGATCGACAGCGCCGTGCCGCCGGAGTCGAGCGCGTGCTGGCCCGTCCTGACCAGCGGCCAGAACCCCGGCGAAACCGGCGTGTTCGGGTTTCAGGACCGAGAGATCGGGTCCTACGACACCTACGTGCCGATGGGCCGGGACGTCCAGTCGACCCGCGTGTGGGACCGCGCCACCGACGCCGGACTCGACGCGACGGTGATGAACGTCCCCGTCACGTTCCCGCCCCAGCGGACGGTTCAGCGGATGGTGTCGGGCTACCTCTCGCCCGACGTGGACAAGGCCGCCCACCCCGACGAGCTCCGGGAGTACCTCACCGAGAGCGACTACCGGCTGTCGGTGAACGCGAAGCTGGGGCACAAGGCGGACAAATCGGAGTTCGTCGAGCACGCGCGGGAGACGCTCGACGCCCGCGCGGCCGCCTTCTCCCGGTACGTCGAGCGCGACGACTGGGACCTGTTCGTCGGCGTGTTCACGGCGCCGGACCGGATCAACCACTTCCTGTGGGGCGATTACGCGGAGGACGGGGCGTACCGCGAGGAGCTCCTGGAGTTCTACGCCGCGCTCGACGAGCACATCGGCGCGATCCGGAAGGCGATCCCCGACGACGTCCGCCTCGTCGTGGGCTCGACCCACGGGTTCGCGCGGCTCCGCTACGACGTCTACTGCAACGAGTGGCTGGAGCGAGAGGGCTGGCTCTCGTACGGCGACGCCGACCACGGCGCGTTGACCGACATCGACGAGGACACCCGCGCCTACTCGCTCGTTCCCGGTCGGTTCTACCTCAACTTGGAGGGGCGCGAACCGGAAGGAGTCGTGCCCGAGTCGGAGTACGAGTCCGTGCGCGCCGAGCTACAGGATGCTCTCAAGGCGTGGGAGGGTCCCGACGGGAAGCCGGTCGCGAAGCGCGTCGTCGAGCGCGAGACCGTCTTCCGCGGCGACCACGACGAGATCGCCCCGGACCTCGTCGTCATCCCGAACGAGGGGTTCGACCTCAAGTCCGGCTTCCGCTCCCACGACGAGGTGTTCGACCCGGACGGCCCGCGGACGGGGATGCACACGTTCGAGGACGCCGCCCTGTTCATCGACCACCCGGACTCGAACATCGAGGACGCGGACCTCCTCGACGTCGCGCCGACCCTCCTGCGGCTGCTCGACGTCGACTACGGACGGACCGACCTCGACGGCGCGAGCCTGATCTGAGATGGAACGGACGCCGGACGGGACCCCGGTCGGCGTCGACGACCCGTACGCGGTCGCCGGCGTCTGCGACCACCTGACCGACGACGGTCGCTGTCGGTTCGCGCTGACGCGCGCCGGCGACGACCCGGCGTTCGCCGCGGCCCGCCGCGCAGACGGCTACGCCTGCCACGTCGGTCCCGACGGCGCCTGGCGCCGATGTCCCCACTACCGCTCGACGACCGACGGTCGCGAGTGTCACCGCTGCGGGCTCGAAGAGGTGCGTATCGCCCACGACGACGAGCGACCGCTGGTTGAGGAACACCACCTCTCGTACGGGAGCGCGGGCGGCGGCGAGGCGGGTAACGGGAACGCCGACGGCGACGAGGAGGGCGAGGCCGGCCCCCACGAGATAACGGTCGCGTTGTGTCGCTGGTGCCACACGAAGGTCCACAAGTCGTTCGCGCGGATCGACGACGACGCGAGTCCGGATCCCGAGGCGATCGCGGAGCGAGAGAGCCGCAACGGTCGTCAACAGGAGGAACTCTCGTTCGGGACCGCCGCCGAACGGTTCGACCCCGACGCCGACGACGAGACCTGATCGGCGTGAACAAGCGCTTCCGGTTCCGAAGCGAGAGCGTGATCGCATCGTCCACCGGTCGAAAGGACCGATGTAGCAGTTACCCGTCGAACGGATCGGCGAAGTCCCCACGGATGAAGTAGCGCACGAAGTTACCGTAAGTCCGATCGCCCGGGTGGTCGGCGACCTGTTCGTACCGGACGTTACCGTCGCCGTCGATCACGTACGTCGCGGCGATTCCCGTGGTCCCCCTGCCGGTCTCTTCGGTCCCGCTGTACTGCGACGCGACCTCGCCGCCGGGGTCGCTAAGCAACTGAACGTCGAGATCGTACCGGTCGCGCATCTCTGTGAGCGGCCCGATCGAATCGGTCACGACAGGGAGGATGTCCACGCCGTCGTTGAACCAGAGGTCGTAGGAGACCTCGCTGAAGGTCTGGAGCTGTTCCGCACAGAAACTACACCAGTGCCCGCGGTTGATCAGCACGACACTCGGACCGTCCTCCAAAGTATCAGAAAGAGTTACTTTCTCGCCGGCCGTGGATTCGAGCGTGAAATCGGGTGCCTGAGAGCGTTCGAGTGACACGCCTGCGATTGAACGGTCACCCATTTTACTCTGGCGTGGACCGGTAGCGGCACCGCACGGTCGCCACGCGTGCCCACCTCGCGGGGGACCGGCGGCGCCGGTGTCGACGCCGGTCCGATTCCGGAGCCGATCTCGGGCGGCGGGAGCAACGAAAAGCACGCCTGAGGCGCCTTCGAGCGGACAAGTGGGCGCTTCGACCGCGACGGGTGTCGACCAGTGCGGGATTCAGGCGTCGGACTGCGGCCGGATCAGGTTCGCGAGCGAGACGAGCACGCCGAGGAACCACCCGAGCGGGACGGAGATGCCCAGCCACATCAGGACGTAGCCCAGGCCGGCGACGCCCCACTGGTCGCCGAACGTCTCCAAGTCGAAGGCGCCGCGGAGCGTCTCGTTGATCCCGCCGACGGCGAGGAACGTGTCGAGGATCCAGACCGCGAGGTCGTAGCTCGGATCGAGCACCAAGTTCGAGATAGAGGGCGTGAGGAGCCCGGCGACCACCGGCGGGAGGAAGATGGCCGTCATCGCGAACGGGTACGCGAGGAGGACGCTGACGAACCGTCCGCCGACCTTCGAGAACCCGGCGGCCGCGCCCGGGGAGACGACCGCGACGACGCTGGCGCCGCCGATCCCGAGCATCACCTCGGTCGGTAGTTGAAAGTGCGCGAGGAGTGTGAGCGACCCCCAGACCAGCGTCGCGACGAGGACGGCGCCGAGCACGCCGAAGCGGGCCACCGCCGAGTCGAGTTTCGCGGCGTAGAACCGCGTGGCGAATCCGACGAGCAGGAGCGGGTAAGCGACCGCGACGAGCGGTCCGCCGAGTATCGCCCAGACGTAATAGCCGACCGTCTGGACGGCGGTCTCCGGTTTCCACTTCCCCAGCACCGCGCTCGGATCGAGCTGTCTCGGGAAGACGACCTCCATCCACGTCTCGTGGAGTCGAACCACGTCAAGGAGGAGCGCTTCCACCAGCCCTGTCTGTCCTCGGCGTTCCATTTGGCTCACCTCGCGCACGCCACACCGTGAACTTTGTGCCTTCGTTCGCGGGGCTGACACCAAACGCGGGTTCTTCGTTCGTTGGCCTGACACCAAACCTGCGCCGTCGATTATCAGACAGGAAACCTCACGCCGATACGCTTAAGCGTTACAGCGGGCCTAACACTGCTCATGCACAGACGTGGACTGCTCGCGGCGATTGCCGCATCGACGTCCGTCGCCGTCGCCGGCTGCGCCGGGGGCGAGGACGGGAGCTACGAGTACGACGCGGACCCGGCTCGGGTCCCGTCGGAAGCGGCCTCGGATGCGGGATACGAAGGCGAGGAGCCGGAGTCGTTCACCATCGAGCAGGAGTTCGACGTGGCCGGCGTGAACGCCCAGGTGTCGGCGACGACCTGGGTCGCCGGGTACGAGAACCAAGAGAACGGGTCGGCGCTGTTCGTGGCGAGTACGCCGGACGCGGCGGTCGGTGGCCAGTCGGTCAACCCTCTCGTCAGCGCGGACGACGCGGAGCTGATCCGCCGGCTATTAGAACAGGCCGACCAGCGCGGAATCGGCGGCGAGGGCACCGACGTGGAGGCCGAGGACATCGAGAACCGCGGCTCCGAGACGCGGACCGTCCTCGGACAGGAGACCGAGGTGTCGGTCCTCGAAACCACGATAAACGCGGCGGTCGAGACCGGGAACAACCAGAGCGGGAGTACCGAGGACGTCCCGGCGTTCCTCTACGTCGCGACCGTCCAACACGACGGGGACGTGGTCGCGCTCGTCGGCGTCCACGCGACCGCGGTCGACGCCCGGGACACCCTCCTCTCGCTGATGGAACAGGTCGAACACTAGCCCGACCGCCAGCGCGCCAGTCCCGTCTTTTCGAGCGCTCTAGCGACGCAGAGCGGCCGCTCGGATCGCCGGAGCCGAAGCGATTATATCGTCGTTGTTTCCGCGATTAGAAGCTTCTGCGTCCGTTAATCCTTTAATAAACAATCAACCGAGTGAGCGTGTTCCACGAAGACCAGCCGACGGCAGGGTTGCGAGCTCGGCGATTCCCACGACTCGGGCGCTCTCCTAGCCGCGGCTCCGTCGATTGTGGGTCGTTACGATGGATCCAAGAAACTCAATCCAACGCCGATTGACGGCACTCCTAGTCATCTGCGTTATCGGACTTTCGGCTGTCGCAGTTGGGGTGACTCTGGCGGCTGCGGAAACGAATGGGAGTCGGTCGCTCAATATATCAAATTCAGGAGATTTTGATTCTGTTAATGGCTCTATCATCGTTCAAGATCAGGCAACAGTTTCTACGAATTTTGTTAGAAACAGCAGAACCGAATCTGGAGTGACAACCAGTAAAATTGATTCAGAAATAAATTCAACTGTTGTCATTACTGACGGAGAAGATAGCGACATTGTTGGTTATAACTCCCTCACAGTGAGAGAGATAAACAGTAAAGACAAGATTTCACTCAATACATCAAATCTTGGTGGGGAGATTGAGGTGTACCTCATACCGAGTGAGAGAATTAGCATTGATCAGGACATGATCAATACAAAGCTATCTGATCAGGCGAAAGAGTCTGCAATTGATAAAGAAAGCGCGCACGTGTACTTAGGTACTGTTGAGTTTAAAAATCAAGAATATAGTGAAGGAAGAGTAGCCAACATCTCTGTAGCAACATCTGAAGTACGAGACACGATCGGGATGAACACTCCATATATTATTTCTATCCATCCGATCACCGCTAATAATAAAATTATCTATGACGAATATGTTGGGTACTCTGATGTTCTTGTTGGTATGAACAGTGGGGTCAAAATCCCCGTTAGAGACGCTGATGGAAATAAAAGTAGAATTTGGCACAGTAATCAATACGTAGCAACTGTCCGGCTTGCGAAGGGACAAGAATTAGACAAACCTGTTAATTTGACCTCAACGAAACGATTACCAAATTCCGATATAAAAGGTCAATTTGTAGAGGGAGATGTGTCAGACAGTGCGAATATACGCATTTCCAGTTTACCCTCACAAGTAAACAATGGTAGCAAGCTTGATCGTGAGTTCAATGACACGAATTACACTGGCAGGCAGTTGTATTCTGGAGAAGTTATTCTTTTCAACAATAACTCATCCTCAACAAGTTCTATTAAGTTACATAAGAGAGTAACAAATAACACTTCAAAAATAGTTGGATTAGGAACCTATCTGGATGACACAGAGAATGTGATTTTTAATACAACTGGCTTGCAGACAGGTGAGTATTCGCTCGCCGGCAGCGGATTTGAGAAGAAAAACCAGTTCAAGTTAATTGGAGGTAGTGATCAAAAAGTAGAATTTTCTGATATCAAGAAAGAAGCAAGAAGCGGAGTACAATCCGATTATATGTTGTATCATCATACCCCCAAAGTCAGTTTAGAAATTTCTGACGCATATACGAACAACACACTCGCAACTGCTAATCTCTCCACACCGTCGTCCGGACGCACTTCGATCGGACTCAACACGTACGCATTCGGTAACGAATCGCTGACGGACAGCCTCGTCACCGCGGGACCGGGGGCGACCGTCGAATCGGTCGACACATCAGTGTCGAACGGGACGCTCCCGCCGGGAGAGTACCGGATCGAGGTCCGTTCCGCACAGGGGCTCGCCGAGACGAGCGACGAGGCGACTGTCACGGTCGGGAATCGGTCGACGAGCGGGCTGAACGCCTACGCGACGACCACCCTCGATCGGGACGCTCTCGGGACGGCCGGCGCGGTGCGCCGAGCGATCGAGAACGGAACGCTCTCGCCGACGTCGACCGTCACCGCGGACGACACCGTGGTGTACGCCGTCAACGCCACGGGACTGACCGGGTTGCCGGCCGCGCGGAACGCGACCACGGAGTCGGGCGCCGACCTAGCCCGGCTCGACGGACTCGCGTTCGGCGTGCGGTCGAACGCGTCGACGCTCTCGGCGGCGACGGGTGACGACAGAACCGGCGCGGTGGGAGCGGCTCCGAAGAACTCCTCCGTTCACATCGACGACGAGGGACTCTACCTCATCGCAGAGGGCGACGACGCCCTCGCGACCGACGAGACGCCCGCGGGCGGGGAGGACTTCACCGCGGAGTTCCGGGTGACCGACGAACGACTGCGCGAAGCCGCGTCGGACTCGGCGAGCGATCACAGCGCGTCGACGACGCTGACGTTCGAGGTACCGCCGCCGGACGAGGCGGACGGCGACTCAGAGGGTGGCGACTCGCTCGGAGGCGGTGGTAGCGCGGGCGGTGGTAGCGCGGGCGGGCCGGAGGGCGGAGGACCGGTCGGCGAACCGACCGGCGGCGGGACGTCCGGCGGGGGCCCATCGACAGGCGGAGGCGGAACTACCGGCGGCGGGCCGACCGGGTCGCCACCCGAGACGGGCTCCCAACCGAGCGGCGGCAAGGCGGAGGCGCCGGGGGACGCGACCGGTACCGGGCCGCGGCCCGATCTCCGAGTGAGCGGGGGCCAGTTCGGCGTCCGTCCGCTCGCCGACGTCCGGCCGATCGCGCGCGAGAATCATACCGGATCGCCCGCGTCCGTCTCGCGTACGTCGGTGCCCGTCGATACGGGCGCCGCCCCGTCGGGAGGTGAAATCGCGCGCTCCGAAACGGGCGCGGACCGCGGTGGCGCCGGCACGACCGGCGCGGACGCGGGGAGCGACGAGGCCGCCGGTACCGACGGGGTATCCGGTACCGACGAGGCCGCGGGGACGAATGCGGGCGACTCGCGATCGCGCGCGGGCTCAGATTCGACGGCGAAATCGGACGCGGCGGACGCGGAACCCCAGACCCCGACCTACGACGACGCGCCGATCCGGACGACCGCCGACGACGTCCCCGGGTTCGGTCCGCTCGTCACCGTGGTCGCGTTCCTGCTCGCCGGGCGGCTCGCCGCGCGCCGACGGGGTCGGGAGCCGTGAGGCGACGCCGCGACGCCCTCGCAGCGGTATCCTTTTGCTGGATCGCCTCCTCCCGTCGGGTATGAGCGTGACCATCACCCCGCCGCAGGAACGCGAGTGCGAGCTGTGCGGTCGCCGGGAGCGGTGGGACGATGAGGCCACCGGCTGGCAGATCGCCGACGAACCGGGCGAGGTCTACTGCATCCACGAGTGGGACATCAACGGGACGTTCACACCGCTTCGCGAGTGACCGCGCGTTTTGAGTCGACGACCGATCCGGTCACGGCCGGCGATGCCGCACCGTCGCCGATTGACGATAGCGGATCGATCTCCGGAAACTAACTCGGTCTCGGCGCGGTCAGCGTCGACTCGAACGGAGTTTCTCCCCTCAGTTCGGATATAAGTGATCGAACCGTGATCGTATCGAGTGTTATTCACCCCTGATGAATAATTACCTTATATTCCCTAATGTGTGTACGATGGATCCTACCCGTATCAGGGTTATACCTTTAAGTGATAATCTGTGAGTGGTGTACATGACCGAGCCACGTAGTGACACCCGGGGGGAGTCGGAACCCTCGGGCCACGGTGGGGGGCTTGCGGACGTATCAGACGAACGGTCGAACTGCGGGATCGGCGGGATCGTCGACCTGGACGGAGACCCGAACCACGAGACCGTGACCGACGCGGTCCGGTTGCTGGAGAACCTCGAGCACCGCGGGACCACGGGCGCAGAGGAGAACACCGGCGACGGGGCCGGCATCATGGTCGCGCGCCCGGACGGCTTCTTCCGCGACGTCGTCGACGCCGACCTGCCCGACGAGTACGCGGTCGGCTCCGTCTTCATGCCGACCGAGGGGAGCGTCCAGGCCGAGATCCACGACGTCATCGCCGAGGTGTTCTCCGTCTACGGGCTGGAAGTGCTCGCGTGGCGCTCCGTGCCGACGGACAACGCGGACCTCGGCGCGACCGCGCTCGACTCCGAGCCGGAGATCGCCCAGCTGTTCGCCGCGCCCGTCGAGGGGGCCGGCCTCGCCGAGCGGTTCACCAGCGAGGAGACCCGCCCCGACGACGTCGACCCGGAGCTCCTCGGCTTCGACCGCGCGCTCTACGCCGCCCGACGCGAGATCGAGAACGCGGTCGCCGACGTCGACGGCGCCGGCCGATTCTACGTCTGCTCGCTCGACCGCCAGCGCGTCGTCTACAAGGGCCTGCTGAAGGGCTCGCAGCTCGCCGGCTACTACCCGGACCTGACCGACGAGCGCTTCGCCAGCCACGTCGCCTTGGTCCACGCGCGGTTCTCGACGAACACGCTCGGGGCGTGGCACCTCGCGCACCCGTACCGTAACATCGTCCACAACGGCGAGTTCAACACGATCCGCGGGAACGTCAACTGGATGCGCGCCCGCGAGAACGACCTCGACCACCCGGCGTTCGGCGCCGAGCTCGACACGATCAAGCCGGTGATCGACGACCCGAACCAGTCCGACACCGCGAGCGTCGACAACGCGGTCGAACTCCTCCTGCAGGCCGGCCGGGACCTCCCGCACACCCTCCGGATGCTGATCCCGGAGGCGTTCCGCGACGACGACCTGATGGACGCGGCCCGCACCGACTTCTACGACTACCACGCCTCGCTCGTCGAGCCGTGGGACGGCCCCGCCCTCGTCATCGGCTTCGACGGCGACCGCGTGGCCGGCGTCCTCGACCGCAACGGGCTCCGCCCGTGCCGGTACGAGGTGACCGACGACAACCGGCTCGTCGTCGGGAGCGAGGTCGGCGCGCTGCCGACCGACCCCGCCGACGTCCGGCGCCGCGGGCGGCTCCAGCCCGGCGAAATCTTCGTCGCCGACCCCGAGGAGGGGCGGATCGTCCCGGACGACGAGGTGTTCGACGAGCTCACCGACGAGAAGTACGGCGAGTGGGTCGACGAGCGTCAGATCGGCCTCGACGAGGTCACGGCCGAGGTCGGTAGCGGAGACAACGTCGAGAGCGACGAGGGCCGCGGAGTCGACGCCGAGAGCGACGACGAGATGACCGTCCGGTCCCACCAGGCCGCGTTCGGCTACACCACCGACTCGCTGAACCACCTCGTCGAGCCGATGGCGAAAGACGGGAAGGATCCGGTCGGGTCGATGGGCGACGACACGCCGCTGTCGGTGCTCGCCGACGTCGACCGCCCCCTGTTCACCTATTTCAAGCAGCTGTTCGCGCAGGTGTCGAACCCGCCGATCGACTACATCCGCGAGGAGCTCGTCACCTCGCTGGAGACCCGGATCGGGAACCAGCGGAACCTGCTCGACGAGACCCCCGAGCACGCCGAGCAGATCGTCTCGGAGTCGGCGATACTCACCGACGCCGACACGGCCGCGCTGAAGGCGTTGGACGGCGAGCCCGTCGACGGCGAGGGCCCGGCGTTCTCCTCGGCGACGGTCGATATCACGTACGATCGGGAGGCGTCGCTCGTCGACGCCGTGACGGAGATCCGCAACGAGGTCGCGGCCGCGATCAGAGACGGCACCGACGTGGTCGTCCTCTCGGACCGCGCGGTCGGCCCCGACCGGCTCGCCGTCCCGAGCCTGCTGGCAACCGGCGCGGCCCACCACCACCTCGTTCGGAACGGGCTGCGGAACCGCGCCGGCATCGTCGTCGAGTCGGGCGAGCCGCACGAGGTACACCACGTCGCGACGCTCGTCGGCTACGGCGCCGACGCGGTCGACCCGTACCTCGCGTACGACTCCATCTCCGACGTCGTCGCGGGGCCCGACGGGGCCGACGAGGCGGAGGCGCTCGCGGCGTACCGGGGCGCTCTGGAGGACGGGCTGCTCAAGACGATGGCGAAGATGGGCATCTCGACGATGGAGTCGTACCAGGGCGCCCAGATCTTCGAGGCGGTCGGACTCAGCTCCGAGTTCGTCGGCGAGTACTTCGAGGGGACCGAGATCCGCACCGAGGGGATCGGGATCGGGGAGATCGAAGACGACCTCCGGACGCGCCACGCGATGGCGTTCGGCGCCGACCCCGAACTGGAGACCACCGGCGAGTACGAGCACCGCTCGTCGGGGATCAAACACGGCTGGAACCCGCAGACGGTCGGGACGCTCCAGCAGGCGGTCCGGGGCGGCGACTACGAGCAGTATCAGGAGTTCGCGGAGCTGGTGAACGACCAGTCCGAAGCGCTGCAGACGCTTCGCGGACTCCTCGAGTTCGAGTCGGACCGCGACCCGGTGCCGGTCGACGAGGTCGAGCCGGTCGAGTCGGTCGTCGAGCGCTTCTCGACGGCCGCGATGAGCCTCGGGAGCATCTCGCCGGAGGCCCACGAGAACAACGCGATCGCGATGAACCGGATCGGTGCGAAGTCGAACACCGGCGAGGGCGGCGAGCCGCCGGAGCGGTTCGGCACCGAGAAGGCGTGTTCGGTCAAGCAGGTCGCCTCCGGCCGGTTCGGCGTCACCGCCGACTACCTCGCGAGCGCGGACGAGCTGCAGATCAAGATGGCGCAGGGGTCCAAGCCCGGCGAGGGCGGCCACCTCCCCGGCGAGAAGGTCAACGAGATGATCGCGCACGTCCGGTGTTCGACGCCGGGCGTCGGGCTCATCTCGCCGCCGCCGCAACACGACATCTACTCGATCGAGGACCTCAAGCAGCTCATCTTCGACTTGAAGGCCGCGAGCCCCGACGCCGACGTCAACGTGAAGCTGGTGTCTGAGGCCGGCATCGGCACCATCGCGGCGGGCGTCGCGAAGGCGAACGCGGACGTCGTCCACGTCTCCGGGCACTCCGGCGGGACGGGCGCGTCCCCGAAGACCTCCATCAAGAACGCGGGGCTCCCGTGGGAGCTCGGGCTCGCCGAGACGAACCAGATGCTCCGCGCGACCGGCCTGCGCGACCGCATCCGCGTCACCGCGGACGGCGGGCTCAAGACCGGCCGCGACGTCGCGGTCGCGGCCGCGCTGGGCGCGGAGGAGTACGTGTTCGGCACGGCGTCGCTCGTCACGTCCGGCTGCGTGATGGCCCGGCAGTGCCACGAGAACACCTGTCCGGTCGGCGTCGCGACCCAGCGGGAGGACCTCCGCCAGCGCTTCCCCGGCCAGCCGGACCACGTCATCAACTACATGACGTTCATCGCCCAGGAGCTCCGCGAGCTCATGGCGGAGCTCGGCTACACCGAGGTCGAGGAGTTCATCGGGCGCCCCGAGCTGCTCTCGCAGCGCGAGACGGACCACGAGAAGGCGAAGCACCTCGACCTGTCGTCGGTGATCGCCGAGCCCGCGGGCGACGCCCGGACCAAGACGCGCGAGCAGGACGACGCCGACATCGAGGCGCTGCTCGACTGGGACCTCATCGACGAGGCGGCCCCGGCCATCGAGGACGGCGCGCCCGTCGCGCTCACCCGCGACGTGGAGAACGTCGACCGCGCGGTCGGCGCGACGCTCTCGAACCGCGTCGTCAGCGAACACGGCGGCGACGGGCTCCCGGACGACACCATCAGCTGCCGGTTCGACGGCTACGCCGGCCAGAGCTTCGGCGCGTTCCTCGCGTCCGGCGTCACCCTCGAGCTGACCGGCGCCGCCAACGACTACCTCGGAAAGGGGCTCTCGGGCGGTCGGATCGTGGTCAACACCCCCGAGGAGGCCGGCTACGACCCGGCCGAGAACGTCGTCGCCGGCAACGTCGGCCTCTACGGCGCCACGGACGGCGAGGTGTACGTCAACGGCGTCGCCGGCGAGCGGTTCGGCGTCCGCAACTCCGGCGTACGGGCGGTCGTCGAGGGCGTCGGCGACCACGGCTGCGAGTACATGACCGGCGGCGTCGTCGCCGTGCTCGGCGACACGGGCCGGAATTTCGCGGCCGGGATGTCCGGCGGCGTCGCCTACGTGCACGACCCCGACGACCGGTTCGACGAGCGCGTGAACCGCGGGATGGTCTCCGTCTCGGCGACGCTCGACGACTCGGACGAGCGCATGCTGCGCCGGCTCGTGGAGAACCACCGCGCGTACACCGGCAGCGACCGCGCGGCCGAGCTGCTCGACGACTGGGCGGCGACGCTGAACGACTTCGTCCGCGTCTTCCCCGACGCGTACGCCGACGTCATCGCCGAGGGCAAGGGCGCCGACGTGCGCGACGAGCCCCCGGAGCCGGCCGAGGCCGTCACGGGCGCCGTCAGCGATCCGACCGAGCAGGCGTCAGGCGACGACTGAGGCGGTCGGCAGCTCTCACCCGATCGGTTCGGTCGACCGTGCTTTTTTCGTTCAGTCGTCGAGCGTCTCGCTCTCGACCGCCTCCTGACCGATCGCCCGCTCGACCGCGCGGTCGACGTGGCGCTCGCGGGCGCGGTCGACGAACGCCTCCGGCAGCTCCTCGATCTCGCCGGCCTGCACCCCCCAGAGCTTCGCGTAGAGCCCGTCGGCCGCCAGCAGGTCGTCGTGGGTCCCGCGCTCGACGACCTCCCCGTCCTCCAACACGAGGGTCGTGTCGGCGTCGGTCACCGTCGAGAGGCGGTGCGCGATGACGAACGTGGTTCGGTCGGCCGCGAGCTCGTCGAGCGAGCGCTGGATCAGCATCTCCGTCTCGGTGTCGACCGCGGAGGTCGCCTCGTCGAGGATGAGGATGGCGGGGTCCTGTAAGACGACGCGGGCGATGGCGACGCGCTGGCGCTGGCCGCCCGAGAGCTTCACGCCCTGCTCGCCGATCCGGGTGTCGTACCCGTTCGGGAGCGAGTCGATGAACTCGTGGGCCTCGGCGGCCTTGGCGGCCTCGATCACCCGCTCGCGGACCGCGTCGCTCTCGACGTCGTCGTCGACGCCCGTGAACCGCCCGTACCGGACGTTCTCGGCGATGGTGCCGTCGAACAGCGTGGTGTCCTGCGCGACGTAGCCGACCGCGGAGCGCAGGCTCTCGACGGCGACGTCGCGCACGTCGTGCCCGTCGACCCGGACCGCGCCGTCGGTGACGTCGTAGAGGCGCAAGAGGAGCTTCAGGAGCGTCGACTTCCCGGCGCCGGTCGGCCCCACGAGGGCGACGGTGTCGCCCGGATCGGCGGCGAAGGAGACGTCGGTGATGACCTCCTCCTCCGCGTCGGCTGGGTCGACAAGCGCGTTCTCGGGGTAGGCGAACGAGACGTCGTCGTACTCGACCGCGCCGGCGACGCCGCCGTGGGTGTGGGCGTCGCCGTCACCGGGACCTCCGTCGCCGTCGGTTCCGTGGGCGCTCCCGCTCTCGCCGCCGAGCGCGACCGCGTCGCCGTCGTCCGTGATCCGGATCGGGATGTCGCGGAGGCCGAACACGCGCTCGCAGGACGCCTTCGCGTTCTCGTACTGGTCGATGATGTTCGACACCTCGGCGAGCGGCGCGACGAACTGCTGGGTGAGCAGGACGAACGTGACGAACGTCCCCACCGTGAGCGTCGTCGTGAACGGCCCCGGCGGCCCGGCCGAGAGCCAGTAGCCGCCGACCGCGAATGTGGCGGCGAACGCGAGGCCGGCGAACAGCTCCATCCCGGGGCGGTAGACGTAGTTGAGTCGGAGGATCGACATCGTCCGCTCGAAGTACTGGTGGGAGGCCGTCTCGACGCGCTCGCTCTCGTACGGCTCGGTGTTGGAGGTCTTCACCAGCTCGACGCCCGAGAGCGCGTTCTCCAGAGCGGTGTTGAGGTCGCCGACCACGGAGCGCTGGGCGACGTACCGCGGCTCCACGGCCCGCATGAACCAGAGCGTGAAGAGGATCATCAGGGGAATCGCCGAGAGGGTGATTAAGGCGAGCTCCCAGTTGTAGTAGAAGAGGACGCCGGCGATGCCGGCGACCATCACGCCGAGCCGCGCCGAGTTCTGGAGGGCGTTGTCGAGGAAGACCTCGAGGTTGGAGGCGTCGTTGTTGAGGACGCTCATCACCTCGCCCGTCTGCTTGTCGTCGAAGAAGGTCATGTCGAGCCGCTGCATCCGGTCGAAGGAGTCGGTTCGGACCGCGTGCATCACGCGGTGCGCGAAGTTGTTCGCGGCGATCCCGTAGATCCACGTGAAGACGCCGGTGACGAGGAAGGAGCCGACGATGAGGACGACCGAGAGGCGGAACTGCGCCGGCCCCGCGGTCGGGAGCCACGCGTCGGGGACGATCGGGAGGGTGTAGGGGCCGTCGCCCGTGAACACGGCGTCGATGGCGACGCCGAGCACGACCGGCGGGACCAGTCCGGCGACGCGGGCGACGACGTTGGCGGCCATCCCGATCACGAGCCAGTGGGCCTCGCCGGCGCCGTACTCCCGGAACAGCCGGAGGAGCGGACGGTCGACCCGGTCCCGGTACACTTCGAAGGCGTTGCGGTCGTCGGCAGCCATGGGGATAGCAACCGTGCGAGACCCATGTATCCGACGGCTTCGGTCGGTCCGGCCGGATTCGACGAACGCCCGGGTGGCACCGTCCGGTTTAACTCGAACGCCCGGGCCGGCACCGTCCGGTTTAAGCCGAGAGAAGACGGGGATAACACATCGCGGTCGTGATCGACGATGAGTGACGCACTGTCCGAGGGAGACGCCCTCCGCCGCATGTACCGGATCACAGCCGACCAGGAGCGTCCCTTCGAGGAGAAGCTCCCGGACCTGCTGGATCTCGGTCGCGCGTACCTCGACGTGGAGACCGGCTTCCTCACCGAGATCGACGGCGAGACGCAGGTCATCGTGGACGCGCGCGGCGATCACGAGCTGCTTCAGGCCGGGCGGAGCTGCCCGCTGTCGAAGGCGTACTGCAGGCGGACCGTGGACATGGACGGCGCGCTGACGGTCCAGCACGCCCGCGTGGAGGGGTGGGAGAGCGACGCCGCCTACGAGGAGTTCGGGCTGGAGGCGTACATCGGCGCGAAGGTCGTTGTCAACCGCGAGGTGTACGGGACCTTCTGTTTCGCCGACACGGACGCGCGGGACCGTCTCTTCTCCGAGGACGAGGAGACGTTCGTGGAGCTGTTGGCCCAGTGGGTCGGCTACGAGCTGTTCCGGAAGCAGGCGACCGAACGCATGCAGCGGCAGCGCGACCAGCTGGAGGAGTTCTCCCGCGTCGTCTCGCACGACGTCCGGAACCCGCTCGGGATCGTCGACGGCTACCTCGATCTGGCGGAGGAGACCGGCGATCCGGAGCACTTCGAGCGGTGCCGCGACGCGGTCGACCGGATGGAGTCGCTGATCGACGACCTGCTCTTCCTCACCCGCGAGGGACAGGCGATCGGGGGGCGCGAGGAGGTCGACCTCGCGGCGCTCGCCCGCGAGTCCTGGTCGTTCGTGACCACCGGCGACGCGACGCTGGCGGTCGACCCCGACCGCGTGTTCGGTCACGGCTTCTCGTACGGCGG